>JAFZKR010000028.1 GCA_017551845.1 Bacteroidaceae bacterium
CTCGAGCGAGAGCGGCCGGAGGCCGCCAAGCGACCGTAGGGAGCGCATTTGACGGAGTCAAATTAAAATAAGGTCCCGGGTACGACAAGAGGGAGGTCAAAAACCTCCCTCTTGTTCGTACCCAGAGCCGGGGTCGAACCGGCACGGGTCGCCCCACTGGTGTTTGAGACCAGCGCGTCTACCGATTCCGCCATCTGGGCTTGGTCCTTAAACCGGCGCGAAGGTACGATTTTTTGATGAGAAACGGGGATTATACAGACTATTTTTTCTTTTACGCTTAAAAAAAGCGTTTTGGATTTGCTTGCTTGAAATGATTTGTTAACTTCGTCCCGTAGAATTGTCCACTACTATCAGATACGCGTGTGCACGTAGCACCCGTATATTTTAATGTATGAAAGGAAAAGATTTCTACTGCGTAGTGTTGGCCGGAGGTTTCGGCACACGCCTGTGGCCCTTGAGCAGGAAGGGGATGCCCAAGCAGTTTCTGGATTTCAACAACGACGGCACGACGCTTCTGTCCAAGACTGTCGGTATAATGAAGGATATTGTCCCGATAGAGAATATCATTGTTTCCACGAACCTTGATTATTATGAGGATGTCTGCCGACAGCTCCCGGAGCTCAATCCTCTTCAGGTGCTTCGCGAGCCGGTCATGAAGGGAACGGCCCCCAGTCTTGCATTGGCAGCCTATCATATCCGTGACCTTAACCCTGAGGCCAATGTGGTGGTGGTCCCGTCGGACCTGGTAATCATGGAAAAGGAGCCGTTTTCCGAGGTCATCGGCCGCGGGCTTGATTTCGTCAGGTCACATGAGGGTATTCTGACGGTGGGTATCAAACCCACCCGTCCCGAGACACGTTTCGGCTATATCCAGATTGACGATGACCATGTGGTGGACGACATGTACAAAGTGCGCACCTTCACTGAGAAGCCGGAGGATAAGTTCGCCAAACTGTTCGTTGACAGCGGCGAGTTCTACTGGAATTCGGGCGTACTCATGTGGAATGTCAATTCATTCATCGACATAATGCGGTCCTGCCAGCCGGACATTTCGGCTCAGTTTGACAGGATTTTCGACACTCTCCATAACCGCGACTCACGCCGCAACCTGCTGTATGCTGTGTATGAGGCTCTCCCGCACATTTCCGTCGATTACGGACTGCTGGAAAAGACTGACAAGGTCTTCATGGCGACCGGCTCTTTCAAATGGAACGACATAGAGAGCTGGGACCTGCTGTACGACTACTGTTCCAAGGATGAGAACGGCAATGTGTTGGGCATGTACAATTATCAGGTTTACAACTGTAACAACAGTATGTTCCTGTGCAACAAGGAGAAGAAGCTGGTGGTCATTGACGACCTGTCGGATTTCCTTGTGGTGGATACTGATGATGTTCTTGTGATTTGTCACCGTGACAAGGAGACCGATTTCAAGAAATACATCAATGACTCCATGCTCAAATACGGGGAGAAATATACCTGATCTGCTATCTCAGGCCGTTCATGATGATGGTGGTCTTCATGTTGTCCCAGTCGGAGATAACCCATCGGCCATGCTGTCTGACCATCATCATGGCGTGTTCGTACTCTTTTCCGAATGCCTTATAGACTATTCTGGCGGTAGCCTCGCCGTCAGTATATGAGAGTATCTTCTTTATGTAGAGCTCCTCTTCCGGGTCGCTGTCGCTTCCACGGTACCAGAAGAACATGAAATCGCCGAAATGATATCCCATCACCTGCTGGTTGTGGGTGTTCTCGAAACCGGCTTTTATGAGCTCATAGAATTCAGGGGTGAATGCCTTGGGGTCGATGCTGTCGGCCCAGGTGTGGTCCGGGATCTGGGACAGGAGCCACTCCACCCTGCGCTTGGAAGGGGTTCGCGGATTGCAGGAGACTAATCCTGCTGTGAGAACAGAAATAAAAATAAATGAAATAAAGATTAAATGCTTTCCTTTCATGCCGCAAACTTACTCAAAAAAGAAGTAACTTCGCAAAAAAGAGGGTTATGTCACAGAACAAAATGGCAGTTTTGGCCAAGGATACGGCCATCTACGGAGTCAGCAGCATTGTAGGCAGGTTCCTCAACTATCTTCTTGTGCCCATCCACACCAGGTTCATCAGCCCTGAGAGCGGCGGATACGGCATCGTGACGGAAATGTACGCCTGGGCTGCACTGCTTTTTGTGCTGCTCACCTTCGGAATGGAGACCACCTTCTTCCGCTTTGCCAACAAGGAGGGGGAGAATGAGTCGATGGTCTATAGCACCGCCCTGCGTCTGGTGGGGAGCGTAGCACTCTTCTTCATAGCTCTCGCGTTCGTATTCATAGGTCCAATATCGGATTTTCTGGGCTACTCCAACCACCCGGAGTACGTGGGCTGTTTCGCTATAATTGCGGGCCTCGATGCTTTCCAGGCCATTCTTTTCAGCCGCCTGCGCCAGCAGCACCGTCCCATCAAGTTCATGACTCTCAAGATGGCGTTCATCATTCCTAACGTGTTGCTCAACCTCTTTGTGTTCTGGCTCATGCCCAAGATGTTCGGAACGTTCCCCGGACTTGAGGCCATGTATGTTAAGTACAATTACGGTGTGGGGCTCATATTCTTCGTCAACCTGCTCTGCACGGCGCTCGTAACGTTCGGCTTCGTCAAGGAGCTCAAGGGCATCACCTTCGGGTTCGACGCCAGGCTGGCCCGACGCATGCTGGCCTACGCCTGGCCCATCCTGTTGCTGGGCTTGGTGGGAATACTCAACCAGGTGTTCGACAAGATAGCGTTCAAGCATATTGTGACCGATAAGGTGTTCGGCGAACAGCAGCTGGGCATATACGGAGCCTGCTGCAAGATAGCCATGCTGCTGGCCCTGCTCACCCAGGCCTTCCGATACGCGTACGAACCCTTCGTCTTTGGCGGAAGCAAGGACAAGAACTCGGCCGATACGCTGGCACAGGGAATGAAATACTTTGTGATATTCGGCATTCTGGCTTTCCTGGGTGTGGTGTTCTACATGCCCGTCTTCCGATACCTGGTGACTGACCATGACTATTGGGTGGGGCTGGGAGTTGTGCCCATTGTGATGCTGGCAGAGCTGTTCATGGGGATATACTTCAACCTTTCGTTCTGGTACAAGCTCTCTGACCAGACCTGGTGGGGAGCCGTGATGAGCGGCATAGGTGCGGCTGTGATGATTACCATCAACGTGCTGTTCGTACCCCGCTACGGCTATATGGCCTGCGCCTGGGGAGGATTTGCCGGCTACGGCACCTGCATGCTGCTATCCTATTTCATAGGCCAGAAAAAGAGCCCCGTGAATTATCCTCTCAGAGAGATTGGAGTCTATGTGCTGATTGCAGCCGTGCTTTACGTAATCTATTTGGGCTGCAAACCTCTGCCCGTCTGGATGAGTTTGACGGTCAACACCGTGCTTATTTGCATCTATCTGGCTTACCTTTTCAGGAAGGACCTGCCCCTGAAATCCCTCCCCGTCATCGGTAAATATATAAAATAGTGCAATTGGGGACAGTCCCCAATTGCACATTTTTTGGTGCGCTCCTTCTAGGACTTGAACCTAGGACCCCCTGATTAACAGTCAGATGCTCTAACCAACTGAGCTAAAGAAGCTTTTTGCCACATTCGGGATGAGTAGTGCTCTCAAATGCGGTGCAAATTTACCTCCTTTTTTGAAATATCCAACTCCTTTAAGGAAAAAAAACATCGTGGCAGGCGATTTTTGTTCTATCTTCGCACTTGTTCACTGTTTTCCAAACGGATTTTAGTATGAAAAGGAATATTCGATCTCTGATTATTATATGTGCTCTGATTGCCGGAATCCAAGTGCAGGTGAGGGGTCAGGGGCACGATTTTGAACTCTCCAGGAACATGGAGACATTCCATGATATAGTAAGGGAGCTGGATCTGTTCTATGTTGATACCATTAATCCCCAGACTCTGATAAACCGTGGCATCAACGCCATGTTGAGCGGAATAGACCCTTATACGCAGTTCTTTCCCGAGAGTGACCAGAACGACCTGAAGATTATGACTACCGGTAAGTATGCCGGTATAGGTGCCATTATCCGCCAGTACAACGGCCGTGACTGGATATGCATTGAGGAGCCTTACGAGAATATGCCGGCTGCCCGTTACGGATTGCGGGCAGGCGACCAGATACTGAGGATTGACGGTGAGAGCATGAAGGGTAAGCCTTCATCATACGTTAGCGACAAGTTGAGGGGTGAGACCGATACCAGGCTGACGGTGACGGTACGCCGTCCGGGAGTGGAGGATTCGGTCAATGTGGATATTGTCCGAAGCGTGATTGCACTGCCGGCTGTCCCGTATTACGGTATGTGGAACGGTTATGGCTATATCCTGCTGGACCAGTTCACCGAGAACTGCTCCAAGGAGGTGTTGGGTGCGCTGGTGAACCTCAAGGAGAGGGGTGCCAAGGGGATAATTCTTGATTTGAGGGGCAACGGCGGCGGACTGCTGAATGAGGCCATCGATATAGTAGGTATGTTCGTGCCCAAAGGAACCAAGGTCCTTGAGACGCGGGGCAAGATTCCGCAGTCCGAGAGGAC
>JAFZKR010000029.1 GCA_017551845.1 Bacteroidaceae bacterium
ATTGTAAAAGCGTTTCCGGTAGTTCTCCGGTGTGTCATAGCCGATGGCGAAGCACGGCCGTTGGGTATTGTAGTACTTGACATAGCGTTCGATGGTTTGTTTAAAGGTGCCTGGTGTTTTCCAGCAGTGTTCAATCTTGAATTCGATACAGAGCTCTTCCTTGATCCAGCCGTTCAGAGCTTCGTTGACGGGGTTGTCCGTGGGCTTTCCTGCCCTGGACATGGAGCGTATGATGTTCGTGTCCTTTATGAGTTCGTTGTAGGCCATGGAGGAATAGACGCTGCCTTGGTCCGTATGCAGCACGGTGGGTTCCTCACAACCCTTTAGCAGGTTCACCACCTCCGTGAGACCATCGATGTATTGGCTTCTGGAGCCTCTCTGTTCCGCCACTTTCTAGGAGAGTATCTCCTTGGTGAAGACATCAAAGTAGAAGGTGACCTCATAGTAGTAGCTGTACATCTTGAAGGCTGTCATGTCGGAGACGATGACCTGCCGCGGGCGGTCGACCGTGTCCCAGGTGGTGAAAATCAGGTTGGGGTACAAGTCCTTCACTTTTCTGGGCTTGTAGCGCACGCGGTGCTTGGTTTCCGCCTTGATGCCGAGATACCTATAGCACTTGTAGGCGTAGTTGTCGCTGATGCTGATTCCCATGTTGATTCTGATAAAGGCGGCTGTCCAGCGGTAGCCGTGGGTGGGATGTTCGTCATGGACTTTCTTGACCAAAGCAACTATCTCTTCCCGCTTGTTGTCGCGGGGTGACGGTTCCCTGCTCTTCCACTTGTAGTATCCCGCACGGCTAATCCCCATCAAGGAACAGATGTCCTTGACGGCATAGTCCCTGGACAGCAGGTCCACTATTTCGAACTCCTCTCCCTTAAACGAACATACTCCTGTTCCCCATCCGCGTTCGTCTGAACGGCATAGCTTTTTTTTAGCCGCTCGAGCTCGATATGGAGTTTGAGGATTTCTCGCTTGTAGGACTCTTCCGTACGGTCTATGCCTTCGGGTAGCATATCCTTGGATTGCGCGTCGGCTCGGACCAGACCTTCCAGTCCGCCCTCGTCGTACTGTTTCATCCACTTCTTCAAGGACGGCACTGTGATGTGGTTCGCATTGCAGAAGTCGTTGATGCTGATTCTTTGGTTCCCCCTGTATTGTCGGATTAGGAACTCTTTCTCTAGTGGATTGAGATGTTTTGCCATAAAGTTTCTCCTTTCCGGGGTGGTTTCAACCATATCTTTCCCGCCCCTGAAGTTCCCCCTTCCAGTCGGGCTACGCCCTCCTTTCAGGGGGAACTCCAACGAACTCGCAAAGATACAACTTTTTCACCCCCTCCGTGTCCACTTTTTTGAGAGCAACACTAAATGAATATTTTTCTGGAAATATTTGTCTTTCCGGCAATGATGACAACGTAAACGCCTGATTTCCCGCTGAATGGAATTTCGGCAGAATAACCATTTATCCTATTGTACGTCACAACTCTGCCCGCCATGTCAACGACATACATATCACCTTCCAGCATTTTATCGGAACTGACTATTATATTTCCATTGGAATAATAGGCTTTCAAACTGATTTCATCCGCAAAATTTGAAACGCCGTGATGAGCTATCTCACAGGCACCAATATCCGGATGCCACTGATTACGTTCAGTGCCGAAATAGTCCGCCGTGATGCCTTCAATCGGAGTTCCGAGAGCATTGCTTTCAGCAATCATCAACAGACTAGTGGAAGTGAACACAGGGTTCATATCATAGTTTGTTGTATCATTATTCATTGTGTTCCAATCACTTATATCATAATACCAATAAACACTGTCAGAAGTCATATTAAAAACAGGATAACCGTCTTCCATGTCATCAGCATAAAAAATATTATGAGTTATATTCATCTTATTATTCAGTAACGGCACCAAATCGTCAGCCACATTTCTGATTCCCAAGCAGGTGGCATCTGTGACAGGCTGGCCATAGATGTCTCCGAAATTATTGAGAAGAATGTTGTTTCTCATGAAAAATCTGCTTCCTTTGTCAAGACCGTCAATCAAGAAGCAGGTACTTTTAGCAACATTTTCAAGATATTGGGAATTATCCTCGCAAAGATAAATCGAATTATAGTAAAACTCTGACAATGAGCTGACTGTATGTGTATATATTCCATAAGCATTGCCTGCCGCAACGTGGGAAATCATGTTATTGTAACATTCAACAGAATCATTTGACGACATTATTATCATACCGTATGCGGCATCGGGCCCGTGCGCTTGGCCATCGTTATTAACAATATCGAGGATTAAATTGTTACTGATGGTTCCTGAGCCATCATACACGGTAATGCCTGTAGGAAGGGCACCTCCCATAACGCTGAATATTTTGTTGTCTGAAACCACGAATCTGTTGGAACCCCAATTATGGCTATTTACCACGCTTACACAAATCCCGCAAGACGTAATATGATAACCGTCTCTCACATCACCTATTGAATTGCCGTTGATGATGATATCCCTTCCATTTTTGTCTGAATCATCCATGACAAACAGTCCAAAGATTGCACGTGATATATTGTTGTTTGATAACACAATAGGATATTCGC
>JAFZKR010000030.1 GCA_017551845.1 Bacteroidaceae bacterium
AAAGGGGAAAACAATAATCAAAACAGATGGTACTATTGAAGCTCAGATAACAGAATTAACACCTGAGACAAGCTATGCGTACTGTGTGTTTTTTGAATCGTTAAAAGGAAAGGAACGAAGAATAGGCACAATAGGCAACTTGACCACTATTCCTTTTGAACCCATTTTTCAAACAGCATACGCTGAAAATGTCCGCTATTATGATTTTATTCTGAATGGTAGTATAATCATTTCTCCTACAGATAAAAAATACTGTGATTGTTACGTTCTCATTTCTGAAAGACAAGATATGGAAAATTACATTCAAAAGGAAGTAGAAACAATTAATGATGATGGTACATTCTTATTGAGAATCGGCAACTTATTTAGTGGAACCGAATATTATTACAAAACTTGCATTAAAATAAAAAACACAGGAGAATATCTATTCAGTGAACTATACTCTGTTTCCACAAGGAGTTTTGACGAGATGGCTGTCGATCTTGGACTGAGTGTAAAATGGGCATCATGTGATTTTGGAGCACAGTCTCCAGAGGAAGAAGGAACGTGTTATGCATGGGGAGCATTAACTCAGAATAAAAAAGGTTCTTTGGATAGTTACGCCTATTACTCAGGTGGAAAATACATCAATATAGGTACATCCATATCCGGTGATGATAGATACGATATAGTAACCAAAACTATGGGAGGAAAGTGGAGAATGCCTACATTTAACGAAATAGAGGAGTTATACAACCTCTGCAATATAGAAGTTCTTATTGGAGAAAATGACTTGTTTCTGAACATAACAGGAACTAACGGAAATCAAATTCAAATAAAAGAACACAGCAAATGTTATACGACCAAAGTGCCGGATGTTGTAGCACCGGGCTATACACCACAACCTAAAACAACAGAGGTATTCAGATGGACAGGATCTTTGGATGAAAAAAACCATGAAAAAGCACTTGTCTTCTGTTCAGTAATAAATCTTCAAGCCACATCCGAAGAACGCTATCAAGAATTTCCAATTAGACCTGTATGCGATTATTAATAACGTCTTGTATACTTAGGAGCTGTATGAAACCACACTCCAGGTGTTTATTTGTTATTGTGACTGCCATATCCACAGTTGCAAAAGCGTGGAATTACCAAGCAATGGGTTATTCTCAATATTTTAATTAAAAAATATTACACTGTAATTTGTTGTCAATATGAAAACTAAACATTTCTTTATTTTTTTATTTCTAACGACGATGTCATTCTTGTCATGCAAGAATGAGGAAGGTGACGGACCAGAGCAGGAGGCATCCGCTCCCACTGTTTCCACCACAGCATTTACCGCAACGGTAACAGGTCACTTAGACGGAGTTGCCTACGATGATCTCAACAAAGGAATGTGCGGCATTCTTTTTACTGATGATTCCGATGGTGCCCAGGGTTATTTTGACTCATGGCTCAAGGGCAACAACAATCCCGGTTGTTCTCAGGTGGGGCGCATCAAGTTTAACACTGAAGGCGGTCTGGAGGCTAACCTCTCCAAACTTAAACCCGAAACCGCCTATTCATACTGCCTCTACTATCAGTCAAAGGACGGCAAGACAAGACTGTTAAGCACCTCTGGTTCCTTCACCACCAGGGCCTTCAGTTGCACCTTGGAGACTGCCGAGGCTCAAACGGTAGGATTCTACAAGGCCGTGGTTACGGGAAGAGCCGGTGCCGATGCCAGGGATCTGGCTCTCTGCAAAACCGGAATTGTCTTTTCACGTGATGCCGACGAACCGACTCTGGAGGATGGATTAAAAGAGGCTAATTCAATAAGCGATGACGGTTCCTTTGAGGTTGACTTGAAGAAACTGCTATGCGGGACTGAGTATCACTACCGCACATACCTGCGGGTAGAACATACAGATATGCTTCTTTACGGACCTGTCAGGTCTCTCACCACCCGCTATCCGGACGAGATGGCCGTGGACCTTGGGCTGAGCGTGAAGTGGGCCAGCTGCAACCTGGGAGCGGAGGAACCTCAGGAAGCGGGAGAATACTACAGATGGGGCGAAACAGAACCTTCCACCACCGTCAACGACTACAGCTTTGAGAATGTGGGAAGTAACATCTGCGCCACTGAATACGATGCTGCACATGTGGTCTTGTCGGGGCACTGGCGCTTGCCCACCAAGGCCGAGATAGACGAGCTTATCGAATCCTGCGAGGTACAGTTCCATACCATGGGAGAAGGCTACGTGGCTGAGTTCACAGGTAACGGCAACTCTATCTGTATTCCGGCTGCCGGACTCTACACCTATTACGGATTCAGTGGATTATACGATAGTAATTTATCAGGATGTTTGATTGTCATTCAGACTGGGGAGCAGTCTGATTCCGAAGTGCGCTGGTGCTGGAACGTTGAGGTTGATTTTAAAAACAATAAGATAGAAAAAAGAGTGTTTCATTACCTAAAGAATTACGCCATTCCCATCCGTCCTGTCTGGGATCCCGAACTGGGAAACTGATTATTTGGTTGAAATGGCCTGATGAAAGATATTACCAAGCTATTGCTGTTGATAATTGTCATCGCATCGGTCTGTTCCATAGACAGGAGCGTGCCGGACTGCGCCATCATGGGTAAATGGGTTGGTGCGGGGGGAACTGTGCTGGTGTCAATACTGGTTGTTTCAATAACAGCACTTTTTACGCACAGCAATAAAAGTGGAAGAACCATACGCGCAAGCGATATGTCCTGGGCGTTCGCTCTTGCGGGTGTTGCAGTGCTGGTACACTGTGCCCTGCAATTGTCCGGTGTCCTGAAGCACACAAACGGTGGCGGGGCGGGAGTCTATGCGGCGATACAGACAAAGCGGAGCAGTACTACATGCTGGCCTCAAGGATGTGCCCGGTAAGGTTCGCACCGCTTTACGGACTCTTCTGCCTGTATGAGGAGCAGGGAAGATTTGATGAGATGAAGAGCATGGGACAGGCTATACTCAGAAAACGGATCAAGGTGCAGTCCGCCCAGGT
>JAFZKR010000003.1 GCA_017551845.1 Bacteroidaceae bacterium
ACCATTAGGTAAATGTCACTGAAAGTTTTATTTTATCCCTGTAATAAATTTTTCAGCACGGCAACCGTCATTGTGGCGGTTGCCCTGTCGTTTCTTTGCGTATCGTGCCGTAAGAATACCAAACAGTTAGGAGAGGCCATTACCAGCCGTGACTCCGTGTCAGTTATGACCACTATAGGTGTGGATATGCTGATTTCAGAAGAGGGAATAATCAGATATAAAGTGAATGCTGGGGAATGGAAAGTGTTCGACCAGATGAATCCTCCGTTTTATGCTCTTGAGAAAGGGGTCAAACTTGAATTGCTTGATACTTTGAAACAAGTTGAATCAATGATTGAGGCTGATACCGCCTACAATTATTATAAACAGGACCTTTGGGAGTTGAGGCACAATGTTCATGCTGAGAACATAAAAAAAGAAAAATTTGATACTCAGCTCTTGTTCTGGGACAATAGGAGAGGCCTTATTTATTCTGACAGCCTGATTCGTATAGAACAGGACCAGCAGATTATTATCGGCCATGGTTTTGAATCCAATAATAAATTGACTGACTACACCATCCGCAGAACGGAAGGCATTTTTCCCATCAAGGAATGAATACTTTGCTGTTGATAATGGTTCTTGCGTTGCTGTTCTCAGCTCTTTTTTCCGGTTTGGAAATAGCGTTCATTTCATCGGACAGGTTGCGCTTTGAGATGGATGTGGAGAACAAAACATTCAGTTCCAGGTTACTGATGCGTTTTTATCATAATCCGAATCTTTACATCTCCACAATGCTTGTTGGGAACAACATTGCATTGGTCGTTTACAGTACCATGATGGCCAAACTTATTGACGGAATTGTTCCGGATGAATGGATATGCAATGAGTTCGTGATGGTTATAATTGAGACATTGGTTTCAACCGTCATTGTGCTTATGATAGGCGAATTCTTACCCAAGACCTTTTTCAGGGTGAACCCGAATGGTAAATTAAATGTTCTTGCAGTTCCTCTTTTCCTGATATATATACTGCTATATCCGATTTCGGTTTTCACGACATGGTTAGCGAGAATAATTCTGAGATTGTTAGGAATAAGGATTGATCGGGAAAAGAGTTCCAAAGTTTTTTCCAAGATAGATTTGGACTATTTTTTGCAGTCGGGCTTAGATAATGCTCAACAGGACAATCCGGATCCGGAGATAAGGATATTCCGTAATGTGCTGGATTTTTCGAATGTGAAGACCAGAGACTGTATGATCCCACGCAACGAGATATGCGCGGTGAGCAAAGACGTTACTCTTCAGGAACTCAGTGATGCATTCATAGAGACTGGATATTCCAAAATACTGGTTTATGAGGGCGATATGGACCACATTGTCGGTTATATCCACTCTTCTGAACTTTTCAGGCACAAGGAGAATTGGCAGGAACAAATTCAGAGCGTTCCGTATGTTCCTGAAACCCTAATGGCCCAAAAACTCATGAAACAGCTCATGGCACGCAAGAAAAGCATTGCAGTTGTTGTTGATGAATTCGGTGGGACATCAGGCATGGTTTCTCTTGAGGATATTATTGAGGAGATTCTTGGTGAAATTGAGGATGAGCATGATGTGAATCAGCTAGTAGCAAAAAAGACCGACGACGGATATCTTTTGTCGGGCCGGATGGAAATTGACCGAGTCAATGCTATGTTCGGTTTGGATATTCCTGAATCAGACGAATATATGACTGTCGGCGGACTAATTCTGAGTAAGGCAAAGGGTTTCCCGAAGGTGAACGAGACAGTTATTTCCGGGGGCTATCGCTTCCGTATTTTAAAGCGCGGAGACACAAAAATAGAGCTGGTGGAGATGACAGAATCAAATAAATAATAGTCCAGATAATTGACATTTAAGAACAATTTTAATACCTTTGTGCGCTTTTTGCCCGCATAGTCGGTTTTTAAACTGAACGATAAGTAAAACAAACAATAAAAAAAATGGCAACATTACAGAAAATCAGAAGCAAAGGACCACTGCTTCTTATTGTTATAGGCCTTGCTATGTTGGCCTTCATCCTTGGTGACGCTTGGAAAATAATCCGTCCCAATCAGGGCGTTCAGTACATTGGTTCCATTGACGGAAAGAAGGTTTCCGCTTTGGATTTCCAGAATGAACTGGAGAACTACTCTGAGGTGGTGAGGTTCTCTTCCGGACTCCAGGACCTGACAGAGGAGCAGAATAACCAGATCAAGGATGAGGTTTGGAGCGTTATGGTACGCCGTTCCATTCTTGAAAAAGAGACTGATGCCATAGGTCTTACTGTTACCGATGCTGAAGTGAGAGACGTAATTGAGAAAGGAACAGACCCTGTACTTCAGAATACTCCTTTCAATGACAGTGAAGGAAAGTTCGACTTGGATTACCTTAAGAGATTCCTCGCTGTTTACAAGGAGCTTGACCCCTCAATCATGAGTGCTCAAGATATGAGACAGTATGATGCAATGTACAAGTATTGGCTATACATTGAGGATAACATCAAGTCAAACCTTCTTTACAGTAAATATATATCACTTATTACAGCCGGTCTGATAAGTAACCCGGTGGTAGCTAAGGATTCATACGAAACTCGTGTTATGAGGTCTGATGTGGTCATGGCTTCAATTCCCTATTCACGTATTCCGGATTCAACTGTAACTGTCACATCAGCTGAAATGAAAAAAGTATATGCCGACAACAAGGAAATGCTTTATAATTATTCCGAGAATCGGGACATATACTATATTGATGCTGAAATACTTCCTTCAGATGCAGATCGTAAGGTCCTTTTGGCTGAAGTTAATGAACTTACAACCCAGCTTGCCGAAGCTGACGCTGAAACTGATTTTGGTGCCTTTCTTCGTCGTGCTGGTTCTGATGTGACCTTTAGTGAGGTTCCCCGTTCTGCAGCCATACTTCCTGAAGATGTAGCGGAAAGACTTGATTCAGTAGGTGCTGACGGTGTTTTCGGACCGTATTACAATTTATATGATGATACTTACAATTCATTCCGAGTACTCTCCAAGGAGGTCGGTTATGATTCCATATGTTTTAGCGTGATCCAGATTGCTTCAGGCGAAGAGGCTGAGGACATAAGGATATCTGACAGTATTGTGAATGCTCTTAAGAAAGGTGGCTCGTTCACTGAGATTGCTGCCAAGTATTCACAATCTGGCGAATCTGACTGGATTACTTCCGAAGCATACGAGCCTGCATCAATTACTGGTGATAATGCCGTTTATCTTAATAAGTTGAACAGCATGAAAAAGGGTGAAACAGCTAATTTGAGACTAACAGGTGGAAACCTTATCCTTAAGGTTGACGATGTCAGGAATAAAGTTGACAAATACAAAGTGGCTGTTATCAAACGTCAGGTGGAGTTCAGTGATGAAACAAGTAACGATGTATATAATGCTTTGAGCCAGTTCGTGGCAGCCAACAAGACTCTCGATGAACTCAAGAAGAATGCTGAGGAATCAGACTTCCGTCTTCTTTATTATCCAGGTTTCGAGAGTTTCAGCTACAATGTAGGTGGCGTTCCCAGGTCACATGAGGCACTTCGTTGGATTTTTGAGGCCAATGAAGGTGAGGTATCGCGCATCTTTGAGGCAGGTCAGTCAAACGACCACCTGTTGGTAGTTGCTGTTGACAAGATTCATCCTCAGGGTTACCGTTCAATAAAGGATGCGGCTCCTGCTCTTACACGAAAGGCTATCAATGAGAAGAAATACGAATCTCTCAAGAGCCGTTTTGAGGGTATTTCTTCGGTTGCTGAGCTCAGGAATGTGGCTGACATGAATATTGATACGGTACAGTATGTGAATTTCAACAATTCTGCATATGTATCTTCCTCGGTATCCAACGAGGCAACTATAGGCCCAGCTGTAAGCAGGCTTACAAGAGATGTGCTCTCTAAACCTATTCAGGGTGAGAACTGTATCTATGTAGCTCAAAAGATTTCACCTGACAGCTATCCTACGGAATATGATGAGGAATCTGAGACTGCTCGTTTAAATTCTATCAGTTCAAGGCAGATTGTTAACTCTTTGCTTCAAGAACTCTATTTCCAGGCGAATATTGAGGATACACGGTATAAGGTTTTCTGATATTATATCGGATAAACGTTTAAATATAAAAATGGCGGAAAAATACTTCCGCCATTTTTATTGCAAATAGATGAAATGCTGATTGTAATTCTCCAGTGTCAGTTGTTCTCTGGACGGAGCTTGCGTACAACGGCACCGGTCTGCCACATCTCGCTGTCGCGCAGGGCAGCCAGTTCTTTCTCAAGACCCTCGCGATAGCCAGGCTTAGAGTTGCTGTCTATTGAGATCTGAGCCTCGTGGCCTGACTTAACGCTTGCATAGAGCTTCTGTACAACGGGCTTGATTGCATCGTGGAACGGGCCCATCCAATCCAGAGCACCGCGCTGTGCAGTGGTTGAGCAGTTGGCATACATCCAGTCCATACCCTTCTGAGCAAAGAGAGGCATAAGTGACTGAGTGAGTTCCTCGACTGTCTCGTTGAATGCCTCACTGGGTGTGTGACCGTTCTCGCGGAGAACCTCATACTGAGCCAGGAGCAGTCCCTGGATGGCACCCATCAGTGAACCGCGCTCACCGGTAAGATCGGATGTTGCCTCGCGGATGAATGTGGTCTCGAACAGGTAACCTGAACCTAT
>JAFZKR010000031.1 GCA_017551845.1 Bacteroidaceae bacterium
GATTGTGTTCTGCGGCGGATTCTCAAACTCAGACGTTCTTGGTTCCGCCAAGGGCTGGGCCGGTGCATTCTTGTTTAATCCAAAAGCCAAGGAGACTCTGGATCGCTTCTATGCACGTAAGGACACCCTGTCACTGGGTATCTGCAACGGTTGCCAGTTGATGATAGAGCTTGGTCTTATCAATCCTGACTATGAGAAGCAGGCACACATGCTGCACAATGACTCGCACAAGTTTGAATCGGCGTTCCTGGGCCTGACCATCCCGCAGAACGAGAGCGTAATGTTCAAGACACTGGGCGGCAGCCGTCTGGGTGTCTGGGTGGCTCACGGTGAGGGCAAGTTCTCACTGCCTTACGCTGAGGATAAGTACAATGTAATTGCAAAATATACATACGCCGATTATCCCGCCAATCCTAACGGATCTGATTACAATGTGGCTGGTATAGCAAGTGCAGATGGCCGTCACGTAGCTATGATGCCGCATCCTGAGCGCGCCATATTCCCGTGGCAGTGCGGATACTATCCCGCTGAGCGCCTGGACGATGAGATCACCCCGTGGATTGAGGCATTCGTGAATGCCCGCAAGTGGGTTGAGGCTCACAAGTAAACAGTATGCTGTTAACCCTCTTCATCACCTTCTTCAAGATAGGTCTCTTCACCATTGGTGGGGGATACGCTATGATTCCGCTCATAGAGCGTGAGGTGGTGGAGCGCAAGGGTTGGATTTCACGTGAAGACTTCCTGGACCTGCTGGCTATTGCCCAGTCCGCCCCGGGAGTCTTTGCTGTAAACATATCCATATTCATAGGCTACAGGATGCGTAAGTCCATCGGCAGTATATTCTGCGCGCTGGGCACTGTGCTCCCCTCCATTATCATAATCCTGGCAATCGCCCTGTTCCTGGGCAGTTACCGCGACAACCGGATTGTGGAGAATGTCTTTAAGGGTATTCGCCCCGCTGTAATAGCGTTGATACTTACACCTACCATCCGTCTGGCATCAAAGGCCGGGCTGAACAAGTGGACCTGGTGGGTTCCGGTTGTGACAGCACTGCTTATCTGGTGGCTTGGGGTATCGCCGGTTTGGATCATATTCGCCACGATCATCGGCGCAATTTTGTATTACATCCTTAAACTGAGGAAGGCATGAGCGCGATGGTGTTATATCTTAAACTCTTCTGGACCTTCTTCAAGATAGGTCTGTTCGGATTCGGCGGCGGATACGGAATGCTGTCGCTCATCCAGAATGAGGTGGTGGAGAACCATCAGTGGATCAGCAACTCTGAGTTTACTGATATCGTTGCCGTAAGCCAGATGACTCCAGGGCCGATAGGCATAAACTCGGCTACATACGTAGGGTACAAGGCTATTGAGAATGCGGGCATGACGCGAACACAGGCCGTCTGTGGCTCTCTGATTGCATCATTCTCTGTAATGCTCCCCTCATTTATCCTGATGCTTCTGATTAGTGCCTTCTTCATGCACTACAAGAATCACAAGTCCGTTCAAACGGTTTTGAAATGGCTGCGTCCCGTAGTAGTAGGAATGCTTGCAGCAGCCGTTCTGCTCCTGCTAAATGAGGAGAACTTAGGCACATTCAGCGCAGCTAACCTCCAGCTCTACATAAGCATCGGTCTATTCCTATTATCATTCGTAGCTACCTACTTCTGGAAAATAGGCCCCATCAAAGTAATCCTCCTTGCCGGCCTCTTCGGCGGTCTCTTCTATTCATTCACATAGTAGGGACGTTTCCTTTTGTGATAATAATCCTAGGTGCACAGAACTTTTAGGGGTATCGGTATCGGAAACCGTCGCCACCCTCGGCGCGTTAGAGGGAGGGGCCCGCTCCGAAGGAGTGGGAGGGATAGGGCCTTTAGGCCCGTAGTTTCAGATACCGATACCCCTAAAAGTTCTCCCAAAAAAACTACACAGAAAGAACCATCCCTATTATATTTGCATCGGGATAAAAAACCTGATAGAAATGAAATACGATTTTGATAAAATAATAGACCGGAGAGGGAGCAACTCTGTAAAGTACGGAGCACTCAAAGATGTTTTTGGTCGCGATGATCTGATACCGCTTTGGGTGGCCGATATGGATTTTGAGACCCCTGATTTCATTACCGATGCCTTGCGCAAGCGTCTTGATCACTCACTGTTCGGTTATACCATGGTGCCCGAAGAACTATGGGAGACAATAGCCCGTTGGGTTGAGGACCATCATGGCTGGAAGGTGCGTAAGGAGTGGATTACCTATATTCCGGGGGTGGTGAAGGGAATAGGGGCTGTGGTAAATGTATTCGTAAAGCCCGATGAGAAGGTTATCATACAGCCGCCTGTCTATTTCCCGTTCCGTCTGACTCCTCAGGGCAACGGCCGCAAAGTGGTCTTCAATTCTTTGAAAAGGATGGAGGGCGGCAGTTATGAGATGGATTTTGAGAATCTGGAGAAGGTTGCCGATGACAAATGTCGTCTGCTTATTCTTAGCAACCCACACAATCCTGCAGGAGTATGCTGGAGCAAGGAGACACTCGTAAAACTGGCCGATTTCTGCTTCGAGCATAACATTATTGTAATAAGTGATGAAATTCACTGTGACTTGACTCTATTTGGAAACAGACACATCCCTTTTGCATCGGTCAGTGAAAAAGCTGCAAGGATCAGCATTACGTTCGGAGCCCCATCAAAGACTTTCAATATTGCAGGCATAGTCAGTTCTTATTCCATTGTTCCCGATGACACTCTCCGCCGCAGATTCTATACGTGGCTTGAAGCAAATGAGCTGAACAGTCCTCATATGTTTGCACCCATTGCAACCATTGCCGCATATCAGAAAGGTGAGGAGTGGCGCAGGCAGCTTATCAGTTATATAGAGGACAATGTGCGCTTTGTTGAGGATTATTGTAAGAACAATATCCCGGCGATAAAACCTATGCGTCCGCAGGCTACTTACCTGATATGGCTGGACTGCAGGGAACTGGGTCTAAGCCACAAGGAACTGACAGACCTGTTTGTAAACAAGGCACGCCTGGCGTTGAATGATGGTGAGATGTTCGGTCCTGGTGGAGAGGGTTATATGAGGCTGAATGTAGGTACTCAACGATCCATACTCAAAGAAGCGCTGGACAGGTTGATAATATGCAATTGAGCACTGTTCCCAATTGTACAGAACTACATCACATTATGAGCAAATTCCTATCACACATTCAAAGATGGCATAACGCCTTAAGAGCTATCGTCACTCTATTGTTGCTTGCGTCGGTGATTACCGCAAACGCGCAAGTTTTCACAACCCGTAAACATAAACTGGTTGATGCTAACGGTAAGGTTTTCATTATAAAAGGAATGAATAACCCTCATGCCTGGTTCTCACAAAGAGCATACGATGCTTTGGATGAAATCCGCTCTGTAGGCTGCAACACTGTCCGTATAGTGTGGCAGACAGGCGGTAAAGACCAGGAACTGGAAAGGATTATCAAAAGATGTATAGAACTGCAGATGATACCGATGGTTGAACTTCATGACGTTACAGGAAGCTCATCGAAAGAAAGGCTTGTGGCAATGGCCCAATGGTTCTCCAAACCTGAAAGGGTGGCTATGCTCAGAAAGTATGAAAGATATCTGCTGCTGAACATAGCCAACGAATGGGGAGACCACCAGGTAAGCAGTAACCATTGGTTGGACAGTTATACAGATGCAGTTAATACCATGCGCGATGCGGGCTACATGACAACAATTGTGGTTGATGCTCCTGGATGGGGACAGAACATCACTCCGTTCATTGAAAGGGGAAACGACCTTATCAAAGCTGATCCTCAGCAAAATATTCTGCTGTCAGTCCACATGTATGGTTCATGGAACGACTCTGACAAGATCAGAAAAGACCTCAAGACATGTAGTAAGCTCAAACTTCCGGTGATTGTTGGTGAATTCGGCTACAATAGCAATGACGGCCGTAACAATCTGGGTTGTAAAGTTGACCATAAGGTTATTATTGAAACTTGTAACAAACTGAAATACGGATACATGCCTTGGTCATGGACTGGGAACAATGCCGAAAACCAATGGTTAGATCTGGTGAGCCCGGATGATTGGAAGACTCTTACATGGTGGGGGCGTGAAGTTATAGCCGGATCCGGCGGAATTAAAGCTACAGCAAAAAAGGCATCTGTATTTTGATTGTCAGTATTGAACTGAACAGTCATCTATTTCAATTTTTGTAGCGTCCTGGATTACCAGACCGGCCAGGGTAAAGCCGAAGATGGCGGTGATGTGGGCCAGGGAGCCGTTGGTCTGGCCTTTGGTGATTTGGCTTAGGGTCTCCTCTTTTTCTTCGGGCTGCGGGCCTTTGTTTTGGAGTAGTTCATCAGAATAGACGCACTGGAACTGGTGGTAGCCATAAGCTGACGGTTGATGTTGCTTGCGCACACGCGGTCTGAGTCAACGATGGTAAGATGATGTATGCCCGAGCGGATAAGGCTCTCGGCGCACCATGAGCCGACTCCTCCCACACCGAAAATGATGACACGCTTGGCGGCGAGTTTTATCATTGCTTCATCACCCAATAAGAGTTCTAAACGCCCGAAAATTCCGTTTTCTATAGCCATAGTCATTCAAGATAGCGCGCTTTGAGAGTGGCAATGTCAGCATCGGTCAGCCCGATGGGACCTCTCAGGTAGGCGTCCATGGAGCCGTACTCATGGCCTATACGGTCCAGAGTCTTTATGAAATTATGGGTGTTGGCACCCAAAAAGGCCTTTACCGTGTCAATCTCAACTTCCTTACCTCCCATCTGACGTACAGTTTGGCAGCATCGGTGAACCTCTTTCTCATAAACGCGGTTGGTTGCATCAAAGTCAGCTACGATTATCTCTCTGCTTGCTCCCAGTGCGGCCAGAATCAGGGCCGATGCAATTCCGGTGCGGTCTTTACCTTGGGTGCAGTGATACAGAATGGCACCATTTTCTGTTTCCAGGATTAGGCGGAAAAACTGTCTGAACTGTTTCTGGCAATCCGGGTGAAAGAGAAGGTTGGGGTACATCTGGTGCGCAATCATCTGGGCGGTCTGATTGAACGCTGCCATCAGCATGAACTTCTTTATGTCAAACTGCTTTTGTCCGGTGAAAAGTTTTTTCTCATCGTCCGATGCCTGGTTTACAAGATTGCCGCTGGCATCTATATCAAGGCAGATGTATTCTGCGCCCGGTACCATGCGGTCATCCTTGCCCTTTTTCTCCTCGTCTTTCCTGAAATCAATTACTTTGGCTACGGGAAGGGATGAGAGATACTCCAGATCGGTATCGGTGGCATCGGCCATATGAGCGGTGCGGATAAACGCACCGTCGCGCAGTCTGCGTCCATCCTGCATTATGTAACCACCCAGGTCGCGGGCGTTGACAATGCCCTTTACCGGGATGAATTGCTGTTTGAACTCTGATGATGAAATGCGCATACGCAAATTTAATGATTTTTGTTATGATAGATGCAACAAGAAGGCCGGCATCAGGGTGATGTCGGCCTTTCTTATAGTCCTTGTTACAAATACTATTTGATGTTATTTGGCTATGCGGTTGTTGAAGTATTCCATTGAAACGCTGTTCATTGCAACATCATTCTGATCTGATACCAGGATCTCGCTGAAGATATCGTAGTAAACATCCATGATGTCCTCAATCTTTGCGGTCTTCTTGTCATCGTTGTAGTCAGCGCGGCATACACCTTCAATCTCGGTGAGCATCTGCTGGTACATGGGGATGAACTGGAGGGCGTCGTCCTGGCTGAGTTCTGCAACTACATCGGCTACGGTGGCCTGATTGTCATTAACACTCTGAGCGTTTGCGTTGATTCCGAAGAACAGTGCTGCAACGGCAGCGAAGAAAATCTTTTTCATAATTCTTATTTTTTTTGTTTTTACTAATCTTGTTTTGTTTTGAATGCCGCTCTCTCTCGCAGCTTTCGTAATTAAGAGTCAAAAAGTGGGTCGAAGTTAAGCGAAGAAGTTAATTATTTATCCTTCATTAACATTATGATTAACTAAAAATTCAAGGGTAAAAATGATATAACAAAAAGAAAATCAGCAATAAATGCAGTTTATTGCTGATTCTATGAAGTTATCAAAATAACAACTATAAATCTACTCTACATTTTGCGGGAGCTGACTCGCGTTGTAAGCGATTGAGCGCTGTTACCACATATAAATATGGTGTGGTGCCGTCGCGGTAAGGAAGGTTGATGAACGAGCGACGGGTTATGGCCACGATGTTATGTGGGTCATCCAGATCTATTTCCTGTCCGTCTTCAAAACGATAGACTACGTATTGAATGGCTTTATTGAGCTCCTTGTTTCCTTTGGGGGCTGTCCAGAACAGAACGGGGCCGTCCTTGGTCTCAACCGGCATCAGCTTGCGTACTTTGCCGGGAGTGTTCTTGGGCAGATAATCAGCTACGGGCTGTAGGGCAGGGGTGCTGTAATATTCCCGAGCCAGAATGGTGCGGTAATCATCAGGATTGTCAACTACTGATTTGGCTGGCCAGAAACAGTTGCCCTGCAGTCCTCCCAATACACGCTCCAGGTTGAGTTTGTGACGCTGCTGGTTGCTCTCGGGGTGGTTGGGATCCTTGTCTGTCAAGGTACGTTCCACATCCTGCCCCAGATACATAAGGCAACCGTTTGCATGATCGGACCACCATTGTGCCAGGATAGCGTAGTCGGCTGCCTTATAACCGGTATTCCAATATGTTTGCGGGATGCAGTAGTCCATCCAACCTTTCTCAATCCAGTACAGGACATCGGCATAGAGTCCGCTGTAGTTTTCAAGTCCGGTGGTCTCGCTGCCGTCCGGGTACTGGGCTGATTTATTGCGGTAGATTCCGAATGGTGATATTCCGAACTTGACCCACGGCTTGATGTCTTTAACGGTTTTGTAGAGTTGTTCTACAAATCTGTTTACGTTGTCACGGCGCCAGTCATCCTTGTTCTTGAAACCGCGCGGATCCTTATTGAATGATGCGTCATCATTGAACTTAAGGTTGCCGTCAGGGTAGGGGTAGAAGTAGTCGTCTATATGGAAGCCGTCAATGTCATAGCGGTTGACAATGTCCGCTGCAACCTGACAGATATAATCGCGGTTCTCTTTCAAAGCGGGGTCAAACAGTGCCAGATCACCGTATTTGATGATGCGTTCCGGATGAACCATCATCTGGTGCATAGAGGCAAACTCTGTGGTGGGCTTGGTCTTGGCTCGGAACGGGTTGATCCAGGCATGCAACTCCATGCAGCGCTTGTGACACTCATCAATCATGAACTGCAGCGGGTCCCAATCCTCATCGGGGGCTTCACCCTGAAATCCGGTCAGATATGCGCTCCAAGGCTCAATGTCCGATTTGTACAGTGCATCGGCCTCAACGCGGACCTGGAAGAGGATGGTATTGATTCCACAATCAGCCAATGAGTCAAGTTGGCGTGTAAGTTCAACTTTGAGTTCTCTTGTGGGTATGCCTTCAAACTGGTGGTTGACGGCCTGAATCCACGCACCGCGAAACTCACGCTTGGGCGCCGCAGCGAATGTGAACGCTACGGTGAGCAATGTGAGCAGCAGGGTGGCTATGCGCTTCATTATTTCTTAGGCAGGCTGTTGTATTCCTCAAGTGCCTCGGCCAGAAGCTTGAGGGCATCCTTAAGGTCCTCAATGTTGAGCACGTATGCCAGACGGACCTGATCGCGACCGTACTGGGGATCAGAGTAGAAACCGGTGCCGGGGGCCATCATGATAGTCTTGCCGTCGCGACGGAAATCGGTCAGACACCATTTGCAGAACTTCTCGCAGTCATCAATGGGCAGTTTTGCTGTGGTGTAGAATGCGCCCATGGGAATGGGTGAATATACTCCCGGTATCTTGTTGAGCCCGTCAATAAGGTATTTACGGCGGGTAATGAACTCCTCATATGTATTGGTCATATACTCACGCGGGGCCGATATTGAAGCCTCGGCTATTACCTGACCGATAAGCGGCGGGCAAAGGCGTGCCTGGCAGAATTTCATCACGGCATTGCGCACATCCTGATTCTTGGTTGCTATGGCGCCTATGCGGATTCCGCACTCTGAATAACGCTTTGAAACTGAGTCAATCAAGATGACATGCTCTTCGATGCCTTCCAGGTGGCAGGCTGAAATATAAGGTGAACCTGTGTAAATGAACTCGCGGTAAACCTCATCTGAGAACAGATACAGGTCATATTTCTTAACCAGATCACGCAGCTGCAGCATCTCCTTGCGGGTGTAAAGATAACCCGTGGGGTTGTTGGGGTTGCATATCAGTATGCCCTTGGTGCGCTCAGTGATAAGTTCCTCAAACTTCTCAACGGGAGGCAGAGCGAATCCGTCCTCAATGGTTGAAAC
>JAFZKR010000032.1 GCA_017551845.1 Bacteroidaceae bacterium
GCCCTTGCCGATATTCTCAATCTGCCAGCCGCCCTGGACATCCATGTTCTCAATGTCACCTACAGTAGCTGAGTTCTTGAAACGGATAGTACCGCGACCCTTGGTTCTGAAATATGAATAACCGTCGGCATCCTTTACTCCGGCATCCTCGACATCACCTATAATAATATGGTAATCCATGAGGTCAAGCATACGGTTGCGGATAAACGTAGTAGCCGAGTTATCCGAGTTGTTGGAACCTACATCAGGAATAAACTGGTCACCGGTGGGGGTAAGAGTACCTGTGGTCTCATCAAAGTCATAGACATCGGCAATAACCTTGTTCTGGTTCTTGGAGTTCTTTCCGTAACTCAGGGCGATAGCCTTGATTGAACCTATGCCCTGGGCCTTGAGGTAGAATGAAGCGGGGTCAATCCAAACCACCTTGTTTTCAAAGGTGCTGTTGGCCACTGTATCAACCAGAGGAACAAAGAAACTGTACTCGGCAACCATTGAATTGAGGTATGCCCTGTAAGCCAACTGATCATCCTCACGGATAGCCCAGTCAATAATCTTAAGTCTTTCATTTACAAGTACAGGATATGATACTGACTTGTAAGCTGTGGGAACATATACGTTTGTGGTAAAGAATACTGCACCGTTGCAGCACATTACAACATCCGAAATTGTAGCCTCGGCCTCGGCACGGTTCTTATCCTCAAAGAAAGGATCCTGGGCATCATTAAGAACGCTTGAGAACTTGCTGGGTACAGAACCCACCAGTGAAGGCTGCATGTTGTTGTTTATAAGCTCTACGATAACGCTCATGGGGATACCGGCCATATCATCAATCACATCCTGCTTAGTCATTGATGCGGCGGGCATATCCTTCTTGAGTCCGTATCTTGCTCTCAGACGGGCACCTACCTGACTCTCGTCAAGCCACCACTCCATAAGAGCGTCATCCTCAGGAACGAACATCAGACCCATATCCTGCTGGAGAGCCACATCAGTGTTGCTGCCGATAGTAGAGGAGATGAAACTGTTCCACCCCGGATCGAACTTAAGCAGTGCAGTGGTAGGATCCATTTTGTCCATGTTGGTGTTCTGCTCGGCAGAAACGTTCTGGGACTGCAGTCTTGCTCTCTTGGCCAGATACTTCTTTACAAATACAGTGTCTGAATTGGCATTCATGGCCTGTTCAAGAGCAGGATTCTTAATCAGACCTGAGTTGATGAGCATTCTTACGTTCTCATCCCTGTCAACTCTGGCTGAACTCTCATAATAAGGTACTGAGAAACGTTCCAGAATGGAGCTGTAAATTTGTGAATTGGGATCTGTAGCAATGTAATCGGCCATGTTGGGAAGCAGATATATAACCTGAGACATCACGTGCAGGAATCCGTTGAAGCACTTCTTGTTAGGCCAATCAATTGATACACCGTTCACGCTGGCGTCACCGGGCTTGTGTGCAGGTTTGCCAACCTTGCTGTACTTACCCAGACGGAACAGGAAATCATAGTCATCGTTATCAATCTTGTTACTCTGCAAGAACTTGTTAACGAAGAAAATGATAGGCTTGTTGGTACCGTCCTGAAGCAGAACGATGTTGTTCTTCTTGTCACGAAGACGATCCCAATAAGGATTGTTCTTGGGGAAGTTCTGCCAGTTTACGACAGGAATGGTATCCAGCACCTGTGATGCTGATACCCTACGCATACAGTTACCTAAGATAGGAGGAGACTGCTCACCGCCGGGGCTGCTGGACAGCATTGCCACCTGATAGACGTTGTTAAGCATGGATCCGTTCAGGATCATACTCTTCTGAGCCTTGCTCAACTGGTCATAACTGGTGATCTTGTTACCGTTGGCATCAGTGAACGGGCAGTTCTTGAAGAACTCATCAAAAGCCTTGTCACTGGCTACGAACAGTGTCTTACTACCGGTCTTGGCGAGAATTTCCTTCTGGTCAAGATCATCAATAAGCCTCACAAATGTCTTAAATGAGTACTCCTCACCGGTGCTGTCATTCTTGAAGCCCTCATCAAGAGTCTCATAGATGCTTGTTCCGAGCCATTCAGGCATTCTCTTGTCCAAGTCAAAATCGGGACGGCACGAAGTGACGCCGATGGATGTGGCAAAGAAAGCCAGGATTACTCCAAACAACCCGGAACGGTTTGTAAGAGATTTTAATCTTTTCATTATTTGGTTGTTTTGATTATTATTTCAAAAACTGAAATTCCATTATTTGTCAATGCCCTCGATGGTCTTGATGTGTCCCTGAGCATCATACTCAATCTCGCAAACCTTGAGGCTGCGGAGCCATGACTTGCCGCCTGAAGGCACGCTGTCATGATGGAACAGATACCACTTGCCCTTGTACTCTATGATTGAGTGGTGGGTAGTCCAGCCCACAACCGGAGTCAGGATAACTCCCTGATAGGTGAAGGGGCCGTAGGGGTTGTCACCGGTGGCATAGCAAAGGAAATGGGTATCACCGGTAGAATATGAGAAATAGTATTTGCCTTTGTATTTATGCATCCATGATGCCTCGAAGAAGCGGTGAGGATCATCGGCCTTGAGAGGATTGCCCTTCTCGTCGACAACCAGGATTGGACGCGGAGCCTCGGCAAAGTTCAGACCGTCCTTGGTCAGGCGTACGCAACGGCTGGGAAGTGCATCTTCCTTGCCCTCGGGCAGATAAGGCGTCTCCAAATGGATGTTGTCCTTATAGCGCTGAAGCTGTCCGCCCCAGAGGCCACCGAAATATACGTAAACCTCACCGTCAGCGTCATCGCGGAAAGCGCACATGTCAATGCTGTAGCTGCCTGCAACGGGTGCCGGGTTGGGAATGAACGGACCCTCAGGACGCTGTGCAATGGCTGTACCCCAGTGGAACACGTCGTTGCGGTCCTTCATGGGGAAGTACATGATGTAACGCATTGTTTTCTTGCTGAATCCCATGCCCTGAGCCTGTTCCTCGGCATTGGTGGGAACCTCAATCTCATACTCCTGAACATCGCAGTCCCAAAGCTGGCGGCCGGCCCATGGAATATCTTCCAGACCTATAACCTTGCCGTGGTCAACCACTTCACCGTTCATGATGTCATCTGTGGAAAGGACGTGGTAATCTTTCATTACGTACTGGTCACCGTTGTCATTCTCAACGTTCTCGCATTCCCAGTCGTGTGAAGGATAGATGTAAACTCTGCCGTTAAATACATGTACAGAGGGATCTGCCATGTAATCCGCAGGAAAAAGATAACGCTTCTTCATAAGTTTCTTTGGTTAATATATATTATCTAAAAATTCAGTTAGCGGCCAAAGTTAACTCTTTTTTGGCTTTTGGCGCAGTTTTGTGGCTTTTTTTTTGTAAAAAAGGCTGAAAAAAAAGAGACCGCTGCGTAGCGGCCCCTTTTTCAAGTCCTTATCCACATCTTCTCAGACCAGATCGGGACATCACGAAAGTCAATTACTAACCAAATATGTGCATGAAAACTTACGCTACAAAGATATGGCACGTTTCCGGCATTGTACACCCGAAACGTGCCATTGACATTAAGATTTGTTCCGACTAGTTAAAAAATTGCTAAAAAAGCTGTCGTACCCGGATTCGAACCAGGACAAACAGAACCAAAACCTGTTGTGCTACCATTACACCATACGACAATCGCCTTATGGCCCTCCTTTGTGTTGTAAGGGCCTGCAAATATAGGGAAAATCCCTTATTCGGCTATCAGAAGATAGTAGTTTTTCTTGCCTCGCTGCAGTACTATGTAGCGGCCGTCAACCAGATCGGCCTCGGTGAAGACGCGTGAATGGTCATATGTCTTCTCCTTGTTGACAGATACTCCGCCGCCCTGCATCATCTTGCGGGCTTCGCTTTTGCTGAAGAATACCGGGCAGATGTCTGTAAGGAAATCCGATGCCTTGACATCCTGCTTGAGTACTTCGCGGTTGAAACGGAACTGCGGAACGCCGTCAAATACTGACAGGAGCATATCCTCGTTGATGTTCTTAAGGTCATCGGCACTTGCGGTGTTTCCGAACAGGATGTCCGATGCCTCGGCTGCTGCCTTGTAATCGGTCTCGCTGTGTACCATGCAGGTTACGTCCTTGGCCAGACGCTTCTGTACCAGACGCAGATGGGGTGCTGCATCATGCTCGGCAATCAGAGCCTCGCACTCATCCTTTTCGATGTTGGTGAATATCTTGATGTAACGCTTGGCATCCTCATCACTTACGTTGAGCCAGAACTGGTAGAACTTGTAGGGTGAAGTGTATTCGGGGTTGAGCCATAC
>JAFZKR010000033.1 GCA_017551845.1 Bacteroidaceae bacterium
ACGTCACAGATGTCATTCGATGATGCGGTCGATCAACTCCGCAATTTTCTGAATCTCACATCGGACACGGAGATTGAGGTTATCCCGAGTGACAGCATACCCCACTTCACCGTACCTCTATCCAAGGCTATGGAACTGGCACGTGAGAACAGCCCCGACATAGAGAGTATGGAACTGAGCCGCATCAACAGCGAGAGCAACCTGGCCTACTACAAATCACAAGCCGGATTCAAAGCATCCATTTATATGCGCCTCGGACTTGCACAGACCGCCGATGAACTGCCGGAATCTTTCCGGAACCTCAATGACGAGCAGTCAGTAAGTATCTCCGTCAACATTCCCATACTTGACTGGGGTCGTGCACGCGGAAGAGTCAAGATAGCCCAAAACAATCTGGAACTCACACGGATGCGCTTGGAACAGAACGAAGTGAATTTTGAGAAGACCGTCACACGTGCCGTCAACCAGTTCAACCTGCAGGAGCGCCAAGTGGAGATAGCCCGCCGCGCCATGCAGACAGCCCAGCACCGCTATGAGGTGGCACGTCACCTGTACGTTAGCGGCAACTCCACCATACTGGACCTGAACTCGGCCATCACCGCCAAGGATTCGGCCTACAGGGGGTACGTATCGGCCCTGAGCCGTTACTGGCAGTTATACTACACCATCCGCAGCCTCACGGCGTATGATTTTGACAATAACGAATTAATAGAACAGCAAGTAGAATATGGACGTTAAGTTACCACCCAAGAAATGGTATGTAAAATACCGCATACACATAGTAGCCGGCATTCTGGCAGCAGGACTCATAGTGATGCTCATTAAGGTATCAACCGGCCCCAAGATAATAAGGATAAACTCCGACAGCGTGCAGACTGCAACCGTTCAGAGTGGAGAGTTCTCGGAGTACGTTAATGCCGAAGGTACACTCCAGCCCATCCAGACCATCAAGGTCTATACCCGTGAGGGCGGATTTGTGGAGAACGTGCTGGTTCAGGACGGCGCTCTGGTGCACAAAGGCGATACGCTCATGATTCTGAGCGACCCTGAGTTGCAGCGTACTATAGAGACCGCACGGGAGAGCTGGCGCAAGCAGAACCGCTCCTACCGCACCAGTATGATTGAGATGGACCAGCGCCGACTGTCCCTAGCTCAGAGCATACTGCAGACCAAGTATGAGCTAAAGCGCCTGGAAAAGGAGCACAACCTGGCACAGGAAGAGTTCCGCATGGGAATACGCAGCCGTGCCCAACTTGATGTGGCCGATGAAGAGTACAACTACAAGATGGAGACCGTACGTCTGCAGCTGGAGAGCCGCCGCCAGGACTCCGTGCTGAACGCAATCCGCCAGGAGGCCCTGCAGGATGATCTGGCCGAAGCCCAGCGTCAGCTCCGCAAGACCGAGGAACGTCTGAATGACCTTATAGTGACTGCACCAGCCGACGGCCAACTGAGCGGACTCTCACTTGAGCCCAGCCAGCGCATAAGCTCCGGCACCGCTATTGCCGACATCAAACGAATGGACCAGTTCCGCATGCGCCTGAGCATAAACGAGTTCTACATAGATAAAATCACTGTGGGCCAGCCCGCCACCATAACATACGAGAAAAAGACCTACCCCATGACCATCAGCAGCACCGTACCGGAAATCAAAAGCGGATCATTTGATATCTATCTGGTATTCACCGACTCCCTGCCCGATAACGCCCGCATCGGAAAGTCCTATCAGGCCCGCATAGAGATGGGCGGCCAGGCGCAATCCATCATAGTACCCAAGGGCAACTTCTACAACTACACCCACGGCAGCTGGGTATTCAAGGTCAACGCACAGCACACCCACGCCGTCCGCGTACCCGTAAGCATCGGCCGCCAGAACCCGCGCCACTTTGAGATACTTGAAGGCCTCAACCCCGGCGACGAAATCATAATAACCGGCTACGACCGCATATCCGATGCCGATGAGGTGGTGCTCAACTGAAAAAAAAATTTGTCCTTAAGAATAAACTTCAAAATTCCTTGTCATGTTTTTGCATTATATCACAATCGCGCTGCGTAACATACGCAAGTATGCGCTGCAGAATACGGTCAGCATCCTTGGTCTGGCTGCAGGATTTGTCTGCCTCAGCCTCTCCGCGCTGTGGATTCATTTTGAGGAGTCATTTGACACTTTCCACAATGATGCGGACAGGATTTATACTTTCTCAAGATATGAGCATGAGGATGGCACTGAGATGCATACCGGTTATGTAAATTACACTGAACATGAACGGTTATACAGTTACCCTGAGATAGAGAAGATATCCAAGTTTGTATATAGGGAGCATGAGAAAGAAAACCTGAAGGAACTAAGGATAGATACTGTTTTCCACACCATATTTGACTTACCCATGATTTCTGGCAATGAAGGATTCATGCGCGACACAAGTTTCATAGCAATTTCTTCAACATACGCTGACAAGGCTTACAGAGGACAGAATCCCATAGGACAGGAACTGCTTGGTAAGACCATATCAGCGGTGGTGAAGGACTTTGGGCGTATGTCGGCCATTCAGTTCGATATACTCTCCTGCTATAATTTCAAGATAGCAGTAAAAAACGAACGCGGAAATTACATTCATGAAGGAATGTCCAATGATGACCTGTTTCCCAGCGTGTTCATAAGAATCCACAAGGGGACTGACAAGGATAAGTTTGCCGATAAAGTCCGGAACAGTCTGGATGATTCCGAGTATTCCCATTATGAACTGCTACCTATAGGTGCGATACATCGTCAGATGGTCAAGACAGACATGTATG
>JAFZKR010000034.1 GCA_017551845.1 Bacteroidaceae bacterium
CTATCGGTTCAAAGCACACCGCTACAGTTCGCAACTTCACCAACTTCGGTATCTTTGTTGAGATTGAGGAGGGTGTTGACGGTCTGATCCACATCAGCGACCTGAGCTGGACCAAGAAGGTTAAGCATCCGTCAGAGTTCACCACAATCGGTGCTCCTATCGATGTTGTAGTTCTTGAGATAGACAAGGAGAACCGTCGTCTCAGCCTTGGCCACAAGCAGCTTGAGGAGAATCCTTGGGATGCATACGAGTCAATCTACACCGTTGATTCAATCCATGAGGGTAAGATCACAGAAATGATGGACAAGGGCGCAGTCATCTCTCTCGCAGAGGGCGTTGAGGGCTTCGCTACTCCCAAGCATCTTGTTAAGGAGGACGGTTCACAGGCTCAGCAGGGTGAGACTCTCCAGTTCAAGGTAATCGAGTTCAACAAGGATTCAAAGAGAATCATCCTCTCACACAGCCGTATCTTCGAGGATATCGCCAAGGCTGAGGCTAAGGCTGAGAAGAAGGCTGCACGCAAGGCCGGTGCCAAGAAAGAAAAAGAGGAGCCCGCAATCCAAAACCAGGCTGCTGCCACCACTCTCGGTGACATTGATGCTCTTGCAGCTCTCAAAGAGCAGCTTGAAGGCGGAAACAAGTGATTGCACATTATCACATTATTTAATAAAAGGGACCGCACCTCGCGGTCCTTTTTTTTGTACTTTTGACCCAAGCCAAGCATGGAAAAGTTTGAAATCACCATATTAGGATGTGGTTCAGCCACACCAAGCCCCAAGCACTACACTTCATCGCAGGTCGTTGAGATCCGCGGAAAGTTGTTTATGGTTGATTGCGGAGAGGGTACACAAATACAGCTCAGACGTTCCCATGTCGCTTTTGCCCGAATAAACCACATATTCATCTCCCATCTTCACGGCGACCACTGTTTCGGACTATTAGGCATTGTCTCCTCTTTCGGACTATTGGGAAGGACTGCACCTCTTTATATACATGCCCCACTCGAACTCGGCCCCATGTTTACACAAGAAATGGAGTTCTACTGTCGCGATCTGGAGTTTCAGGTGGAATTATTGGGATTCAACCCTTCAGAGACCTCCACTGTTTATGAGGACCATTCGCTAACCGTTACTGCATTTCCATTAAAGCACCGTGTCCCCTGCGCTGGGTTCCTGTTCCGCGAGGAACCTACCACAGACCATTTGGACCGCTCCGCTGCCGATTTTTACGGAGTACCGCAATGGGATTATTACCGCATCAAGGAAGGTGGTAATTTCACCACTCAGGATGGAACGGTCATTCCGCATGAACGACTTACCAGGCCAGCAGACCCTGTCCGGAGCTATGCATACTGCTGTGATACAGCCTATAATCCCACGATGATTCCGGTCATTAAGGGAACAGACCTGATTTATCACGATTGCACATACGCTGCCGAAGATACAGAACGTGCAAAAAAACATTTCCACAGCACCGCTACCGATGCTGCACGAACTGCTCTTGAAGCTGATGCAGGAAAGCTGGTATTGGGACACTTCTCCGCCCGATACCCCGATGAGAGTATTCTGCTCGAGGAAGCACAGCGCACATTCCCCAACACCATTCTGGCAAAGGAAAACCTGACCGTTACAATCTAAGCGAAACAGGCTATGGCAATGATGGCATACGACGAACGCAAGATACTGGAAATGCTTCACGAAGACGAGCTTTCGCGCCATCGTGCCTTCGAGTCCATAGTCCGCAACTTCAGCGAACAACTTTACTGGCAGATCAGACACATGGTCCTGTCACACGATGATGCAAACGACATCCTCCAAAATACGTTCATCAAGGCATGGACGAATATGGATTCCTTCATGGGTTATTCCAGAATCTCCACTTGGCTCTACCGAATAGCGATCAACGAGACCCTTACATTCCTCAACAAACATAAAGCCACTGTCCCTATTGATAATTATGAGGATGGGGAACTCAGTATTGCTGACCGGCTGGAGAGCGACCCCTATTTTGACGGAGACCAGACAGAGCGTCAGTTACAGGAGGCGATAGCCACCCTGCCCGACAAACAGCGTCTTGTTTTCAACATGAAATATTTCAACGAAATGAAATATGAGGAAATCTCTGAAGTTCTGGGAACAAGCGTAGGAGCTCTCAAAGCCTCTTTCCACATTGCTGTAAAGAAAATTGAGGAGTATTTCAACAAAACAGATTAAACCATTTTTTTAGAGACCAGTCAAAACAACGGATGAAAAAGGAAAGAATATACAAGATTGACGAATGCGAGCCCCGCAGGCCGTTCACTGTTCCGGAAGGTTACTTTGAGAACCTGACGCAGAACATTATGGCTTCGCTTCCACAGCAGGAGTCTATTTACGCAACCAAAATCACGGTTACTCCGTGGATGCGTATAAGACCCTACCTGTATGCCGCAGCCGCATTTATCGGAATATTCTTCTGCATAAAGGCTGCCGTCGGGATTAATTCCCGTCATAATTCCCAGGAAACGGTAGCCGAAGCACAGGAAACAACCATATATTCCGATGAGTACATCGACTCTTTCCTTGAAACTGCAATGATAGATGACTACACTCTGTATTATACATTGGTAGATGCCAACTGACCGCCATGAAAAAGTTGTTATTATTTCTTATAGGCATAATCGCCATCAGCCCTGCATTCAGTCAGAACCCACAGAGCAACGGTCAGTTGCGTTGGAGAGTCCAGCCGCGCCAGTCTTGGCAGAGCAACGGCACTACAATGCAACGCAATGGAAATGGTCAGCAACAGATTCCTAACCGAATCGGACAGTTCTCCCCTACCGAATACTGGAATCAACAGAAAGCTTTCTTTACTGAGAAAGCCGGACTAACAGAGGATGAGGCTAGTGCTTTTTTCCCTCTATATAACGAACTTCAGCAAAAGAAACGTGAACTGAATCGCGAGACCCGTCGTATTATGCGCCAGGAAGGAGGAACTGTGATTACGGAAGATCAAAGCCTCAAGGCCATTGACGCAATTGCTGAAACAAACATTAAGATAGCCGAACTGGAAAAAGAGTATCTGCAGAAATTCAAGAAAGTATTGCCTGCCTCAAAGATTCTCAAGGTCCAGAATGCCGAGGAACAGTTCAACAGCCAGATACTGAAGGATATCCAGCAATCCCGCGGACACCAGTTTCAGCAGAATCAACCCCGTCCCGGGCAGCCACAAAGACCGCAGCAGCCACAGTTTGCACCCAGGTCTAATCAGAGTAATTAAGGACTCGCAATATTATCAAAAGAAAAGGAGTGAGCATCAGCCCACTCCTTTCTTTCTGAAACTCACAGTAATGTCCGTCAGCTCGCCATGTTCTATCCTGTACATACGCTGATTCGTATCAGGATTCGGCAACGGTCCGCATTTCTCAATGTAAGGCCCCACCTTGACATAATCCAAAGAATCAGACCTGAAGCAGTCAGGCAGACTCTGACGGCCAGAGTACCATGCGGTCTTGAGCCCGTTGGCATGAACACGCTCTGCCAACCGCATCACCTCTTCCGGCTCGCGGTCGCCGCCCATGAAACATACGCACGTCACATCACGTCCATAGCGTTCCAGCAGACCATCAAGCAAGCTTTCATCAAGCGGGAAGCCCAAGTCCTCCTGAAGCTGGGGGCTGTGACAGCCCGGACAACGATTCGGACACTGGGATAGGTTCAACGACAACGTCACCTCTCCCGGCACATCCTGAAACACTATGTCGTACGATGCAATCTTCATTTACATGGTTGCATAATAGCGTTTTGCAGCCTCAACCTGACGTGCAGCCGAGAAGTTGCTCACGCGCTTCATATAGCCGATAATACGCGTCAGGTAATCCACATTCTCAGAATGGCAGTTCGGACATTCCTTAAGATAACGCTTGTCAATAGTTCCACATTCGTTGCAGATAGTATTCGGAATGTTGAATGTGAAATAGTTGCAACCCTCCTGGGCAGCGACACGAAGCAGTTGACGATATTGTGCCTTGGACAAATGTTCCTCCAGATTACAGTGCAAAGCGGAGCCGCCGGTCAGGTGTTCTATGTACTTGACTCCATGAAGACGGAAACGGTCAATCACATTAAGAGTAGTATCCTCAACCTTATAGAAGTAACTGTTGTAGCAATCACGTGGTACAACATAGCCGTCCTCCTTATCCCATTTGGCGTTCTTTACGCCTACGTTCTCAGCAGGAATCATCTCGCAGTTGAACATTACACCCTTTGAACGGTACTGCTTGTTCAGTTTCTCAATGATACCCAATACTGTCTGGACATACTCCGTGTAACGAGGGTTGTCACTGATCTCAATACCAAGGAACTCAGCGCTCTCAACCAAACCATTCACGCCAATAGTAAGATACTGACGGCCTATATTGATGTAACCAGAATCGAACAGCGGCAGCATACCCTTGCTCTGAAGCTCCTTGAGGTTCTCATTGTACGCCAACTGAACTTTGTGCATGAGGTCAACCACCTCCTCTATATATCTCTGGTAAGGAATACCCATGCGGGTAGCATACTGCACACAACGGTTCAGGTTAATGGTAAGCACGCTCTTGGAACCTGTGCTCACACCGCCAGCGCCAAGTGTATAAGAGAATCCGTTATCGGTAATCTGGTTGCGCAGACGGCAGCAGCTTGACAGCGAGTCAGCGTTGTCACTTACATAAGTAAAGAATGAGTGACCCTCAGCATACATCTCAGCTGTGAAATCACCATACTCCTTATCCTTTACATCACCGTTCTCGGTGAGCAGAGCCATAGTCTCAACCGGGAAAGTAAGGACACAACGCAGACGCTCCTGATTGAACCACTTCATGAAACGTTTCTGCAACCATGAAAGTGATTCCCAATGAGGTTTCTCACCATCGGGGAAACGGAACTCGCCGAACAGAGACTCAAAATAATAACGGTCATAGTAGCTGATGTTCCAGAATACGGACTGGAAGTTACGTGCACCGGTAGGCTGGTTGATACTATAGACCACCTGCTGGAAATAGTCAGTAATAACCTTATCTATAGAACGTTTCTTAACACTCAAATCAACAATCTCATCAGCACGTTTATAATAATCCTCACCGTACTCTTTCTCAATGAAATAGTTCATGTACATGAGGAATTCGGGAGTAGCGCATGCACCTGAAAGCATTGAAGATACCATGAACACCATATTTATGAAACCACCGCAGAAAGCCTTGAGGTTGGTGGGCTGTGTAGCGTTACCGCCTATTGACTTGGTGCCGCCAAGCAGCCACGGGTACATTGTTATACTTGCGCAGTAGTTAGCAAGGTTTGTCTCATCATTCTTGTAGATGAAATGCTGGTGAAGCAAGCTGATATACTTATCTGCCACCTCCTTACCAAACATGGTGCGGATGCGGTCGCAAAGAAGACGACGGTTCAGACGGATAAAGCCCTTTTTAGGCAACTCACCTATAAGAGTTGCAATGTTCTTGTTTTCAACATTTGCATTAGCGTCGAACTTGCTTCCTTCAGCAGCGTTCGCAGCCTGACAATAGCCCATTAGAAACTCGAGTTTTGACTTAGTCTCACGGTCCTCAGCATGACGGTTGCGGTACAGCATATACGTTTTGGCAACCTGATAATAACCCTCGGCCATAAGTGCGACCTCAACCTGGTTCTGGATTTCCTCCACGCTGATACCGCTTTGGATATTCAGATGGCTCAGGATTCCTGTCATAACCTCCTCAGTTGCAAAAGCACCCGAAGCCAGAAAAGACTTGGAAATTGCGGCCTTAATCTTGTCAATGGTAAACACCTCGTGTTTGCCATCACGTTTCACAATATATGTTTCCATAAAAAATTAAAAGTATTCATCAAATCAATACCGCAGAGAGAACAAGTCTCTCCACAAAACACGCTACATCATCTGTTAGGATAACTCCCAAATCCCAGCCTTGTAGTCCTGCAAGAGCCAAGGACCCAACTGTCATTGGCAGGTCTTCTGACTTATCCCGTCCCATGCGCCTTCCCGGTTCCTTAACGGCCAGTGGCAGAGAGTGCATTGGATTAATACTCAGGGATTTACAGCAGCAGGTACTGTCCCGGATTCTCACCGGATTCCAAATTACGCCTTCAGGGTGATGCCCTTCCGACAACCAATGACGCTAGCAAAGATATGATAAAAAAGATAAGTTGGTATGGGGTGTTGATAACTAAAAAGCATTAATTTCAAAGAAGTTTTCAACAACCCTTGCTGTAACAGTTTCTTTCACCATTTGGAAAATTTTCAGATGCGTTTTTGCGAAAAAGTTTTCCAAAATGTATAACTTTGGATTGAATATAAACTGCATTGTTATGGGATTGAAAAGATTCGGGGTATCATTGGAGGATGAGTTGCTGGAATCACTGGATTCATTCGTAAAAGAGGACGGATTTGCAAACCGCTCCCAAGCCATCAGGTTTCTCATTGAAAAGAATCTTGCTGAAAAGAAATGGCAGTGCAACCACATCGTGGCCGGCACCATATTTATTATATATGACCAGCAACGTTCTGACATCAGCGCACGCATCTCGGATATACAGATTAAAAATCATAAACTGGTACTCTCTTCAGCACAGCACTACATTAACGAGGGAACCTGTCTGCACGTATGCACCGTCATGGGTGAAGCCCGTCAACTCACAGCACTAGCCGATGAGATGACATCCATCAAGGGTATCCGACACGGCAAGCTCCTGATGAGCCGCGCTGATTAAAAACCAAATCAAACCATAATAGTAGCACGATTCGATTGATTCGTGCTACTTTTTATTATCTTTGCCCAAAATATTTCTATTATGAAGCGAATACACTTATTGATCGTATCGGTCGCCCTTTTCGGCACTGCTTATGCAACAGAGACCAATGACACCCTCAGAACTGGTTCTATACAGGAGGTAGTAATAACAGGAACACGTGCCGCAACAGATGTAAGGCATCTGTCGCAGACCGTGAACGTGATAGACCGCACCGCTATTGAAGAGACTAACCGCACATCGCTTCTGCCTCTGCTTACAGAACAAGTTCCAGGACTATTTGTCACCCAGCGCGGGTATGCCGGTTACGGCGTATCAGACGGTGCCGCCGGAACAATCTCTATGCGTGGACTTACAGGATCAGGTACTGCAGTCCGCACACTTGTTCTGATAGACGGACATCCCAACTACGCCGGAATATTCGGGCACCCTATAGCTGACTCATATCAGTCACTTATGACCGAAAGAGTTGAGGTATTGCGTGGTCCTGCATCAATGCTTTACGGATCATACGCAATGTCCGGCGTAATCAACATAGTTACCAAGAAACCTCAAGACGGCACACATGCTTACCTGCACGCCGGTTATGGATCATTCAATACCGCCGAGACCGAATTCTCGGTCAACACACAGCAGGGCAAATTAAGCGCTGTTGCATCAGGCTCATACAACCGCACAGACGGTCATCGTGAAAACCTGAACTTTGAACAGTTTGGAGGATACGCTAAGGTGGGCTATGACATATCCAAGAACTGGAATGCATCAGCCAATGTAGATATTACACGTTTCAAAGCCTCATATCCCGGCCCGGAAAACGACCCTCTAACTGATGCCGATCAGGATATTACCCGTGGAACCTCCTCTCTGTTCTTTGAAAACAATTACGGGCGCACATCGGGAGCTGTAAGCGTATTCTACAGTTGGGGTGACCACTGGATCAATGACGGTTATAAGACACCTGACTCAACAAGAGTATATCAGAATCGTAATGATACTGTGCCAAAACTATTCCGTTTTACATCATATGATGACATGATGGGAGTATCGGCATGGCAAAGTGTAAACCTGTTTGAAGGCAACCGCATTACTGTAGGTGTTGACTACTACAGATATGGAGGTAAGGTAGTATATGATTCCATTGGAAACCGTCCTGACAGCTTATTGATAGACCGACGTGAACACGAACTGGCAGGATATATTGAGGTACGTCAGAATATAGGATCATGGCTCACCCTGAATGCCGGTTTACGTGCCGATCATCATTTCTCAATCGGCACAGAGTTTGTACCTCAGGCAGGAGCTGCATTTCACTTACCCGCTAATGCAGAAGTCAAACTTTCTGTAGCCAAAGGATTCCGCTATCCTACATTCAAAGACAATTTCCTGTTCCAGCCTAAGAATCCCGATTTGGAACCCGAATCACTGTGGAATTATGAACTTTCATTCTCGCAAACCTTATTATCCAACAGGCTGTATTATGGAATCAACCTATTCCATATGGATGTCAAGAACACCATACAGGCTATGCCCGGAGCAGGAGGCCCAAAGAACCAGAATACCGGAGAACTCAAGCATTCAGGTGTTGAGTTTGAGGCATCATACCTTATTTCAAAAACAATTGCCTTGAACGGAAATTACAGCTATCTCAAGATGGAGACTCCGGTTGTAGGTGCGCCTAAGCATAAGGCCTATTTGGGTGGCTCATGTACAAATAACGGCTTGCACGTAAGCACAGGACTGCAGTATGTCAACTCACTTTATACTACAGTTAAACAACCCAGACCTGCAACAGTTTTGGCCAATCCTGACATAACAGAGGACTTCCTGCTCTGGAACGCACGTGTCTCCTACCAGCTGTCCGATATGCTACAGCTTTGGGTTAACGGCGACAACCTGCTGAACACCAAGTATCAGATCAATGACGGCTATCCGATGCCCGGAATCGCCTTCATGGCCGGCATCAACCTGACCTTCTGATACAATAAACCGCACACTCTTCAAGCGTCCCTCCACTCCGAAGGGACGCTTGCTGTTTATGGAGTGTCAAAAATTTAGACGATTTTCACCAAAAAAACACGATTTCGCGTTTTTTTCTTGGAAAGCGCGATAATGGAGGCTTATTTTGAATCAGCACAAAAACTGTCCGTCATGAACTCTTTACGATATGCTATACGGTTCCTCGGCCGTCAGAAGACATTTACCGTGATTAATATGCTTGGTTTGGCGCTGAGCCTAGCTTGCAGCATTATCCTGACCCGTTATCTCTACAGGGAGGCCACTGTCGAGAAACATTGCATTGATCCATCCACAATCATTGTACCGGTTGAATATTTTGACTCTACCGAACTGTACCAGCCGTCAGAACTGACTTTCTACAGGAGCAGGGATGATATAGGTTTGTTCAGTCATGTATTGGAGGAATGCAAGTTCAGCACAACTTCATCCACACGAATAAAGGCTGACAATGAGTGGATTTCAGCAACAGGCTTGTCCGCCGAACCGGCAATCACCGGTTTTTTCAGGATTGATGTCACAGGCGATGCCAGTGCCCTGATGCGTCCGGATGCCTGCTGGATAACCCGCGAGTTAGCTCAGAGGCTTTATGGAGACACTGATCCGACAGGTATGACCTTGAATGTGGAATCGGACAACTACACGACATTCACAGTTGCCGGAATAATCGGCAGACATTCATTCAAGACTATCCTGAATCCGGACATCATACTGCCATATTCGGAGGAACTGTATTGGAAAGAGAGCGTCTGGATGCGTGTAGAAAATGGGTTCAATGTTGATGAACTGAAAAAACGTTGTATTGAATTTGCCAGTTCCGACCAACTCCGTTTTGCCGATTACCATCATAACTTTGAGTTGTGGACGGAGATGTATTACAAATACAAAGCCCAGAACAGCGTCAAGAACCAATACACCAGACTGTACAGTACAGGCAACCGTTTCATGAACCGTGTTTTGTGGGCCACAAACCTGCTTATACTGGTAATAGGCTTGCTCAACTTCATAAACCTGTTCTGGGTGTATTGGCAATACCGCGTACGTGAAGAGGGCATACGAAAGGTGTTCGGCCAGACACGAAGGTATCTGTTCACGGAACTTTGGACCGAGAACGGGGTGCTGGCTGCCGCATCGGTTCTGTTAGCATGGATCATAGTCCTTTCCCTTTCCGGACGGCCGCTCGAGTATTTGGGATGTGCTGTTCCTTTCACCAGGTTTGACATTTACCTGACTGTTGGAATAATCCTGTTCCTGCCGTTGATCGCACTCCTGTATCCTTATGTAATGATTTGCCGTAAACCTGTAAGCAGGATATTGGCTTCACGTTCCGCTACGGTTCATGAGAGTGATATCAGGAACTGGATCCTCGGAGTGCAGTATTTCATAACCTTCACACTGCTGGTCTGTTCTCTGTGGCTCAGATCACACCTGCTATTCCTCATGCAGTCCGATACCGGAATCCCTGTGGATGAGATACTTGTTGTTCCCAATCCAACTAATGGCTATGCCAACTGGGAAAGACGGGAATCGGATTCCCGTGAATTAGTTAACCAACTTAGGAAAAGCCAACTAGTATCATACGCCTTGTTTACTGACAATCTTCCAGTAGGCGTTCGCTCCCGTGCGATAACATCCAGGACCTGGGCAAATGATAGGGGTGATGAGAATTTCCACCTGAACTATTTTACAGTCACACCTGAATGGTTCAATCTTTTCGGAATCAAGATTCTGGACGGATCTTTGTCAGGAGAGGACAAGCCTCATGAAACAACAGTCGGGATAGCAAAAGAATTTACGAGTACATATTCCAGGTACGATGGAAGTATCGTGGCACTGAACAGTTCAG
>JAFZKR010000004.1 GCA_017551845.1 Bacteroidaceae bacterium
CGCGTACAGTTACGCGCCCCGGGAGCGACCTCAGTCCAACTTGATCTTGGCCGTCGCTATGAGATGGTAAAGGACGAAAACGGCGTTTGGACCGGTACATCTGCCCCTCAAGATGTAGGTTTCCATTACTATCAGCTCATCGTAGACGGTACAGCAATGCCGGATCCTGGCACCGTCTCATTCTTTGGAGCCGGCCGTTGGGGAAGCGGTATCGAGATTCCCTCGGACGATATGGATTTCTGGCAGGTCAAGGATGTTCCCCAGGGTTCGGTCGAAGAGAAGTACTACTGGTCCAAGGCCACTCAGAGCATGCGCCACTGCTATGTCTATCTGCCCAACGAGTATGACAAGAACCCCAGCAAGAAGTATCCGGTTCTCTATCTGCAGCACGGTAATGCCGAGAACGAGTACGGTTGGTCAGTCCAGGGTCACGCCGGCCAGATCATGGACAATTTGATTGCTCAAAAGAAGGCTGTCCCATTCATTATAGTCATGGATTACGGCCAGAGTCAGAACATCCGTCTGGTAGGTCAGTATGCTCCCCAGCCGCAGCAACAGCCCCAGCAGGGACAGCAGGGAGGCCGCAACAACGGTCCCGATGCCTTCCAGACCGTTCTTATGACCGACATCATCCCCTTCATTGAGAAGGAGTATCGCGTTTATACCGATGCCGCTCACCGCGCTATGGCCGGTCTCTCCATGGGCGGCGGCCAGACCCGCCGTATCACGCTGGCTAACCCCACCAAGTTCGGATATGTAGGCATGTTCAGCGGCGGCACCATTAGCCCGGACGATGTTAACGGTGCTCAGGGATTCAAGAATACCGCCAAGCTGGTGTTCATGAGCTCCGGAAGCAAGGAGAACCCCAGAGTGATGGAGGCAGCAGAGGCCCTTAACAATATGGGTGTTAAGGCAGTAGGTTATATTTCAGAAGGCACAGCTCACGAATGGCACACATGGCGCCGCAGCCTCTACCAGTTTGCCCAGCTAATATTCAAATAACTCTCTTACCAATAACGACCACCAACCTACCGGACCTTAAAGCAGGAGGTTGGTGGTTTTTTTACAGATTCCAAATCTTAAGTATTTTTCAATGAGAAGACTGCTTTTTTCATTCTTGGCGACACTTACCTTATGCACTGCCATATATGCTGCACAAATTAGTACGCCTGCATCAAACGGGAAAATAACATATATAGGACGTACTTTAGCTTCCGACGGAGATGTCAGTTTTGACTGGAGCGCCACATATGCAAGAATAACCTTCCATGGTGATTATCTTGCTGTCCGGGCATCGGACTCAGCCAAGGATTACTTCAATGTATGGATTGACCGCGACATGAGTGCCGAGGCCGACAAGGTGCTGTGCCTGAACTCCAAGGATTCCCTGCTCGTTCTTGTGGAGCCCAAGGATTTCGGGAAGAGCAAAAAGGCCAAAAGCCACACCGTGATTATTCAGAAACGTACTGAAGCTCAACAGGGCAGAGTCACTTTTCATGAGTTCCTGTCCGACGGTGAACTGCTGCAGGCATCGCCCGTTAAGAAACGGCTCATTGAGTTTGTAGGCGATTCATACACCTGCGGCTATGGCATAGAGAATAGCATATCACGTAACCGATATACGCCTGAAACACAGAATACCTCAAAGACTTACGCTGCCTTGATAGCCAGATATTTCGATGCCGATTTCATAACGGTATCGCATTCAGGGCAAGGCATCAGCCGTAACTATGATGACTCGGACAGGGCTTCAAGATGGTACATGCCGGACCGTTACACCTGCACGTTCGATATGGCACGTACCCCCAAATGGACTCCGGGCAACCTGAAACCGGATATCACCATGATTTATCTGGGACAGAATGATTTCTCTACCGAGCGTATGCCCATGCGCGACCCGTTCAAGCGTAACTACAAGCGGCTTATCAAGGAAATCAAGGACTATTACGGCGAGAACCACCCTATTTTGTGCGTCTCCACCAAGGTAGATAAGCTGCTGTTCGATTTCGTGCGGGAGTGCGTGGAGGAGTGCGGCTACAGCAATGTATATTATGACGGTATGTTCCAGGCTGTGCATCAGGACAATGACAATGAGCTGGGTGCTGACTGGCATCCTAACTGGAAGGCGCATATCAAGCTGGCATACGCCCTGATTCCCTATTTCTCGACCATTACCGGCTGGGAGATGCAGCCCGGCAAGGGGGTTGAATGAGAAATATGGGCAGTGCAACACGTTTTTTTCAAAGAAAGGTTCTTGGTTTGAGATTTTTTGGTTACCTTTGCAACCGCAATCTACGGAACAATGATTTTGGTACCTTGACCGAGCGGCTAGGTATCGGTCTGCAAAACCGAGTACGGCGGTTCGAGTCCGCCAGGTACCTCCAGAAAAAATCCGGTTTATAGACCGGATTTTTTCTTGGTGGAACTTGGAATACCTATTATTTTTGCATCAAATAATATGCTATGACTTTAAAAGACGTCATTCGTTCCATGCGGCTTAGGACACTGCCACTTTCAACGGCAGGAATTACACTAGGGTTGATGCTGGCCAGCAAAGAGATGAATGTACGTTGGTATATCATTCTGCTTACTGTACTGACTACCATATCCCTGCAGATACTCTCCAACATGTCCAATGAACTGGGCGACTGGCTGAGCGGCGTGGATTCCGCTGACCGCGAGGGTCCTAAATACAGTTTAAGTGAAGGCGGTCTGACTGAGGCGAGCCTGCGCAGTTGCATAAGTATAATGATGCTTGTGTGCTGTATTCTTGGGCTGTCCATGATACGCGCTTCGTTCGGAACTGTTTTCAGGATTGAGTCACTGGCCCTGATTGCCCTGGGGGCTTTGGCCATCTGGGCAGCAATGCACTACACTTTGGGAAAAAAGCCGTACGGATACAGGGGATTGGGCGACCTTTTCGTGTTCATATTCTTCGGGATGGTACCGGTATCCGGAGGTTACTTTGTCGCCCTTCATCATATTGACCCATGGACTTTTGTGCCAGGATCAGCAATAGGACTATTCAGCATGGGAGTTCTGAACGTGAACAACATAAGGGACATGAAATCCGATGCCGCAAACCGGGTTACAGTTCCCCTCAAGATAGGTGAGCGGGCAGCCAAGATATACCACATCACTCTGATTGCAGGCGGATGGTGCCTTATGGTTCTTTTTACCATACTTCGCACACATGGTTGGGTTCCGTACTTGTATGTCCTGACTCTGCCGCTCTATGTGATGCATGTGAGCGGCGTATGGAAACGTACCGGACGTTCACTGGACCCGATGCTTCCCATTCTGGTCATATCGACATTTCTGTTCTCCGTACTTGCCGGAACAGGATTTATTCTTCAACATTGACCATTATGCCTGACAAAGAAAAGATACGGAAACTGTTTGACGACATAGCTCCACAATACGACAGTTTCAACCACAAATCATCATTCGGAACAGACCGTTCCTGGCGCCGAAAGGCGGTAATGGAGATAGCAGACACCGACTCTCCCATAAACGTTTTGGATGTGGCAACCGGTACTGCCGATTTTGCGATTGCAGTTTCCCGGCAAGCAGCACCCGGCTCCCATGTAACAGGTATTGATATCTCAGAGAGTATGCTCGAAATCGGACGCGACAAGAGCAAGGGGTTGCCTATTGATTTCATGACGGCACAGGCGGAAGCGCTGCCCTTCCCGAACTGTACGTTTGATCGTGTTTGTGTGGCTTTCGGAGTACGTAATTTTGAAGATCGTATGAAGGGGCTGTCCGAGATGTGTCGAGTTCTTAAAAAGGGTGGGAAACTGGTAATATTGGAGCTCTCCTATCCCAAGAACAAGTTGATACGTGCTTTCTTCAAGTTATATGCCCTGAAAATATTACCAAAGATAGGAATACGAATGACTGGTAATGCCAATGCATTTAACTACCTTCCTGAATCGATACTCATATTTCCCTTGCCTCATGAATTCATGCCCATGCTGAACCAGGCAGGCTTCAATAAGGTGCGTCATTCACAGTTCATGTTTGGTATATGCCGTATGTACGTGGCATACAAATAATCATTATCTTTGCATGTAAATATAAAAATAGGTGTTATTCAACAGTCAACTGATATGAAAAGAAACTGTTTCCATACGACTAGTGTTCTTATAGCGCTCATAATCCTGGCATTGTCCGGGTGCAAAAAGGAGGATGAGTACGCCATCCCTATGAGCGACCTTGAAAACGGCATCATCGAAATAACATGTGCCGACGGCAAGACCGTTAAGGTAGTGGACTTGGGCATCCCGTTCGGTACCCTATGGGCAAATTGTAATCTGGGAGCCACAAGTCCTGAACAGGCTGGTTCATTCTTCGCTTGGGGAGAGACATCGGTCAAGACCGAATATACGGACAAGAATTACAAGTTTAATGATACCCAAAAAAAGAAAACACTCAACAAGTACATACCAATTATAGGTGAGGTAAACTATGACGGCAAGAAAAACCTTGAACCTCAGGACGATGCCGCAACTGTCCTGCTGGGAGACGAATGGCATACCCCTACTCTGAAGGACTTTCAGGATCTGCTAGACTGTACTGATAAGACTTGGTGCAAACTCAACGGAGTATGGGGATATAAATTCACAGGCACAAGAAAAGGATTTGAGAACAACAGCATATTCATTGCCGCAGCCGGTTGTATGGACTACGAAGAACTACTGTTTGAAGACGAGTATGGTCTATATTGGAGTTCCACTGTTGACAATGGTGATTATAATTGCGCCAAGATTCTCTGGCTTGATAACAAAAACGGTAATAACGTGACCGTACAGAACTCCATCAAAGACCGTTACAACGGACTTCCTATACGGCCGATAACTACGAAATAATTAAAAGAAGGCTATGGATATTAGTTTTAAGGAAATAGCGGGTGCCTTTGTAGTCTTATTCGCAATTCTGGATATAACAGGCTCCATACCTATAATTATCGATCTTCAGCACAAGACAGGAAAAGTCCCGGCTCTAAAGGTCACTATGATTTCCTGGATTATGCTGACAATTATCTATTTCCTGGGCGACGGAGTGCTTTCGCTATTCGGTGTTGACATTGAATCATTTGCTGTAGCAGGTTCCATAATCATACTCGCAATCGGTTTTGAGATGACATTCGACATAACCATATTCAAATACGATGCAGGACCCAAGGAGGTCTCCTCATTCGTGCCGTTGGTTTTCCCGTTAATAGTGGGAGCAGGCTCGTTCACAACACTACTCTCTCTGAAGGCTGAGTATGCGGCAATCAATATTATGATAGCTCTACTACTGAATATGGCATTTATTTTCGTGGTTCTCAGGTCAATCAGCCGTATAGAAAAGATTCTTGGTCCCGGTCTGATTTATGTTCTGCGCAAGTTTTTCGGAATTATCCTGCTGGCCATCGCTGTGAAGCTGTTCACAAGTAATATAGGACATCTAATAAGCTAATACGGAAATGTTGGAAAAGCACATTGTTCTGAACGATGCCGATCCCGCAGTCTTCTACGGAGTCAACAACACCAATATACAGTTACTCAAGGCGCTGTTTCCCAAGTTGCGCATAGTTGCCCGCGGTAATGTGCTTCGTATCATGGGTAATGAGGACGAAACTACCTGTTTTGAACAGACGGTATTCAAACTTGAACAATACTGCTCCAAATACAACTCACTCAAGGAGGAAATTATCGTTGACATAGTGAACGGCCAGGAACCAGGAGGAGAAATGAATTCCGATGTCATATTATTCGGTGTGACTGGCCGCCCTATCCTGCCCCGTAGTATAAACCAGAAAAAACTGGTGACTGATTATGCCACTCACGATATGCTGTTTGCCATCGGTCCGGCAGGTTCAGGAAAAACTTATACTGCAATTTCGCTTGCCGTACGTGCCCTCAAGAACAAGGAGGTGAAGCGTATTGTGCTATGTCGTCCTGCTGTTGAGGCAGGTGAGAAGCTTGGTTTCCTGCCCGGCGATATGCGTGAAAAGATTGACCCGTTCCTTCAGCCTCTCTACGACGCGCTCCAGGATATGATTCCTACAGCCAAACTCAAGGAGTACATGGAGCTCAACATCATACAGATTGCCCCGCTTGCATTCATGCGTGGACGCACCTTGAATGACGCCGTAGTGATACTTGATGAAGCCCAGAACACCACCCCCCAACAGATCAAGATGTTTCTTACCCGCATGGGCTGGAACACCAAGATGATAGTGACAGGTGACCTCACCCAGATTGACCTGCCGCCCACACAAATATCAGGCCTGGTGCAGGCTCTTGATATTCTGGAAGGGATTGAGGGTCTGAGTATAATACGCATGACCAAGAAGGACATTGTACGCCACAAGCTGGTTACCCGCGTTGTAGATGCGTATGACCGCTACGAGCAGGCACACAAGACAGACAAAAGAACAACAAATAAATATAATAATGAGTAACTCACTTACTAGAACTGACTTCAACTTCAAAGGACAGAAAAGTGTCTATCACGGCAAGGTACGTGACGTATATAACATTGATGATGACCTGATGGTTATGGTAGCCACAGACCGTATATCGGCTTTTGACGTTATACTACCCAAGGGTATTCCTTTTAAGGGACAGGTGCTCAACCAGATTGCAGCCAAGTTCCTGGATGCCACAGCCGACATCTGCCCCAACTGGAAACTGGCTACCCCAGACCCAATGGTAACAGTAGGCCTTAAGTGTGAGGGTTTCCGCGTTGAGATGATCATACGCGGTTATCTGACCGGTTCCGCGTGGCGTGACTACAAGGCCGGATGCCGTAACCTGTGCGGTAACATACTGCCCGAGGGCATGAAGGAGAACCAGAAGTTTGCCGAGCCCCTTATCACCCCCACAACCAAGGCTGACGAGGGCCATGATGAAAATATCTCCAAGGAGCAGATAATTGCCCAAGGTCTGGTAAGCAAGGAGGATTACGAGGTTATGGAGCGCTACACACGCGCCCTGTTCCAGCGCGGAACCGAGATTGCTGCACAGAAAGGCCTCATACTGGTTGATACCAAGTATGAGTTCGGTAAGCGTGACGGCAAGGTTTATCTGATTGATGAGATTCATACCCCCGACAGTTCACGTTACTTCTACGCTGAAGGCTATCAGGAGAAGTTTGAGAAAGGTGAGCCCCAGAAACAGCTCTCAAAGGAGTTCGTTCGCCAGTGGCTCATTGAGCACAACTTCATGAACCAGCCCGGTCAGGTTATGCCCGAGATTACCGACGCATACGCTGAGACCGTTTCTGAGCGTTACATTGAGCTCTATGAGCACATCGTAGGTGAAAAGTTCGTGAAGGAAAGCGGCACAGACCTGGCTGCCCGTATTGAAAAGAACGTAACTGACTGGTTGAGCAAGAGATAATGTTCATAAGTTTCCTCATACTGGCTGGTGTTCTGCTGATTTTCTCAAAAGCAGTCAACAAAGCATTGAATAATCCTGATGATCCGGCTTTTGACCAACAGGATACCACAAATGCGCAGGGCAAGGAGAAGGATCCTGATTTTGAGCCTATTCCGGAGTCATCGGATTTTGAGCCTGTCCAGCCTGAGCCTAAGCCTGAGCCTGAACCAATCATCAATGATCCAGAGCCGGAGTTTGAGCCTATAAAAGAACAACCCGACCCGGAACCGCAACCTGCCGGCAAAGACTACAGCACATACGGACATCTGTTCGGACTGATAGGTAAACCGCTGGCCCACTCCGCTTCAAAAGTCCGTTTCAACAAGATGTTCCGTGAGCAGCATATCAATGCCTACTATGAGAATTTTGAGTTGGACAACATTGAGCAGGTAAAAGAACTCATTGAAAGTAACCCCAATCTGTGCGGTTTCAATGTAACTATCCCGTACAAACAGGATATAATCCCATACCTGAACCGTCTGGACGAGACCGCACAGGCCATCGGTGCAGTGAACACGGTCAAAGTGCTTCACCGTGACGGCGGTGTGGAACTTGTTGGATACAACACAGACTGGATAGGATTCAACAAATCATTCGGCGCTCTGCTTGAAGGTCACAAAAAGGCACTTATCCTAGGCACCGGTGGCGTATCAAAAGCCGCCAAGTACGCTCTTGACACTTTGGGCATTGAAAACAGGTTTGTTTCACGTAACTCCACATTTGACATATTGGGCTACTATGAACTGTCACCTTCTATCATGGATGAGTATGACGTGATAGTCAACTGCACCCCCATGGGAATGTGGCCCGAAACAGGCCAGTGTCCTGATATACCATACACTTTCTTATCTGACAGACACCTTCTGCTGGATGTGATAGCAAATCCTGATGAGACACTGTTCATGAGAAAAGGCCGTGATCACGGAGCAACTGCCAAGGGTGGTAAGGATATGCTTGAACAGCAGGCCATAGCCGCCTGGGAAATCTGGAACCGCATAGGAGAATAAATGATGAAAAGAATAGCACTCTCTATACTGTTGATTTTCACCACCCTGATGGTTGCAGCCAAGGTTTATAAACCGGCAGACATTTCGCCGGTACACCTTCTTGACGCTAACCGCTATGTGTGCGATCCAGACGGCATCCTATCCCAATCGGCCGTTGACAGTATAGATGCAGCATTCCGCATTATTGAGGACAGCACGGGCATCCAGACTCTGGTAGCAGTATTGGATGAGATTGATCCTGATGACTGCTTTGAGTTTGCCCATCAGCTTGGCGAGAAAGTTGGTGTAGGCAAGTCAAGTTCAAACAACGGTTTGGTCATACTGCTTAGCACCGGTGAGCGCTGCATCCAGTTTACCACAGGTTACGGTATTGAAGGTGTTCTACCCGATGCCATCTGCAAACGCGTTCAGGAGCGTTATATGAACCGCTACTTTGCTGAAGACAAATGGGATGAAGGAATGGTGGCAGGTGCTGAGGCACTGAAA
>JAFZKR010000005.1 GCA_017551845.1 Bacteroidaceae bacterium
TCACTTTCGAGCCGGAAACGCAAAGGCGGAATGGGACTCTATCTCGGAATAGGCATCGGACTCAGTTTTGCATACATTATGTTCCAGACATTATCCTCATCGTTCGCCGTATCAGGAGTGATGTCCGCTTTCTGGGCTGAATGGAGCCCAAACATAATATTCTTCTTCATCGCTCTGTTCCTATATATAAAAGCACCCAAATAACAATACGCACGTGAAATTTAACGAACTAGACTTCCATCCCGCTATACTTGATGCGATTGATTCCATGAACTTTGTGGATTGTACTCCTATACAGGAACAAGCTATCCCGCTGTTGCTTCAGGGCAAGAATCTCATAGGAGTCGCCCAGACCGGCACAGGCAAAACTGCGGCATATCTGCTACCGGTGCTTGACAAACTCGTTAGAGGTAATTATTCCGATGATGCCGTCAACTGCCTGATAATGGTCCCCACCCGTGAACTTGCACAGCAGATAGACCAGCAGGTTGAAGGTTTTTCATACTTCACAAACATATCCAGCACAGCCGTCTATGGCGGTAATGACGGCATACGTTTCGAACAGGAAAAACGCGGTTTCTCTATGGGTGCCGATATTGTCATAGCAACCCCAGGAAGACTCATTAGCCATATAAGCCTGGGAAACATTGACCTGTCCAAAGTCTCATTCTTCATTCTTGATGAGGCTGACCGCATGCTCGACATGGGATTCCATGATGATATAATGCAGATTGTCAAACAACTGCCTGCCAAGCGTCAGAACATGCTCTTTTCCGCCACAATGCCCGATGAAATCCAGCACATGGCCCGTGCCATACTGCATGACCCCGTTGAGGTCAAGCTATCCGTATCCAAGCCTGCCGATAAAATCCTGCAGGCAGCATACGTATGCTATGAGACACAGAAACTGGAGATAATTCGGAATCTGTTTGCTGACAATGCCCCGGAAAGGGTTCTGGTCTTCGCTTCTTCCAAGTTGAAAGTGAAGGAGATAACCAAATCCTTCATGCGTATGGGCTTTAACGTTGGCGAGATGCACTCTGACCTTACCCAGACTGAACGCAACGAGATCATGCACCGTTTCCGGAACGGTCACATCAACATTCTTGTTGCCACCGATATAGTCTCACGCGGAATAGACATTGATGACATAGACCTCGTAATAAACTTTGACGTACCGCAGGATCCTGAAGATTATGTTCACCGCATAGGCCGTACCGCCCGCGCGGGTGCCGAGGGATGCGCCATCACCTTCATCAGCATTGATGACCAGAGCCGATTCCAGCACATTGAAAAGTTCTTAGAAAAAGACGTCTATAAAGTCCCCATGCCTCCCGAACTGGGCGAAGCTCCGGAATACAAACCCGCAAAGCCCAAGACCTTCCACAAAGGCAAAGGAAAATTCTTCAGGAGAGGGAGGGGCCCACGGCCATAGGTCGTGGGAGGGATAGGCCCGAAGGGCCGTAGTTTCAGAGACTAAACCTCCTGATTTTTCCCTTGAAGATCAATACTGCTCTTTCTCGTTGGGGAAATCCTGATTCTTGACATCCTCAACGTAATGTCCTACTGCATCGGTTATAACCTCGAACAGGTTTGCGTAACGACGCAGGAAACGAGGACTGAAGTCATTGTTCATGCCCAGCATATCGGCGCATACGAGGACCTGACCGTCAACACCGCCGCCGGCACCTATGCCGATGATAGGAATTGAAATCTCCTTGGCCACACGCTCAGCAAGAATTGCAGGAATCTTCTCAAGAACGATTGAGAAGCAGCCCACCTCCTCAAGCTTATGGGCATCGGAAATCAGTTTCTCTGCCTCGGCTTCCTCCTTGGCGCGTACAGCGTATGTACCGAATTTATTGATGGATTGGGGAGTCAAGCCCAGATGTCCCATAACGGGAATGCCGGCATCAATAATATGACGTACTGAAGGCAGAATCTCCTCACCACCCTCCAGTTTGAGAGCATCGGCATGAGAGACCTTCATTATCTTGATGGCGTTTGTGACAGCCTCAGAATCATTAATCTGGTATGTTCCGAACGGCATATCAACCACCACAAGGGCGCGCTGCACGCCGCGAACCACAGATTTGGCGTGATATATCATCTGGTCAAGCGTAATGGGTAGTGTAGTCTGGTTACCGGCCATAACGTTTGATGCCGAATCACCCACCAGAATAACGTCAATGCCGGCACCATCAACCATCTTGGCCATTGTGAAATCATAGGCCGTAAGCATTGCAATCTTCTCGCCACGCTGTTTCATCTCCCTGAGACGCTGTGTGGTCACTTTTCTCTTGTCCTCAGTAATATATCCCATAATATCTGAAAGAATTGTTGATTGTCAGAGTATTTATAATTGGACCGCGAATATAATGCTTTTATCAAACGGATTCACTAATTTTGAATAGTTTAAACCTCTATGCATAACAAATCGCACTTTACTGTGTACAAAGCATCGGCCGGATCAGGCAAGACCTTCCGTCTGGCCGTGCAATATATCACCATGCTCGTCAAGGAGCCTGAGAGCTACCGACATATCCTTGCGGTAACTTTTACCAACAAGGCTACAGCCGAGATGAAACAGCGCATTCTATCTCAGTTGTACGGTATAGGCCATAACCTGAGCGGCTCTGCGAGCTATTATGATGAAGTCAAGAAAGCCGTCACGTTCAATGAACAGACCATCCGCCACAACGCCCTGCTGGCGCTTGACATGATACTGCAGGACTACGGCCGGTTCCGTGTGGAGACCATTGACAGTTTCTTCCAAACCGTGCTGCGCAGCCTGGCCCGTGAACTCCAAATAGGCGCAAATCTGACTCTTGAACTGGATACAGAGATGGTCATTGATGAGGCAGTTGACTCATTTCTGGCTAATGTTGAGCAGGATTCTAAGGATAATCGCAACATAATGGAGTTCGTTACCAGCAACATCGACAATGACAGGAGCTGGTCCATTGACGGCACACTCAAGAGGTTCTCAAAAGAGCTGTTCCGCGAGATTTTTATGGAAAAGGGTGATGAGTTACGCCAGATCCTCTCCAATCCTAATGCCACAGCAGACTACAAGAAGAACCTGACATCAGCACGTGATGCCGTTCTGCCCACTTACATTGAAAAGGTACAAGCCATAGGTGCGGAGATTGAAACCGCCCTTTCCAACGCCGGATTAGGTATTGACAATCTTTCTGCCAACCCCGGCAAAGTTCTGGTAAAAATCATTAACACTACAATCCTTGATACAGACTTGGGCGGCACATTCCGAAAATGTATTTTATATCCGGACAGTTTCTTCCGCAAGAAAGACCTTGAGAACAACCCCGGGTATTCAGTATTTGCGCAGGAACAGCTGTCGCCGCGCTTAGAGCTGATTGAACCGCTTCATGCTGAATACAACCGCCTTAAGAACACATATGAAGCAGCCTTGCAATACATACATGAACTGAGCCTTCTGCTGAGTATACGTGATGAGATTAACCGCCAGAACCAGGAGCAGAGCCGTTTCATTCTGGCCGACACCCCCCAGCTATTGAATACATTATCAGGCAGCGACACATCATTCGTATATGAAAAGACAGGCAGTTTCATAGAGCACCTCATGATTGACGAATCCCAGGACACCTCACGCCTGCAATGGGGCAATCTATACCTGTTGTTGTGGGAGTGCCTGGCCAACGGCAAGGACTGTCTTGTGGTGGGTGATGTCAAACAATCCATCTACCGCTTTCGCAACAGTGACTGGAACATACTCAATTCCGAGATGGAGCAGCAACTGGCCATATACCAGCCGCAGATCATGCCTCTCAAGGAGAATTTCCGCAGCTACAAGAACATAGTCGAATTCAACAAAGCCCTGTTCCCCAAGGCTGTGGAAATGCTTTCCAATTACTACCAATCAGAAACCGGCACTGAATATCCTGCCCTGTCGCACGCCTATGAGAATGTTAATGATATAGAATCCAAGAAAGGCGGACAAGGCTACGTCTATGTCCAGGTTGACACAAAAACTGACAAAACCGCCGATTCCACCGATAAGATATTCCGGCAGATTGAGGAGCAGCTTGACCGTCTGACCGCCGCCGGAGTAAGGCAGACCGATATAGCCATACTATGCCGCAAAGGCCGTCAGATAACCGATATAGCCGAATGGTTCGCGGCCAACCGTCCTGACTACAAGATGATTTCAAGTGAGGCTTTCCAGCTGGGTTCATCGGCATCGGTAAGGATACTCATCAACGCACTTAAATGGCTCACTGACAGTACTGACCGCATAGCTCTGGCACAACTTGTATGGGAGCGCGAGTGCAACATAGTACAATCCGGACAACCATTTGACAGACTCATGGCCAAAGGTCTGGAAAACTGCCTTCCCGCCGCTTTCAATGATCAGATGGAGTCACTGCGACACCTTCCGCTATATGAGCTTACGGAGAAACTCTATTCTATTTTGGAACTAGACCGCATACCCGGTCAGGACCAATACGTAATGGCATTCTTTGACACGCTGTGCCAATGGTTGAGCCGCAATCCGGGTGAGCCGTCAGCTTTCATCACAGAATGGGATGAGAAACTCTCTACCACCTCAATACCCGCAACCGATGCTAACGGCATACGCCTGCTTACCATACACAAGTCAAAAGGCCTGGAGTTCCACACCGTAATCGTTCCCTATTGCAACTGGAACATTATTGAATCTCAGACCGGTGCACATGACCAGCGCATCTGGGTTAATCCACAAACAGAACCGTTCAACTCATTGCCGCTCCTACCCGTAGGTTTCAGCAAGAAACTGATTAACTCTGATTTCAACGAAGATTACCGCCAGGAAGCCGGGCTGCAGACAGTTGATAATCTGAACCTCCTGTATGTAGCATTGACCCGAGCAGAAAGCAACCTGATTGTACTCAGCAGCAAAGCTTATGGAACTACCATCGCTGACGTTTTAATTTATGCACTATCATCGGCTTTCAGCTGTCAACCAAATGAGAAAGATTCTTACATATATGAAAACGGAGAAATCTTGCCTCACATAGAAAAAGCAACCGTCTCAACTGACAATCCGTTTGACTGCAAGCCCACACCTCAGGAACTGAGCCTGCACTCCTACCCCATAAACGCCCGCTTCCGCCAATCGGGCGAATCCGCCCGTTTTGTCCATTCCACCGATGATTCCGATGACCGGCAGGAGGAGTACATTCAAACCGGCAAACTGCTGCACAGCATATTTGCCGCCATCCGTACTATTGACGATATCAACCCTCAGGTTGACAACATGCTCAGCCAGGGTCTGATTGAGACCGCCGCAAAGGCCCAGGAAATCAAAAAAATGATTCCCAAGCACATAGAGGCATCGCATGTACAGTCATGGTTTAACGGCACCTACACGCTGTTCAATGAGGCATCAATCATTTACCGTGACGGAGGCGTACTCCAAACCCGCCGCCCCGACCGCGTGATGATCAAACCTGACGGCAGCGCCATAATAGTGGATTTCAAGTTCGGCCGCGAACGCGAGGAATACCTCCACCAGGTCCGTGAGTACATGGACCTGCTTCGCAAGATGGGCTATCCAAAGGTAGAAGGACACATCTGGTACGTTTATACAAACAAGATTATTAATTGCTAACAAGATTATTATGAAAACCGTAAAATTTGTTTTGTACACTGCGATCGCATGCATGCCTTTAGTGTTAGCCCAATGCAATCGCACCAAGAGTTATGTACCAAAAGGATACGAACTCGTCTGGCAGGATGAGTTCAACGAGGGTACAGAGCCCGATGCCACCAAGTGGACCCACGTGGTTATGCGTCAAGGCATGGTCAACCACGAGCTCCAGAACTATGTAAACCACCAGACTCCAGCCGGCACACCCGTAACTGAGGTCAAGGACGGCACACTGCGCATAAACTGCTTTAAGGAGAATGACAGAGTCTATTCCGGCCGCCTGAACGGAAACGCCCGCACAGGCTGGCAGTATGGCTACTTTGAGGCCCGTATTAAGCTGCCCCAGGGCAAAGGCACCTGGCCCGCATTCTGGATGATGCCCGCGGGTAACCGCATGCCCAACAACGGATGGCCCCGCTGCGGCGAGATTGACATCATGGAAGAGGTAGGATTCACTCCCAACGAGGTCTCCTCATCCATCCACACCCAAGACTACAATCACACCAAAAACACCCACAAAACCCACGCCATGACCATCAAGAACGCCGAGGGCGACTTCCACATCTATTCCCTGCTCTGGACCGATGACGAAATCATAACCTACGTTGACGGTAAGGAGCAGCTCCACCTTGAGAAAGCCGTTCTTGGAGACAGCCACGACCAATGGCCCTTCCACTACCCCTTCCACATTATCCTGAACCTGGCTTGGGGCGGCGACTGGGGCGGCCAGGAAGGCGTCGATGAAACCGCCCTGCCAGTCACCATGGAAGTTGACTACGTCCGGGTTTACCAACTCCCAGAGGACAAATAACTTCTCTATCGTATTTCTAAAATGTTGGCAAAAAGGTTGTATCACTATAACCTTTTTGCCCTTTTTATGCAAAGACCACTCCATCTGTTTGAACGCTTTCCAACCCCAAAAGAACTGAAATGAACCGGTAAAAAGTAACGGAGTAAGCACAAAAAAGTAACCAAGTCCCATTGAAAAGTAACCAAGTCCCATTGAAAAGTAACCAAGAAAAAAAGTGTCAAACCTCAGTCCAAAAGTGTCAAACCACAATGAAAAAGTGTCAGACCTCAATGAAAAAGTAAAAGAGTCATACGAAAAAAAGTAACAGAGCTCAACAAGAAAGTAACAGAGCTCATGCCCAAAGCAGGTAAACACGACACCGTTTTAACCTATCATTTTTCTTTGTTTTCCCCTTAAATTTCAACCCTTTTCCTTCTTTTTATAGACTAAAATTACTATCTTTACAATGTAGAAAATATTGATGATCCAATACATCATTTCTATAAAAGGCTTCGCCAGTGAAAAAAGCACAACTGTATTGACAACCATTAAATGTTTGCAGAACAATAGTTTATGAAGAATCCCATTCTAAAAAAACTAATTGAGTTTAAAAACGCTCAAAACATTGTCGTATCTGGCGACATTCATGGTGATTTCACCCAACTAGTTTACAAGTGTTGCATTCAATATGCAATGACAAACACTTTAATTATTGTGGCAGGAGATTGCGGGTTCGGATTTGAACGCCCCGGTCATTACGAAAACATATACAGACGTTGCAGTAGTCGGCTTACAAAA
>JAFZKR010000035.1 GCA_017551845.1 Bacteroidaceae bacterium
ATGAAAACCGTTAAAAAGTAGGGTGGAAGAAATAAAAAGTAGGGAGAAAAGTATTATCTTTGCATTGTTAAGTTACTATGGCAATGGACAGGATGGATCAACTTATGGCTCTGATTGAGCGTTATAAACAATTGGGTATTGACTCGCAACTGGACTATGAAAAGTTCTACCTGTATTCAATCATCACACACTCCACCGCCATCGAAGGGTCGACGGTGACTGAGATTGAGAACCAGTTGCTTTTCGATGAAGGTATCTCTGCAAAAGGGAAAACCATCGTCGAGCAGATGATGAACCTTGACTTGAAACGGGCCTATGAAGAGAGCATCCGACTGGCGAAGCAACATACAGATATTACCATCGACGTTTTGAAAGAATTGTCGCGCTTGGTGATGCAGAATACCGGATCCACGTACAAGACGGCACTAGGTGACTTTTCTTCCGCCAATGGCGATCTCCGTCTGGTGAATGTAACTGCTGGCGTTGGTGGGAGATCCTATTTGAGCTACCAGAAGGTTCCCGCCAGGCTGCAGGATTTTTGTGACTGGATCAACGGGCAACGCAAACGTTCCATGTCATTGCAAGAACGCTATAACCTGAGTTTTGAGGCACATTATCGCCTGGTGACTATCCATCCCTGGGCAGATGGGAACGGCCGTATGGCGCGGCTCATCATGAATCATATCCAGTTCGAATTCGGACTGGTTCCGGCCAAAGTCCTCAAAGAAGATAAAGCCGATTATATCAATGCACTCATAACTACCCGGGACACGGATGACATCTCCTATTTCCTGGAATTCATGACCGGAGAAATGATCAAGACCCTGTCATCAGACATCGATACCTTCCTCAAGTCTGTGAATGAAGGTGGGGAGAGCATCCGAATTAGTGGAGAGAAAAAGCTGAAAAGTAGGGAGAAGATCCTCTCTATTCTCGAGGAACATCCGGACTACTCAGCACGTAAGTTGGCTGAAGTTATAGGGATAACGCAGAAAGCTGTAGAGAAGCATCTTTCCAAGTTGAAGGCTGAAGGGTTAATCAGGCGTGACGGCCCTGACAAAGGCGGGAAATGGGTTGTAATAGTATGCTTATCGTGTGCAAAAGTCACCTTGGAAAGTTCATGACTTTCTGCGTAGGAAAATAGTACAAAAGGGGACAGACCCCTTTTGCACCATTTAATATCAGAGCTTAATATCGATGCTCTTGAGATCCTTGTCCAGGGATGAACCACCGTAAAGAATCTGATAGCGGCCGGGACGGAACTTGAGGCCATCGGTTGCCTCATCATAGAAACAGAAAGCATCCTTGCCCAGTTCTACCTTGACGCTCTTGGTCTCACCGGCGTCTATATTCACGCGGGCAAATCCGGCGAGCGACTTTATGGGAGCACCTGCATCATCAAGCGACTTCACATATACCTGGATCACCTCATCACCTGCAAGTTTGCCTGTGTTGGTAACTGGAACAGTCAGTGTCATAGCCTGAGGCTTTCCGACTGTCTTGGCATCGCCGTAACTGAAGGTGGTATAACTCAGACCGTAACCGAAAGCGTATAGAGGCTGGCCCTTGAAGTAACGGTAGGTGCGGTTCTGCATTGAGTAATCCTGGAAATCAGGAAGCTGGTCAGTCGATGCGTAGAAGGTGACCGGCAGACGTCCGGCAGGATTGTAGTCACCGAACAGGACATCGGCCACAGCCTCACCGCAAGCCTGACCGCCGTACCAGGCCTGGATGAGAGCGTCATACTTGCTCTCCACATTGCCGAATCCTATTGCGCTGCCTGATACATTTACCAGAACAACAGGCTTGCCGGTTGCGTCAAGTTCTGCAAGTAGTTGCTGCTGAACCTCGGGGAGCTCAATAGACGAGCGGTCGTGTCCCTCACCCTCTATATCTGATGAGATACCGCTCACCATCACGATGACATCTGCCTTGGAAACCTTCTCGACAACCTTTGCAAAGTCCACCGGACCGCGACTGTAGATATCGAATGAGAATGATGCAGAACGGGCCTCAGGCTGTACCAGATCGATAGAAATATCATAGGTCTTGCCCTCCTCTACCTTGAATGTGGTAGCAGCGGCACCACCTCTTCCGAATCCGCCGAAACCGCCGAATCCTCCACGACCGCCACCCTGGCCGGCATTCTTGGCAATGGTGTCACCGTTCAAAATGAAGTTGTAGCGGGAGCTGCCACGAACATTGTAAATCATATCGCCGGTATAATCGGCAGTAAAGCTGCCTGTATATTTGGCAGAGAATCCTGTCATGTTCACTCCATCTTCCCAAGGGCAGTCCTCATGTGCCAATGCAGGCGATGTAGTATTGAGACTCAAAGGCTCGTCATAATCAACCTTGGCCACAACAGCGCCGGTCCAGTCAAGAGTGTTGTAATACTCTGCATGCAGTCCCTTACCTCCATTGATCTGTGAAACATAATGTGTGGTTATGGAGGCTGCGTTCAAATCACAACCCTTCTCGTAAATAATCTCAGCACCTGGAACTGCCTCACGGATACCGTCCAGAATGGTCTTGGTGTTGGCAGCCGACGGATAACCATTGTAGTTACCCAGAATGACACGGGCATCATCGGCATTGGGACCCACCACAGCAATCTTCATGTTCTTCTTGAGCGGCAGGATGTTATTCTCATTCTTGAGCAACACGATAGCCTCATGGGCAGCCTTGCTGGCCAGAGCGGTATGTGCGGGACTGCTCAGGTCGTCCAGTCCAAGACCGGCCCAAGGCAGTTTCTCTGCAGGATCAAACATACCCAGTTCAAAGCGGGCCTTCAGTATGCGGCGCACGCTCACGTCAATATCGGCCTCAGTGATGAGTCCCTGCTCCATAGCCTGTGTGAGCGAACGATAACTGGTACCGCACTCAATATCGGCTCCGGAGAGAACGGCATCGGCCGATGCGCTTGCAGCATCCTTGTGTGTCCCGTGCTGGCGTGAGTTGAAGAAATCACCTATGGCACCGCAGTCCGTCACCACAAGCCCCTTGTACTGCCACTTGTTACGCAGGATATCCACCAGCAGACGGCCACTTGCACAGCAAGGCTCATCCTCATAACGGTGATAGGCACACATAACCTCCTGAACATTACCATCCTGTACCAGGCTCTTGAAAGCCGGCAGATAAGTCTCCCACAGGTCACGGCCCGAAACACTCACGTTGAACTGATGGCGCAGAGGCTCTGGACCGCTGTGCACGGCATAGTGCTTGGCGCAGGAATGCAGTTTGAGGTACTTCTTGTCATTACCCTGCATACCCTTCACGGTCTGAGTACCCATAACGGCATTAAGATAAGGATCCTCACCCGGAGTCTCCTGACCGCGGCCCCAGCGGGGATCACGGAATATGTTCACGTTAGGACACCAGAACGAGAGTCCGTTATGCCAGATACTTCCGTTGGGCTGATTCACTCCCAGCTGATGATGCTCAGTGGTATTCCACACGGCACGGGCCTCATCGGACACAGCACTGTAAATCTCATACTGCTGGGGAGCATCGAAAGTGGCACCCAAGGCTATCACCTGCGGGAACACAGTCACGTCATCATAGCATATCCCGTGACAAGCCTCATTCCACCAGTTATAGGCTGGAATATCAAGACGGTCCACGGATATGGAGCCGTTCATCATGAGGCCTATCTTCTCCTCGGGAGTGAGCAGCGAAAGCAGGTTGTCCGCCCTCTTGTCAAATGACAGATTGGGATTCTGGAACGGATAGTCATAATGTTTGCAGCCAGGCAGCAGCAACATGGCAGCCACAAGGCACGAAAGTAAGGCGCTTCTTTTCATAAGAGGTCAGTTGTTAGTTTAGAATCTTTATGGAACAAAATTAATCAGTTTCTCACATGTCAGTACAGTCAGTGAGAAAAAATGTTGCCCTTCACAGTAAAAAAGCCCCGTTACAGTTACAGTGTTCCTATTTTATAGGCACATAAGCCTTGCGAATCCTGCCATCCGGCAGACGGATGATGTGGAAGCCGGGAGTGCCGGCTGTAATCATGCGGCCGTCAGGGCTGTAATGCCGGTTCTCTTCCTTCTGTGGTTCCGCTTCGGCTTTCATATCTATCGAATTGGTCCCGCTGAAATATACCGAAACAGAGTAATCCGTCATAATGTGTTGACAAGCTGACCAGAATCTGACATCGCCCAACTTGAATATGTATTTGCCTGGCAACTGCTTATTGTCCTGGTTGTTCAAGGAATCAGGTCTGAACACCACGGTATAAATTTCATTATCATCATTGTCAACATCCACAATATAGTCAGAGACATGCCAAGGCTCACTGTAACTCCAACCGTCGGCACTCACGAGCTGGGCTGTAATTGATTCCTCAAAGTCCGGAGCCAAGGCTGAACGGAAAGACATAGTTATGCTGTCCAAATCTGATGGCGCATCGGTATTCTTATAATCAAACAAGTTCGATGTTACAAGCCAGCTTATTTTTCCATGAGAAGTAACATAAACTTCCGGATTATGGAAAGCACGCTGTTGAATCAAGTCAGGAAACAGGGCCCATACTGTATCATTCGTGGCTGAATCAATCTCCTTGATATACTTCAAGGCGATTGACGGATCATCAACCGGATTGTGGAAACTAAAGCTTATTTTCTCCAGACCTTCGAAAGAGTCATCGTCAAGCCATACATAAAGACAACCGTCATCGTGATACTCGGCTGTCATCACATCAAGTCCGTAAGGCTCACCGTCATACTCAGCCTCTAAAGAAATACAATCAGACGGTATTTCAACCGCACCTTCAGGGGCAAGGCTTGCCAACTCACTGAGATTGTTGTCTGGAGTAAACTTTATCTTGGCAATATCACCATTGTAACTGACATCGCAGAACACTGATTCAAGCAAAGCGATATTGTCAATCTCATACGTCACTCCCGGACTCAGAAACGAGAAACGCAGGCAGCAGTCTTCATAGTCCCATCCGCTCATGAACATCACTCTGTACCGGTTAATATAGTCAAAATGATAGCAAAAGTCCAGGAAACCGTCCGGTGAAATGCCCGGTCCGTTGACAGGCTCCAGTCCATCGGGTGTCCTGTGATATATCCCGATGGTCATATCACCCCCGACATTAGCACAGAAAGTGAAATCCACGGCATAACGCTGTCCCGATTCAAGATTAAAACCGCCTAAAGTCAACGATACATCCTCAGGATTGCAAACGGCACCGTACATGCTTCCCCCTGCCTTCCATCTCAGATACGCTCCTGTTTCGTCAGTAACAACTCGGACCTCATCCGTTGAACCGTCTGGGCGGATGGCTGTGTTGTTGATGACGTAGTTCGACTCTCCCTGTGCGAATCCGCAGTACAGCAGCGTATCAACTGATTTATCAATGACTGGCGGCTTTTCATGGGGGATAGAACAAAGGTCAGGAACCGAGTGTTCAAAATATCCGCTTTCATATAATTCATTTGCACATTGTAACGGGCTTTTTTCACTCTCCGGAGTCAGGGACAGAATAATCCACAATGGTAAGTTTTGACTGAAACTACCAAAATTCCTGAGCCTGTACCTCTCTGCGTATGAATTCAGCAAAGCCATATCCTCCTTCTTTTTGAGTTTCACATTCAGATATGGAGAAGAACAAACCGCATCATTTCCTTCTGTAAAATAACATGATGTTATTATGACAGACTTCGAGTTTTCTTCCCAGGAATCAAGCGAGGTTAACTTATTGAAATCTGACCGTGAAATTACAATTACATCAAAATACACATCTTTTATATCAAACAGGACCTGGACATTTGCACGAATACTTTCGATAGTTTTAACGCTGTCTTTGGGAATGCTGACAACAACCTTGTTTTCATTCAGAGCTAAAGGTATCTTCTTCCCGTTGTAGTAATAGAAGTCTGTTTGTGCCATAACATGCATAGAACATGAAATAACAAGCAATAGCATCAGATAAAATTTCTTAATTATATTCATTGTTCCGACATTTAGCTGTTGAAATTTTTTCGCGTTCATAATAAGCATTTCCTTGTCATCCTTCTTGGGCGTCTCAAACGCAGCGGCTGAGTTGTCAATAAACTCCTTCTTCCAGCGGCTTATCATCACCGGTGACACCTCATATTTTGCCGCAAGCTCGCTCAGAGTCTCGTGTTCTCTCATTGCTTCAATAGCTACCTTGGCCTTAAAGCTTGCATCGTATTTTCTTCTTGCCTTCTTCATGTCTGCTAAGTTATTCAATTTTAACTTAGGTAGCTGTATTAAAAAGCGGAAGTATTATAGTTGTGACTGCATGACACAGCTAAAACAG
>JAFZKR010000036.1 GCA_017551845.1 Bacteroidaceae bacterium
GTAGTTGCGAGTATTATATCGGCTTGCACCCGTATGGCGCTTACAATAGTCCTCACACAACTGGTCAACATCCTTTATGAATTTTTCGGCTTCTTCCCTGGAGCCGATTCCCTTCTTTTTCATGACCCTCTCTACACGGCACTCCATGGGAGACTGAATCCAAATGTGAAGATGGTTGGGATGGTCCTTAAATGTAACAAAACTGCAACGTCCGGCCACAACGCATGACTCGGCATCGACAATACCTTTAAGAATCTCCTGCTCGGTTCTGAACTTCTCATCTGTATCATTTTTCTCCGGAACAGCAAAATTGGGCAGGTTATCATAAATGGAGACTGCAAAACCGCCATCCAGCTCAACGATCTTTTTCAGATCCGGCCACCATGTACGCTTTTTTGCCTTAAGGTTCTCTATTTTTTCAGAGTTCAGGCCTTCTTTTTCTTCAACCGATGTCAAATGAGCCTTATCATAATAAGGTACGCCCAGTTTTTCGGCCAGCTTCTTGGCCACAGTCTTTCCTCCCGAACCCAACTCACGATTGATTGTAATGACAAACTTCTCAGATGTATTCATATTACTTGTTTGATTTTATACAAATGTACACAATAGGGACGGTTCCTTCTGCGTCATTTGATAAAAAAATTAAATAATCGGAAAAAAAAGGGCAGAATAACATATTAAACGCACTGACATGAGGGCAAAGCCCGAATCGGCCGGAGGCCGCCTTTCGCGGAGCAAAATAAAAAAGGTTAAATTGTAATGCTTTCCGATAGGGAAGTATTACATTTGCACCTCGAATGAAAGGGGGTGCCCGATGAGGGCTGAGATTATACCCTATGAACCTGATCCGGACAGTACCGGCGGAGGGATTGGATTTCAAATCTTTATTCGGTGTACCCTTTTCATTTGGATTAGAATAACAATCGGATCTATATGAAAAAGGTATTTTTTTTATCCCTATGCATTGCAGCATGCCTGAGAACGGCAAGCATGTCGGCTGAAATCGTGTCTGAAACTGATTCACTGCGTATTGAACAACTGCAGGAAGTGGTGATTGACGGCGTACGCGCACACGGCAACGAACCTTTTGCCGTGACCGATATTGACAGGAGTACGCTGGACGAATACTCCAAAGGCGGACGCGAACTGCCTTTCCTCTTTTCAAGGACACCCGGCGTAATCGCATGGAGTGACAACGGAACCGGAATCGGGACCACATACATGAGAATACGCGGAGCAGCCGATTCACGCATAAATGTGACACTGGACGGTGTACCTCTCAATTCTCCCGAGGACCAGTGTGTATTCTGGGCCAACATGAACAGTTATGCATCAATCCTGGGCAGCGCACAGATTCAGCGCGGCCTTGGCACATCAACAGTCGGTGACGGCGCATTCGGAGGCTCGGTAGCACTTACAAGCAAGCTGCCCAACCCTGAAAAAAGAGCTGAAATCACTGCATCATACGGTTCTTTCAACACCTTAAGATTGGGTGGTTCATTCTCCACAGGCACTATACTGAACAGTCTGATTATTGACGCAGCATACCACATGACCCAGACCGACGGATTCATACACGGCACCAAAGGAAAGGCCGGCAGCTACTACGCAGGGCTTCTATGGACTCCTGGTGACAACCTCATGATACGTTACCGTAACATAGGCAACTTTGAAAATACCGGACAGGCTTGGAACGGCGTTACAGCCGGTACCGACGACCTGAGTATAATGGATGGCATATATGGTGAAAGAACTCTTGTAAAGACCTATGAGGATATGTGGAATGCCGGATTAGGCAAGTTTAACTCTCTGTATGAATCACTGACCATTACGCCACTGGAGCAGAAAACCATGGGTAACCCGTATTCATACGCTACCGCCCGCTACCGGATGAAGGACGGCTCATTCTGGGACCGCACCACTGATAACTTCTGGCAGGACCACAACATTCTGACTTTGGCCTGGAACGTAAAAGAAGCATTCACCACATCACTCACCGCTCACTACACCTACGGTTACGGATACTACGAGGAATTCCGCCCCAACAACAAACTAAAAAAATTCGGTCTTTCCAATTACAATGCACCCAGCGGCACAGTAAAGAAAAGTGACTTTGTCCGCAAGAAAGGCCTTGAGCAGCACACTTACGGCGCTATATGGAACATGGCATACAGTATAGGCCGTCTGGACCTGCGCAGCGGCGTATCATTCCAGCAGTTCAAGGGCAACCACTTCGGCTACCTGACATATGTAGGCAACGATGCTCTAAGCGATTATCTGCTGGCTAACGGAGATTATAAATACTATGATTCTGATGCCACCAAAAACGATGCCAGTACATACGTCAAGGCCGGTTACGAAATAATGGACGGACTGCATGCATTTGCTGATATCCAATTCCGCCACGTAGGTTACAGAACTGACGGCATCAATGACAAGTTCATTGATAACAGTGACGGCACCTACACAAACCAAAAGCTTGACATAAACAAAAAATACAATTTCCTGAACGCCAAGGCAGGTTTGACATACGCCCTTGCAAACAGCAAATTCCATGCTTTGGTTGCCACTGCAGCACGTGAGCCCGAGCGCAACAACTTCACTGACAACGGCAACTATCCTGCTCCCGAACCCGAGCGGATGATTGACTATGAGGCCGGTTACACCTACAACGGAAATATCTGGACAGCAGGATTAAACTTCTATTATATGGATTACAAGGATCAGTTCGTTCAGACCGGACTCAAGAGTGATATAGGTGAGAACCTGACCACAAACATCAAGAGCTCATACCGCACAGGCATTGAACTCAACGCATCGGTCAGTCCTCTGCCCTGGTTGGAGTTTTCCGGTAACGCAGCACTGAGCCAGAACAAGATACATGACTTTGATGAGGTGGTCGAGGATTGGGACGACGGTGAACAGACCATCCACTATGACAACTCAACCCTGGCATTCTCACCCAACGCCATCCTGAACGGTTTCATCGACCTTAAGTTCGGTAAATTCAAAGCCACATGGCACACCGGTTACGTAAGCCGCCAGTATCTGGACAACACAGAGAATGCTGACCGTTCCCTGCCCGCCTACTCTCTCTCTGATCTCTCGTTCTCATACACTCTCCCCATGAAAATAATATGCAACAGCATCGTATTCGGTACTGATTTCAACAACATACTCAACTCCAGATGCGCTACCGCCGGTTGGGTCTATTCTGCCATCTATGAGAGCGGCGGCCACAGCAATGACAACCGCTACTACCAGATAGGTTTCATTCCTGCCGCGCCATTCAGTGCTCTGGCTCACATAACACTAAAATTCTAAAAGACAATGTTATCCGATATCTGGCAATATATAGCCGGTCAGTTTACCGGCATGGATTTCTGGGCAACAATCCAGACAGTAGGACTTATCCTGAGTTTCATCTACCTCTGGCTTGAGTTCCACCAGAAACCACTTATGTGGATTATAAGTGCAATGTGTTCCATGATCTATGCAAGTGTATATTTCCACAGCAAGATATATGCCGATATGGGATTCAGCTGCTTTAATATATGCATGTGCGTTTACGGTTTTGTAAAATGGCTCCATGGTGACCGCAAACGCACATCGCAGGCTATTGTCTACCGCCACTTCCGGGCTAAGGAGTTCATGGCGGTACTGGGGGCATCGGCCCTTATCTGGGGTGTCATATTCTGTATTCTGAGGTTTCTTACCGATTCGCCGGTACCGGCGCTTGACGCCCTTACCACCATGCTCAACATCGTGGGCACATGGGTTCTGGCACAGAAGATCATTGAGGTTTGGGGAATATGGTTCCTGGTCAATCTGATATCTATCTATATCTACTGCCGTCGCGGCCTGCATCTGACCACCATCCTGCTCTACAGCTTCTATCTGAGTGCATCCGTTTACGGCTACTTCAAATGGCGCCGAAAAGGTGAGAGGTGCTGAAAATGTGCAATTGGGGACAGTCCCCTTTTGCACATTGTTGAAAACTTCTGCAATTTGCATTACTGACCACCGATGTAAACTGATTACCTTTGGTTTCCAGAATAAAAGCAAGCATTACTATGCAGCCTTATCTGGAAAAAACCTTCCTGCAATCTGCAGGAGAGCACAAAGGGACTCATATCTATAAGTTGAACGGAGGCAGTTTCGCCAACAGGTATTTTGTCATCAGCAATGAAGGTACACGTCATCTGCTCGCCTCACCGGAGGTAATAGGATACGAGTCCTATCTGGCCATGTGCGGAGCTACTGGCGACATGCTGGATTGGCTCAGACAGGAAAGTACAGTTGGTGAAAGTGCCGATATCATGACTATTCTTCGCGGCGGACTGAACTATCCTCTTGAAGAATGCTGCTACCGTAACGGAATACGCGTGAACAACATGGATTTCATCTCCTGTGAGCGTGTTATCCGCAACAACCAGATTACCGGACTTGACATCCGATACACCAAACTGAGCGCTCCAAAGGACATAACACTCATGATTGGTGACATAATTGCATCGGGTGAGACTCTTGCCCGATGTATCCGTTATATAATTGCCGAATTCAAACGCCTGGGCGGCAGCATACGCCGCATGGTGTTTTTTACAATTGGTGGCACACGTGCCATCGAACTGTTCGAGGAACTTACTCCCGAATTCCGTTTCCACTGGCCTGAGTTCGAAGGAATAACATGCATCTTCTACGAAGGAATCTTTTCGGCGTACAAGGACAAGGGTGTGACCGGTATCAGTTGGCCACAGATAGACTTTTTCTGGAAAGACGGTGTAATATCACCTGAATTCCGCCGCTATGTACTTGCCGATGATGATGCCCTGTTTGAGAAATGTATAATCTATGACGGTGGTGCACGCCGGTATGAAATACCTGATCATTTCAAAGAGGTCACTGAATATTGGGAGAATATTAAAAATGTAGCCGATGATTTCTGTTTCAAGGATTTTCTGGATGAAAAACTGGGCTATCCAACTCCCATCAGTCATGAGAAATGGCTGGAACTTAACCACTATCAGAAACTGGACAAGAATGAGATGACAGAACTCTACAGGTTTGAAAGAGAATTCGCCAGCAGGTCCGAAGACCTTTCAATCCGAAAGATTGCAGACCGCCGTCTGAAAGAGTTCCATGAAGCTTTGAAATCATATTGCCCTGAATAAACATTGACAGATACTGCTAACAACTAATTTCACAAATATATGGCTTATAAAAAAACTGATGTGGATTTCACATCAAGCAGAGTGACTAAGGAGGGACGCAAGAGCAACCTCAGTATGTTTATGGTAATGCTGGGATTCACTTTCTTCTCAGCAAGCATGTGGGCCGGCCAGAATCTGGCTGCAGGCCTTGACTTTGGAGGATTCATCGGTGCCCTCATTTTGGGCGGTATCATTCTCGGAGGATACACCGGAACACTCGGTTATATAGGTGCCGAGACAGGCCTTACACTTGATATGCTGGCACACCGCAGTTTTGGCCGTAAAGGAAGCTGGTTACCCAGCGCCATGATCAGTTTCACCCAGATGGGATGGTTCGGCGTAGGACTTGCCATGTTCGCAATTCCTGTAGCACAAGAGGTTTTCGGACTTGAAGTGACACCGGATCACATGCCGCTTTTGGGATACATTCTGGTTGTGATTGCCGGTATCCTGATGACAGCAAGCGCATACTTCGGAATCAAGAGCCTTACCATAATAAGCTACATAGCCGTTCCGCTGGTCGGTATCCTTGGTACCGTTGCAATGATACTTGCCGTAAAACGTGGTGATGCCACACTCGTTGAACAGTTTGCGAGAGTCAATGACGGCTCATTGACAATAATTGCAGGAGCAGGTCTGGTTATAGGAAGTTTCGTATCAGGAGGTACCGCCACACCGAACTTCGCCCGTTTCTCAAAAAACGGCAAGATAGGATTCTGGGTAACTGTCGTAGCCTTTTTCCTCGGCAACTCACTGATGTTCTTTTTCGGTGCCGTATCAAGCATATACGTAGGAGGAAATGACATCTTCGAGGTGATGCTCAACCTTAACCTCTTCTGGTTCGCAGTTATGGTACTTGGCCTCAACATCTGGACTACCAATGACAATGCCCTATATTCTTCCGGTCTCGGTCTGTCCAACATATTCGGATACTCCAAGAAAACCATGGTGCTTATTGCCGGTATCATAGGTACTGTTTCCGCCGTATGGCTCTACTGGAACTTCTGCGGCTGGCTGAATGTCCTTAACTGCACCCTTCCTCCTATAGGAGCCATTCTGATTGTAAGCTACTTCCTGAACCGCAATGATTACCATTCCGATGATGTCAAGATCAAAGCTGTCAACTGGGCATCTGTAATAGGTGTAATCATTGGTGCCACTGTCGCAAACCTTTGGCACTGGGGTATAGCGTCCATCAATGGTATGGTAGTGGCAGTAATCTGCTATCTCATTGGATATGCAGTGAGACGCAAGTGAATACCATCCGTATATTATGCATCGCAAAACAAAAACATACGAATATGAAGAAATCATTGCTGTTCCTTGCAACCTTTTTACCCCTCAGCCTTTCGGCACAGGAAGAGTCCGGTTGGTCACACGACGGTCTCACTGGTGTTAATTTTTCCCAGACATCGTTTACTAACTGGAGTGAAGGCGGTGAGAACAACGTCGCCCACAATATCTATCTGAATTTCTCTTTTAACTACAAGAAGGACAAGATTGCCTGGACCAACGACCTGAATGCAAACTACGGACAAAACTATACCAGTCACTATGGTTGGCGCAAAAATCTGGACAACCTGAACTTTGCGTCCAAGTTCGGACACAAGATCAGCGATAAGCTCTATTATGCCGCCTTACTTGACTTCAAGTCACAGTTCGCCGACGGATACAAGTATTCAGATAATTCCAAAGAACTGATTTCAAAGTTGCTGACTCCCGCATATCTGAACGTTTCCGTCGGTCTTGACTACAAGCCTGACAGCCATCTGGCATTCTATTTTTCACCCGTAGCAGGCAAACTCACCATGGTGGCGGATACAGCATTCTCCGTACGTTATGGCATTGAACCCGGCAAACACGTAAAACCGCAACTCGGTGCCATTTTCAAGGCCAATGCCAATTACACTTTTTTTGAGGATAGGATGACATTCAAATCCGCTTTGGATCTGTTCACTGCTTATGACGAGACATTCGGCTGCATAGATGTGAACTGGGACGTGCTGATTGGCTACAACCTGACCAAACTGCTCACCCTTACAGCACAATCCACTCTCAAGTACGACGATGACATCAAAACCTACGACACTGACAGCAACGGAAACAAGATTGTTCACGGTGCCAGAGTCCAATTCAAGGAGATGGTCGGCATTGGGCTGAGCTACAAGTTCTGACAACCATTTAAAGCAGACATGGCCATGTGGTTGGGATTCGCGCTCTTCTCAGCACTGTTTCTCGGACTCTATGATGTAGCCAAGAAACATTCTCTCAAAGAAAATGCCGTAATTCCGGTCCTTTGGCTCCATACATTGTTCTGCTCAATCATAATGCTGCCGTTCACACTCCTGTCGGCCAAGACAGGTTTGCTGGACGGCAGCATTTTCTATGTTCCTGTGGCAGGCTGGGACCTCCATAAGATGATTATCCTCAAAGCGGCAATCGTGCTTGGCTCCTGGATATTCGGTTACTTCGGGATGAAACATCTGCCCATAACCCTGTTCGGTCCCATCAATGCTACACGCCCAATCATCGTGCTATTGGGCGGTCTGTTTCTTTTTGGTGAGCGGCTCAACACATACCAGTGGATAGGCGTTCTCATAGCAATCCTCTCTTTCTACCTGCTCAGCGTGAGCGGCAAGAAAGAGGGAATAAGTTTTTCCCATAACAAATGGGTGTTCTGCGTAATCATGGCCACCATTCTGGGAGCAGTAAGCGCCCTGTTTGACAAGTATCTGCTGGTGCGCTACAACAACATGTTCGTGCAGGCATGGAGCAACTTCTACCAGCTGGCCCTGATGACCATCATCCTCTTCGCCCTCTGGTGGCCAACGCGCAGACAGACCACCCCGTTCAGCTGGAAGTGGAGCATCATACTCATCTCTGTTTTCCTCACTCTGGCAGACTACGCCTACTTCTGTTCCCTGGCCCAAAGCGCATCAATGGTATCGATCGTTTCCATGATCCGCCGCTCAAGCGTAATTGTCAGCTTCCTGTGCGGTGCTCTGCTCTTCCACGAGAAGAACCTCAAAAGCAAAGCCATTGACCTCATCCTTGTCCTTCTAGGATTGTTCTTCCTGCTTATTGGCTCCCTGCAGTAATTATCTGCAGATTCTAAGTTCCGCCGTACTATCCCCTTTTGGGACGCAACGTTCCGTGGCTACGCTGCGCGTAGCCAGACCTTGTTTTATTTTGCTACGCAAAAGAGCCCTCTCCGGACCCTAAACGGCAAACTTACTACTATTGGTCGTCAACACCTGCTAGCTCCACTAGGGCGGATTATTATTTACAACAGACTTCGGATATTGGCTCCGACTATGCTAATAGTAGAGCAATGCGCCTCTCTGTCCGCCTGGTACATGACCTGTAATCATATTATAAACTGATACAAACAAACAGCTTTTAATCTTGTGTATTGAAAAAAGTGTTCTCAAATTTGTGAACATCAAATAATAATTGTATCTTTGTACCATAATATTTGAGAAACATATATGATTGTCATTTTCCAAAAAGAATATCTAAAGGAACTCTATGAGGATGGACAGGCAAAAAATAAACAGCATAGGTTCCAGCCTCAGATTATCAAGAAATACACACGCATTGTGGATTTGATGATGGAGCAAAATAATGTAATGGGGTTGGCCAAATACGGAGGGCTTCACTATGAGCATCTTCATGGTGACAAAGAGGGGCTTTCATCGGTCAGGGTAAATGATCAGTATAGAATAGAGTTCAAGGAGATTCTTGAAAGTGACAAAACAATAGCTGAGGTTGTGTGTATAACAGATTTGTCAAACCATTATAAAAAATAGTGTTATGGCACAGATAGAAGGGACAGACAAGACAATGGTTGCAAATAACTTGGAACCGTATTACCTTACCCATCCAGGTGAGGTTATTAAGGATGAGTTGGAATTTCGTGGCATCAGCCAACGACGTTTGGCTGCAGAAATAGGTGTACCTGTAAGTCAACTGAATGAGGTTCTTAATGCTAAACGCCCGCTGAATGCTGAAATGGCGCTTCTTATCGAGCAAGCTCTTGGTATTGATGCAGAACCGCTGCTATCGCTTCAGGTAAAATACAATCTGCTTTCAGCTAAACGCAACAAGACATTCTTTGAACGCTTAAAGAAAATTCCCCGTATAGCGGCAGCACTTTAAGCTCCTGAAACCAACAGAGGGTGACCGCGCGGCCACCCTCTGTTGGTTAAAAAAACAACTGTAGCGCTTTCTGTCAACGTTTTCAGGAAATGTGAAAATAATTAGGATTTAAGCGCTTGGTTTTAACAAATTCCGTTTTAAACGGATGAACAGTTCAGAATGATTTTTTTTTGCATTAACTTGAAAATTTCCACTCCCCTTCTAGAGAAAAAAATTTCCCCTTAAGGGGCGTAAATATTCTCCTTAAGGAGCTTTTCCCAATTCTTATTGGAGCACACATCGGGCATTCATGATGGCATTAACAGATTGAACACTTTTTAACACGCACAAAGGGAACAGTCCCCAATTGTATTATTTCTGTGATTTCTGCGTTTTCTGCGAGAGATATCATTTATAACTTATTTTATAATAAGCTGTGCGGACTTTTTGCTAAATTCGCGCAGTTTAAGCGTATCGTTTTTTGGACGCACGGCAAGCAAGAAAATAATAACAAACAAAATAATTGATTTTCAGTATGATTAAAGACATTTTTGAAAGAATCAAGGAGACACCGGGTCCTCTCGGTCAGTATCAGGGTGTAGGCGACGGTTATTTCATGTTCCCGCGCCTTGTAGGTGAAATAGGCCCCGAAATGGAGTTCAACGGGAAGCCGGTCCTGAACTGGAGCCTCAACAACTATTTGGGACTGGCCAATAATCCTGAAGTGAGGAAAGCCGATGCCGAAGCTGCAGCACGCTTTGGTCTTGGTGCTCCGATGGGTGCCCGCATGATGTCAGGAAATACCGACTATCACATTAAGTTCGAGAACGATTTCTGTGAATTCATTGGAAAAAAGGCCGGCATGTGCCTCAATTTCGGATATCAGGGCATGATCTCAATCATTGATGTCCTGACCAGCCGCAAGGACGTGATTGTGTATGACTCCGAGTCACACGCTTGCATACTTGACGGTATGCGTCTGAGCCTGGCCAAGCGTTTCGCTTTCCGCCACAATGACATGGAGAGTCTGGAAAAGCAGCTTAATCATGCCTGCAGGCTTGCCGATGAGCAGGGCGGCGGCGTGCTGGTAATCACAGAAGGCGTTTTCGGCATGGCCGGTGACCTGGGCCATCTCGCTGACATTGTCGAGTTCAAGAAAAAATATCCGTTCCGCATACTGATTGATGATGCACACGGCTTCGGCACTATGGGCGCAAACGGTCGTGGTACTGCCGAGCACTATGGTGTAACTGATGAAATAGACGTAATATTCGATGCTTTTGCTAAAAGTATGGCGTCAATAGGCGGCGTTGTCAACTCCGACCCCGAAATCATAGACCACCTGAGATTCAACATGCGTTCACAGATCTACGCTAAGTCACTGCCACTGCCGTTGGTTATCGGTAATCAGAAGCGTCTTGACCTGATCAAGGCTCACCCTGAGTACCGCGAGCATCTGTGGGAGGTTGTCAATGCTCTGCAAGGCGGTCTCAAGGCCGAAGGCTTCAACATCGGCGTAACAGAATCGCCTGTAACACCCGTATTCTTTGAGGGTGGCGTGAATGAGGGCACCAATGTGGTTGTTGACCTGCGTGAAAACTACGGAATATTCTGCTCAATCGTTACATATCCCGTTATCCCGAAGGGCCAGCTCATGCTGCGTATCATACCCACCGCTTCGCATACACTTGACCACGTCAAGCGTACCATCGAGGTATTCAAGGATGTCCAGAAGAAGCTCAAGGCCGGTTATTATGAAGGTCCCATCCAGGATATGAATGTGTTTAAACGTGCTCAGATAAAGAGATAATATGAAGTATCAGCTTGTCTGCAAGAAATGCGGCAAGGTTATAGGAGATTTTGCCGCCTGGTTCAGCCAGGACCAGTTGTGTGAGTGCGGAAGCAACCACGCAGAGGTAACTTATACTACTGATTACCGCAAGCTCGATGAGTTGTGCAAGCCCGGTCAGAAGGTTGAGAACCTCTACCACTACCTGCCCTTCCTCCCCATTGATGAGGCCGATGAGCAGATAACCTTCGGTGAGGGTGCAGTACCCATTGAGGAGTGGGAGTTCCTAAGCAAGTATGCCAAGGACAACTACGGCATTGACTGCAAGGTGGTAGTAGCCCGCAATGACCTGAACGGAGGTTCCGGTACATTCAAGGACATAGCCGCATCACTGGCAGCAACGCTGTTCAAGAAACACGGAGTTAAGGAGTATTGCCTGGCATCGACCGGCAATGCCGCTACCGCCTACGCAACATATCTGGCCAAGGCAGGTGTCAAGTTTGACATATTCGCTCCGTGCGACATGTATCTTGAGTCACAGGAAGCCATACGTTCAGTAGGCCAGAATCTGGTTGTTTCTGAAGGCGGTTACGGTCAGGCTAAGGCCGAGGCTGCCGATTTCCATAAGAACCAGAAGGTGATGATATCGGCCGGCAACATTGACCCCATTCGCGTTGAGGCCAAGAAGACTCTGGTCTTTGAGTGCATGCGCCAGCTGGGCCGCATTCCCGATGTCTATATGCAGGCTGTTGCAGGCGGCACAAGCCCCATAGCATTCGAGAAAGGAATGCGTGAGATAGCCGATGCATACCCGCAGTACCGCATGCCGCGTATGCTGCTTGTTCAGCAGGACACCTGTGACCCGATGGTACAGGCTTGGGAGTGGGCAATCGAAAACAGTTTCCCGCAAGGTTGGAACAAGCATTTCCCAACTGTAATCCCCAAAACCAGCATATCAATTCTTACAGCAGGAACTCCCGGTATGTATCCGTTGGTAGGCCCCATTGTAAAGAACAGCGGCGGCTCATTCCTGCGTGTCAAGGAGGAGGGTCTGGAGCGTTACGGCCGCATGGTCAAGGACAAAAAGGGTATCTATATGGGTCCGGCATCAGTAGTATGCATAGCCGGATTCTTCAAGGCACTTGAGGAGAACAAGCTCAAGAACGGCGATCTGATTCTGCTCAACACCGGCGAGGGCTGCGAACGTGCCCGCTGGTTCAAACAGGCAATAGACAACTGCAAATGAAAAAGTTTCAGGACAAGGTAGTTTGGATAACCGGTTCCTCATCAGGTATTGGCGAGGCTACCGCGTACGAGTTTGCCCGTGAGGGAGCCAAACTCATTCTTACAGCGCTTGAGGCAGACCTGCTTGAAAAGGTTGCCGCACACTGCGAAGAGTTGGGCTCACCCAAGGCCGCACCCCTACCCTTTGACCTCTCACTTAAAGACCAGGTGGCTGAGCTTGCAGAGAAAGCATGGTCACTCTTCGGCCACATAGACGTGTTCTACAACAACGCCGGTATAAGCCAGCGCGGCACCACCTGTGAAACTGAGATGCGTGTCATCAATAAAGTGATGGACATCAACTGGTTCGCTCCTGTCATCATGACCAAGGTTATACTGCCCAAAATGATTCAGAACGGCGGCGGACAACTGGTTGTCACCACCAGCATCAACGGACGGTTCGGATTCCCGCTACGTTGCGCCTACAGTTCATCCAAACACGCCCTGTACGGATTCTTTGAGACCGTCCAAGCCGAGTATTACAAGGACAATATCCGCGTAACCATAGTATGCCCGGGGCGCGTTCAGACACGCATTTCATTCTATGCCCTTGAAAAAGACGGAAAACAGCACGCCAAAATGGATGCCGGACAGGCCGGAGGATGTACCCCCGAGCAGGCCGGACGAAAAATCGTCAGAGCTGTTTACCGCAAAAAGCGTGAAGTACTGGTGGGACGCAAGGAACTGCTTATGGTCTATATCAAGCGTTTCTTCCCCGGATTATGCGCCAGGATAGCACGCTCCATTAACCCGATGTAAGTAATAAAGAAACACATATAAGCATGAAAAAAGAGATTCAATTCAGTCTTGTTTACCGTGACATGTGGCAGTCGTCAGGTAAGTATGTTCCCCGCAAGGACCAACTGGCCAAGATTGCACCGGTAATTATTGATATGGGCTGCTTTGACCGCGTTGAGACTAACGGCGGTGCAATGGAGCAGGTAAACCTCCTTTACGGCGAGAACCCCAACCAGGCAGTCCGTACATTCACAAAGCCATTTAATGAGGTAGGCATCAAGACCCACATGCTTGACCGCGGTCTGAACGCATTGCGCATGAACCCTGTTCCGGCCGATGTACGTCAGCTCATGTATAAGGTAAAACATGCCCAGGGCGTTGACATAACACGTATATTCTGCGGTCTGAACGATCCGCGTAACATAATCCCCTCAATCAAGTGGGCCAAGCAGGCTGGCATGACCGCTCAGGCTACAATGTGTATCACCTATTCTAAGGTACACAACGCCGAGTACTACATAAACCTGGCCGAGCAGCTCATCGAGGGCGGCGCACAGGAGATCTGCCTTAAGGATATGGCTGGCATCGGCCGTCCGGCTATGCTGTGCAAACTGGTGACCTGCATCAAGGA
>JAFZKR010000037.1 GCA_017551845.1 Bacteroidaceae bacterium
CGTTTTGTCAAGGCATTCATTAACACAGATATCCAGCCCGGTCACTGCACTCCCACCTGCGGTGCAATGCAAGGAACGTTTGCCGCATTCCTGCTCTGCTCACAGATTGACCCCAAGAAGGATACCATCCTTTATGTCGATCCCGGATTCCCTGTGCAGAAGATGCAGGCCCAGGTAATGGGTGTCAAGACCGCACAGTTTGACGTGGCTGATTTCCGTGCCGGGAAACTTGGGCCCAAGTTGGAGAGTTACCTCAAGCAAGGTAACATATGCTGCATAGTATACAGCAACCCAAACAACCCCAGCTGGATGTGTCTTACCGAAGAGGAGATCAAAACCATCGGTCAGTTGGCCACAAAATATGATACCATCATATTGGAGGACCTTGCCTATATGACCATGGATTTCCGTCGTGAGGGGTTGGGCATACCATTCAAGGCACCTTATCAGATAAGCGTATCACACTACACTGACAACTATATCATGATGCTCAGCGGCAGCAAGATTTTCAGCTATGCCGGTGAGCGTATCGCCGTGGCCTGCATATCGGACAAGCTCTATGAGCGTCACTTTGAGACATTGCAGAAACGTTACAACATATCCCGTTTTGGTGCTGTCTATGCTTACGATATGCTCTACGCAATGTCATCGGGCGTAACACACTCTGTTCAGTGCGCTATGGCAGCCATGCTCAAGGCCGCCTGTGACGGCGAGTATCAGTTCCGTGAGGATATTCGCGAGTATGCACGCCGCACCGAGAAGATTAAGGCTGCTTTGCTGCGTAACGGATTCAATATCACTTATGACAAAGATCTGGAGGAGCCGGTAAGTGACGGATTCTTCTTTACATTCGGCTACGACCTGCCTGACGGCACTCCCATGGAGGGTGGCCGGCTGCTGCATGACCTGCTCTATTTTGGCATAAGCGGAATTGTGCTCTCATCGACCGGCAGCACACGCCAGGGCATACGCGGCTGCTCATCGAACATACGCGATGACCAGTTCCCCATCCTGGAGGAACGTCTGCGTCTCTTTAACGAAGCTCACAGTACAATTATTTGAGAATTATGAAGATAGCAGTAGCAGGAACAGGTTATGTGGGACTCTCTATAGCCACATTGCTTGCACAAAAGAATCATGTGACGGCGGTCGATGTAATCAAGGAGAAAGTTGACCTCATAAACGACCGCAAATCACCTATCCAGGATGATTATATTGAGAAGTACCTTTCAGAGAAGAATCTTGACCTGACAGCCACATTGGATGGTGAAAAGGCTTATTCCGATGCCGATTTCGTGGTGATAGCCGCACCAACCAACTATGACAGCAAGAAGAACTTCTTTGATACCAGCCATGTTGAGGAGGTGATAGACTTGGTACTCAAGGTGAATCCTGAGGCTATCATGGTAATAAAGTCAACTATTCCCGTGGGTTATACCGAGGGCGTGCGTGAAAAGTTCTCATACAGGGAACGCCTTCAGGACGGCACGATGAAGGTGGTGGTACCGAACATAATATTCGCACCTGAGTTCCTGCGTGAGAGCAAGGCCCTGTATGATAATCTCTATCCTTCCAGAATAATAGTCGGGTTCGATAAAAAAGCGCCTCGTCTGGAAGAGGCTGCACACACGTTTGCACGCCTGTTGCAGGAAGGAGCAATAAAGGAGAATATCGACACCCTGTATATGGGTACCACTGAGGCGGAGGCTGTCAAGCTGTTTGCCAATACCTATCTGGCACTGAGGGTGAGCTTCTTCAATGAGCTGGACACATACGCTGAGATGAAAGGTCTTGACACCCGTGCCATAATAGATGGTGTGGGGCTTGATCCAAGAATAGGCAGTCATTACAATAACCCGTCCTTCGGTTATGGAGGCTACTGTCTGCCCAAGGACACCAAACAGCTGCTGGCCAACTACAATGATGTTCCTGAAAACCTTATCCAGGCTATTGTTGACAGCAACCGCACACGCAAGGATTTCATTGCTGACCGCGTTCTGGAGAAAGCCGGCTATTACACTGCCAACAGCGCTTGGAACGAGGCACAGGAGAAGGAGATAACTGTAGGAGTATATCGCCTCACAATGAAATCAAACTCCGATAATTTCCGTCAGAGTTCCATCCAGGGTGTGATGAAACGCGTCAAGGCCAAAGGTGCCCATGTAATTATTTACGAGCCTACTCTAAAGGATGGCGATACCTTCTTCGGAAGCGAGGTAGTAAATAATATTGATGAGTTCAAGCGCCGCTGTAACGCTATCATAGCCAACCGCTATGATTCCTGCCTGGATGATGTTAAGGATAAGGTATATACACGCGACCTTTTCCGCAGGGACTGACACATTTCAACTATTATCAACATTCGTCATGAAACTTAGACTAATTGCAATACTGATGGCTACAACCTTGAACTATTGTGCCGGAAGCGGACAACAGAATCTTTCTGCACAGAATCCGGAAACCAAAGTTTTGGTGAAGACTACGGCAGGTGACTTTACCGTAAAACTTTACAATGAGACACCTGCCCATAGGGACAACTTCATTAAACTTGTGGAAGAGAAGTATTATGAGAATACTCTTTTCCATAGGGTGATACGCGATTTTATGGTGCAGGCCGGAGATCCCGATTCGAAAGACGCTCCCAGGTTCTCCCAATTGGGAACAGGCGGTCCCGGCTACACTATTCCGGCCGAGTTCGTATATCCCAAGTATTTTCACAAGCGCGGAGCCCTGAGTGCTGCACGCCAGGCTGATCAGGTTAATCCCGAGAGGGAATCATCTGGCTCACAGTTCTACGTGGTTACGGGTAAACGTTACTCCATGAACGATTTGTTGGATATGCAACAGAAGATGACCGAAAATGAAGCTCAGAGTGTGTTTGACCGCCTTGTGGCGCAGAACAGGGACTCTATCATGTCCCTGCAGAAAGCAGACGATATGGACGGACTGATGAAACTGCAGAACGAACTGATTGCCAAGACCGAGGAGATAATGAAAGAGAAAGGGGACTTCGAATTCTCAGCTGAACAGCTTTCTGCATATACATCGGAAGGAGGTACACCATTCCTTGATAACCAATATACCGTATTTGGAGAGGTGATTGACGGCATGAAGGTGATAGATAAGATAGAAAGGGTATCCACCGATGTTCATGACCGTCCCGTAAAGGATGTGAGGATACTTTCAATGGAAATAATCAAATAATCAAATATGAGAAAAAGAGTAATTATGATTATGACAGCGCTGCTCATAGTGCTGTCCGCAGGCGCAAAGAAAGGCCCCAAATATGTGTTTTATTTCATAGGTGACGGCATGGGCGTAAACCAGGTTATGGCCACCGAGTATTATCTGTCCGACGTTGACGGTAAACTTGGATTCAAGCCTCTGTTATTTACCGGGTTTCCATACTCCGGACTGGTAATCACCCATTCTGCCAACTCATACGTAACTGACAGTTCAGCAGCAGGAACAGCACTTGCAGCAGGACAAAAGACTGATAATAATGTGCTTGGAATGCTACCCGACAAAAATACGCCTTGCAAATCAATCGCAGAGATGGCACATGACAAAGGCTATAGAGTAGCTATAGGTACCACCGTCTGTATTGACCACGCCACACCAGGTGTTTTTTACGCTCACCAGCCAAGTCGTGACAACTATCATGAGATTGGTATTGAATTGAGTCAATCCGGTTTTGAATTCTTTGGAGGAGCGGATTTCCATACGCCTTTCAATAAGGATAATTCAGATGAGGGTAACTATGTCCAAGCTGAAAAAGCAGGATATACCATAGTACGCGGATATGATGGCTATGTGGCAAACGCTAAATCATCAGACAAGATTCTTATGCTTGAAAAGAATCCCAAGAGTGACCATTATCTCTCATTTGCAATAGACCGTAATGAGGATGAAATGACTCTGTCCCAAATTACTGAAGCTGCTATAGACTTTTTGATGAAAGATCCCAAAAAAGGTTTCTTCATGATGATGGAAGGTGGTAGGATAGACAATGCCGGCCATGGCAATGATGCCGCTACAGTTATTCAGGAAACCATTGATTTTGACAACGCTATAAAGATAGCATACGATTTTTATTTGAAACACAAGAAAGAGACTCTTATCGTTGTAACTGCAGACCATGAGACCGGTGCTATGGGACTGAGTAACGGTGCATACCGCATGAACACAAAGGTGCTCCAATATCAGGATATGAGCGAGGGTGAATTCTCAGCATATCTTGAGAAAAAAGGCCGCGAAACAGGTGATATCCTTACTTGGGAAGAGATTGAACAGGAACTCAAGGAGCATTTCGGATTTTGGGATAAAATAAGGCTCTCAAGCAAACAGACAGACCGTCTGCGTACCACATACGTCGAGACTTTCGGTATGGGGCCAGGTGAACTCAAAGACGAGGAATATTATAAAGTGGACAAAATGTCTGATGAAGCAGTCAGAACCATATCTGAAGTGGCCCAGATCAGCTGGGGCACAGGTTCACATTCAGGAGGCTATGTTCCGGTGTTTGCAATAGGAGCCGGTGCCGAACAGTTCACCGGACAGATGGACAACACTGAGATACCCATGAAGATAAAGAAACTGGCCGGGTATTGATTCAGTCAAAATCCAGATAAGGCTCAAGACGTTCAAGGTCCTGACTGCTGAACTCCTCAAGAAGAGAAAGGCGGCCAGGACCTTTTATCGGTCCATGCTGACGCCGTAACTCCACAATGACTCTTGCCTGATAGAAGTTGATATACGGATGACTTCGCAACTCTGAGAGAGTACTGCTGTTGACAGGAACTTTTCTTATAGGGACCGTATCAGTTACCACAAACCATTGCAACACCGAATCAGGAAGCCGTTCAATCTCAGACAACTGCTTCACTGAAGAGTATCCGCCTAACCTGTCCCTGTATTCAACTATCCGCATAGCAAACCACGGACCTATCCCTGGAAGTTTGACAAGTGAGGTAGAATCGACACTGTTGAGGTCAACAGGAGCGTCAGGCCTTCTCTTCTTGGTGTATCTCACCACTTTGCTGTCGGCTTCAGGAGGTTCTGCCTCTGTTGTCTGTGCAGGAACAGTGGTGTGTTTTTGAGCATTCGTGGATGGATACCTCAACACTGTAGATATGATAATGATGGCAAGCAGGATAATGGTGGCTGTCCTATCCGCCTTACTGAAATAAAAGATGTCTTTAGGCATATATGAATGGTATTATATCTATCTTTGGTACATGAAACATTTCTTCAGGACCTACCTTTTTTCAACGCTCATCACAGCTGTTATTGTATTCCTTTCTCTATTCAATCCTCCTCATACCCAACTTGACAATGTAACCAACATAGACAAGTTGGCTCACTTCGGCATGTATGCAGGTCTGGAGTTTTTCATCTGGATTGAATTTTTGAGAGACAAGCAAGTCAAACCGCGGCTGTCCGGCTTTCTGATCATGCTGTTTTTCCCTATCCTGCTTGGTGTATTAATGGAAATTGCACAATCCGCATTTACTGACTACAGGAGTTTTGAATGGGCAGACATGATAGCTGACAGTGCAGGCGCTATGGTCTGTGCTCTGGGCTGCTTGCTGTTTGTGAACAGGGTGTCGGGAAAGCGGTAGGTTATTATTCCCTATTACCACTTGCTGTAAGGATTGACCGCAAGATAAGCGTTGTAATACCGGTGGTCGCCTGTAACCTCATTTCCTATGAACTCAGGTTTTTCAAAGACTTCATCTTCGGAGTTAAGTTCCACCTCGGCAATTACAAGACCTTCGTTTTCACCGTAGAATTCGTCAATCTCAAAAACATGCGGTCCCGAGTGTACAAGATACCTGCGTTTTTCAATTGCTCCACTCTGGCGGAGTTCAAATAGTTCCAGTGCATCCTCTACGGGAATCTGGTGATTCCATTCAAAGCGGCTCATGCCACGACTGTCTGAAGGTCCTTTTATGGTAAGGATTGCCTCTTTGTCCGTAATCCTCACCCGCACTGAACGTCCGTTTTCATGGGCGATGTAACACTGGCGGATTTCGTATGAACTGTAAGCGGCAGTCCTGTACGAAGTCCCTTTTACAAGAAATTTACGTTCGATTTCAATTGACATGATATAAAGATTTGTTGTTGGTAAATCAGTTTTGCTGCTCCTGGGATTCGGCGAACGACATCAGGTATGACTTTATGAATCCGTCAATATGTCCGTCCATCACACCTGTAACGTCCGATGTCTGATAGCCGGTACGATGGTCCTTTACCCTGCGGTCATCAAAGACGTATGACCTTATCTGTGAACCCCATTCTATCTTCTTCTTTCCGGCCTCTATCTTTTCCTGCTCGGCAAGACGATGCTGCAGTTCCTTGTCGTACAGGATTGAACGCAGGTGCTGCAAGGCACGTTCCTTGTTCTTGGGTTGGTCACGGGTCTCGGTGTTTTCAATGAGGATTTCCTCCTCCTCACCTGTATATGGGTCCCTGAACTGATAGCGCAGACGTACGCCTGACTCCACCTTGTTGACATTCTGTCCTCCGGCACCTCCGCTTCGGAAAGTATCCCAGCTCATAAGCGCCGGATTGATATCGACCTCGATTGAGTCATCAATCAGAGGTGTCACGAAAACACTTGCGAACGAGGTCATCCGTTTTCCCTGGGCATTGTAAGGTGAGACTCTGACGAGTCTGTGCACTCCGTTTTCTCCTTTGAGGTAACCATAAGCGTATGGTCCCTCTATTTCAAGGGTTACCTGTTTAATACCCGCTTCATCGCCGTCCTGAATATTGGCTACCGTAACCTTGTACTTGTTGTCTTCACCCCAGCGCATATACATACGCATGAGCATCTGAGCCCAGTCCTGACTCTCAGTACCTCCAGCACCGGAATTGATTTTCAGGACACAGTCCATCTGGTCCGCCTCTTCACGAAGCATATTCTTAAGTTCCAACGATTCCACCGCCGATACAGCCTTTCGGTAATTCTCATCCACCTCCTGTTCTGTTACCAGCTCCTCCTTGTAGAATTCCATTGCGAGGGACAGTTCATCTGTCAAGGCTTTGACCTCTTTATAGCCCTCAATCCATCCCTGAAGACTCTTGACCTTCTTCATCTGTATTTCGGCTTTTTTGGGGTCATCCCAAAAGCCCGGAGCCTGTGTACGCAACTGTTCTTCCTCCACCTGTATCAGCTTGGAGTCAATATTCAGATAGCGTTTCAAGGCCTCGGTGCGGTCAAGCACATCCTTGAGTTGTTCTGCGGTTATCATTGATAAGAAATAATTTCTGCAAAGATAGTGTAAATAATCCACATTCTATTTCTTCAGCCACAGGGAGGGATTGAGACGGGTACTCTCCTTGTGCAACTGGAAATGAAGAACAGGATTGCCGTCCTCCGATGTCTGGATATTTCCGATGGCATCGCCGGTCTTTACCTTGGCCCCGGTCTTGAGGCGCGTGTCGCTCAGATTACAATAAACCGATATGTAAGCTCCATGACGGATCAGGATACCTACCTGTCCTTTTCCCTGTTGGAAAATTGAAGAGACAGTACCATCAAAGATTGCACGGGCCTGGGCACCCTTGTTTCCCTGTATATCCAATCCCAGATTGTTCTGTTTTACATCCTTCATTCCCGCCACATTATGAACACCGTACTCTCCGACAATGAGATACGGTCCGGTTATCGGCATTGGGAGCTTGCCTTTGTTGCTTTCAAAACTTCCGGTCAGTTTAACATCCTGTGCCGGCTGTTCCTTCATCTGACCGGAAGAGTTCTGTTGTTGCCGCTCACTCTTCAACGCAAGCTCAATCTGGCGGTCTATTTCCTTGGAGAGCTGATCCATACGTTTTTGTTTGGCGGAGATCTCGTTCTTCAATGCACTGCGTTGGCTCCTGAGCCTGTCAATCAGTCTTTTCTGTTCCTGTTCCTCCTTACGCAAGGCCTGCTCATTCTCTGCCCTCACTTTCTCCAGAACCGTCTTTTCTTTCTTGAGACTGTCTATCCGCATCATACGGTCCTCAAGAGTATCCCGCTTTTCACGAATCTCATCGGCTAAGGACTTGAGTGAACCGCTGTATTCACTGATATAACGGGCTCTTCGGTCAAATTGTCTGAAAGACTCTGCAGACAACATGAAGGTCAGGACATTCAACCCTTTATGTTGCCTCTGATAAAAACGGCAGGCATCGGCATAACTCTGCCTGCACTTTTCATATTCTCTGTTCAATGATTTCACCTCAGCCTCGAGACGGGAGTTTTCCCTGTTGAGTTCCTGTATTTCCAACCTTGTCTGTTCCAAGAGCCTGGTACGCTCTTTCAAGCGTGCTGTGACTGCATTTAACCCTGAAACCCTGTTGGATATGGTGTTCTCCGTCTTTGTCAACACCTGTTCCTGCTCGGCAATCTGTTTTTCCATTTCGGCACGCTCCTTCCGCATCTTGTCAATTGAAGGAGTAGTCTGCCCGCAAACAAAGCCCGTAAGGAGCAGAAGTGACAAAACTGAAACTATAATCTTTTTCATAACGACAATCCTTCAGTCAGTTCATCCAACGTAACCTTAGTCATTCTTCGGCCCACGCCAGTCTCGTCTGGCCAGTTTCCTTTAGCTGTGGAGACAGAGGAAAGGGTCAGAGTGGCAAATAATGGATTGGCTCCGCCAGCCATCTCAAGATTCAGTGTCATTGGAAAGACAAAGCCTTCGGTTACTGCCCTGAAGTCAGAATAACCAACTGACAAACCACTACCGGAAACAGTCTTGGATGTCAGTGTAAGATTCCTGTCAGGATTAACCTTGAACAAGTAATCATAAACTCTCTCTTTGAACACAGAAGAACCGTTCAGTTCATCAGTTCCATTATAAACGATATTACTCAGCAATTCTGTATCATCAGCAACTCCGGGAGAAAACAATCTATTCCAAAAAAGAGCCTGGACAACGTTGAAATCCAACCCCAACTCATTACGCAATGGAAGGTCAGCGTAATGACATACTGTATATCGGTTTGAAGTTCTGTCCATGATAACCACTTTTTCCGGCAGGAACTCGATTCTTACTACTTCAACAAGACCCAGAAGGGAGATCCCTATCTGGACACTTCGGTCACGACGCATCCTTAGCTGTCCGCTGGCTTTCCTACCGGATACATTCAGAGAGAAACGGGCTGTGAGTTCACTCGCATTTTCAACTTTCGATAGTTTCTTCAACGTCTCTGTATGCAAATCAGCAGAAGCAGCGCCGGATTTATGTACTTTATCTGATGTGCCACACTCCGACATCGAGAATGTCAGTAGCACAGCAATGATTAATGTCAAAAAACCGGTTCTCTTCATTCTTCCAGATATTTCCCTTCCTTGATTTTCCTGTCAATCGTCTTGGATTCGCTCTTGAGCTGTACGGCACGATGCCAGTTTTCAAGGGCCTTCTCCTTTTCACCGCACATGTAAAGAGCATCACCGAAATGCTCATATATCTCAGGGTTATCCTGATCCAGATATCGCAGCGCTTTCTCAAGCCATGACAAAGCCTCCTGATAACGGTGCATCCGGAACAGGATCCAAGCGTAAGTGTCAAGATAGGTCGCATTAAGAGGTTCTTTCTCAAGGGTTCTTGCACTCATTTGCAAAGCTTTTTCCAGGTCCCTGTCCTGAAGTGACAGGAAGTATGCATAATTGTTCAGAACCCCCGTTTCATCAGGATTATATACAAGCGCCGAATCATAATCGGCAAATGTCTCTTCCATCTTTCCCATATTATGATGGAACTGTCCTTTAATGCTGTAGAGCTGGGCTTTCCCGTCATGGTCAGAAACATTCGCTATACCCTCATCAAGCACTTCCATTGCCTTATCAGTTTCGTTTTTCAGGTTATGAATTATTGAGGAAAAATAGTAAGGCTCGTATTTTTCCGGTTCGTGACTGATAACTGTACCGCAAAACTGAAGTACTATCTCAGCTCCGGCAAGACTTGAAGCGCTCTGAAGGAGTTTCTCTATCATCTCCTCCGGTCTGTCGGCTTGATAATAGGCAGAATCACTTTCCCCCATTAACAGATAACACAGAAAACGTCTGCCCTTGAGCTGCTCCTCTACATCCTCTATCTTTCCGTATCGGTCAAGCATTCGGAGCTCCTTGCTGAACTGTCCTGTCTCTTCGTACAGGTCGGCCAGCTCAAGGAGAATATCTGAACGTCCCGGAAACTGGACTACCATTTTTTCCAATTGGCTTATTGCATTCTGAGTCTTGTGCCTCATGCTGTAATTGACGACCAGCAGTCGCTGATACCAGTAGTTATCAGGCTCTATACGTATTGCCTTTTTAAGCAGTTTCTCCGATTTCTCACCTTCACCGGTGGAAAGCAGATACTGAGCCATATTATAACATGCCGCTGCCGACGAGGTATCAGTTTCAAGGCTGTAACTCATCAGGTCCATTGCAGCATCATACTTTCCGGCATCGGCCTTCTTGACTCCTTCAAGATAGAAATATCGGGATGCATATCCGTCATGAAGAGAAGGGCCGGAATTGGAGTTGAGAGAAGAGCGGGACACACCGCAGGATACCGTCAAAGTGACGGCTAAGACAAGTGTGAATAAAAATGGATACTCCCTCTTCATAAGAATGTCACATCAGATTCCGCTATGTCCGAATCCACCGGCACCACGCACAGTCTCGTCAAGTGTAACAACGTCCGACCATTCCACCTTTTCATGACGTGCAATAACCATCTGTGCGATTCGTTCCCCGTCATTGACAATGAAATCGTCCTGGGAAAGATTTATCAGAATAACACCTATCTCCCCCCGATAATCGGCATCGATTGTTCCGGGAGAATTGAGCACAGTAACTCCTTTCTTGACGGCTAATCCGCTACGTGGTCTTACTTGAGCCTCATACCCGGCAGGAAGAGCGATAAAAAGCCCGGTAGGAATAAGACGACGCTCAAACGGTTTCAACACTACCGGTTCATCAAGATTTGCACGAAGGTCCATTCCGGCCGACTGAAGAGTAGCATATTCAGGCAACTGATGGTGTGAACGGTTGATTATCTCCACTTTCATAAGGTTGTATCTGTTTTGTTCAGCGAAAATAGCAAATATACTGCCAAATAGAGTAGAATTCCTGTGAAAAACCGCTAAATTTGAAACAAAACAGACTATTGATGATGAATTGGGAAAGATTATTATCCACCAAACGTCTTGGAATGGAAGGAATAGAAACGGCCCACAAGGATGACCGTTCCGCTTTTCTCAGAGATTATGACCGGCTGATCTTTTCAGCTCCGTTCCGTCGTCTCCAGAACAAGACGCAGGTATTCCCCCTTCCCGGCAGCGTATTTGTCCATAACCGTCTTACACATAGTCTTGAGGTTTCATGTGTTGGCCGCTCACTTGGCAACAATGTGTCAAGAGCTATACTTAAGGAGCGCCCCGAACTGGCAGACACCAATATTCAGGAAATAGGCAACATAGTCTCAGCTGCCTGTCTGGCGCATGATATGGGCAACCCTCCATTCGGGCACTCCGGAGAGAAAGCTATTTCAGCCTATTTTACTGAAGGAAAGGGCCAGAACCTGAAAGAATTGTTCTCTGATGCTCCTGTCCAATGGACTGACATAATCAACTTTGAAGGTAACGCGAATGCCTTCCGGCTTTTGGCTCACCAATTCATAGGACGTCGTAAAGGAGGATTTGCCATGACCTATTCCACACTTGCATCTATAGTGAAATATCCCTATTCATCATATCTGTCAAACGGCAAGCACAAGTTCGGTTTCTTTGACAGCGAAGCTCCTGTTTTTGCCCAAATCGCCGATGAATTGGGCATAATCCGTCTTTCTGCACCCGGACAGCCTCTAAAATATGTGCGTTATCCTTTGGTCTGGCTGGTAGAGGCAGCCGATGATATCTGCTATCTGCTGATGGACCTGGAAGATGCCCACAAACTCAAAATCATCTCAACTGAAAAGACTATCGGACTGATGATGGATTTCCTTGAACCTCAGGAAAAAGAGCATGCCAAAAGCATAATCGGAATGGTGACCGACGTAAACGAGCAGGTATCCTATCTGCGCTCCAAACTGGTAGGCATACTGGTTGAGGAATGCACCAAGGTATTCCTTGAGAATGAGAAGGCAATCCTGGACGGCACATTCAGCGGCTCACTGATAAAGCATATCAGCCCCAAACCCAGGGAAGCATACCGTAACTGCGCCGAACTCTCCATCCAGAAGATATACCGCTCACGTGACGTATTGGAGGTTGAACTGGCCGGTTTCCGCATAATAAGCACCCTTTTGGACCTTATGGTAGAGGCCGTTCAGAACCCGGAGCGCGAGTACTCCAAACTGCTGATAGACCGCGTATCAAGCCAGTATGACATAAACGCCAAGGATATCTACAACCGCCTGCTGGCCGTACTTGACTACATAAGCGGAATGACTGATGTCTATGCACTGGACATATACCGCAAGATAAACGGTAACAGCCTACCCGCAGTCTAATAGAGAGAGGGGTGACCGGACCAACCGATCACCCCTCTCTTCTATCAAGTATAATCAATCTTCGTTTGAAGGCAGATTAATGTCAAGGAGATTATTGCGGGATACCTGAAGGCGTTCATACTCATCCTTGTCACCGACAATAATCTTATCAAATTCACGCATACCTGTACCGGCAGGAATCAGATGACCGCAGATAACATTCTCCTTCATACCAAGAAGACTGTCGCTCTTTCCGTTGATAGCTGCTTCATTAAGGACCTTTGTGGTTTCCTGGAAAGATGCAGCCGACATAAAGCTCTGTGTAGCCAATGCCGCACGTGTGATACCCTGAAGGACTTGAGTCGATGTAGCAGGAATAGTGTCACGTACCTGTACCAGACGTAAATCCTTGCGCTTTAGCATAGAGTTTTCATCACGTAGTTTGCGGGCTGTCACAATCTGACCTGCGAACATGTTCTGGGAATCACCTGGATCGGTCACAACCTTCTTGCCCCAGATACGGTCATTCTCCTCCATGAACTCAAGTTTATCAACGCTCTGCTGTTCAAGGAATCGGGTATCACCCGGTTCATCTATCTCAACCTTGCGCATCATCTGTCGGACAATGATTTCGAAATGCTTATCGTTTATCTTCACACCCTGAAGACGATAAACATCTTGTACCTCATTCACAATATACTCCTGGACAGCTGTCGGTCCCTTGATGGTGAGAATATCACTCGGAGTAATGGCACCGTCCGACAACGGTGTTCCGGCACGGACATAATCGCCTTCCTGAACGAGAATCTGCTTGGACAATGCTACCAGATATTTCTTCTCGTCACCCGTACGGGATACAACGGAAATCTCACGATTACCTCTCTTTATCTTGCCCATGTGGACTGTACCGTCAATTTCCGAAACCACAGCAGGATTGGAAGGATTACGGGCCTCAAACAACTCAGTCACACGAGGCAGACCACCGGTGATATCACCGGCCTTGCCTTGGACACGCGGAATCTTGACGATAATGTCACCGGCAGCCAGAGTCTGACCATCCTTCACCACGACATGACCGCCAACCGGAAGATTGTAGGAGCGAAGGACTTTGTCATTCGGACCGATAATATCGGCAGTAGGTATCTTTGTCTTGTCCTTGGTTTCGATGATTATTATCTCTTCAAGACCTGTTGACTCATCTGATTCTACCTTGTAAGTGACATTCTCCACAACATCCTTAAGTCTGACGGTTCCTGCATCTTCTGTTATGATAAGGGCATTGAAAGGATCCCATTCTGCAATCAGGTCACCCTTCTTGACTAAACTGCCATTGGTGATGTAGAGCTTTGAACCGTAAGGCAAATTATGTGTTGAAAGAGTAATGCCGGTGTTCTGATCAATAAACTTGGCCTCACCCAGACGACCTACAACTATACGGTAAGAACCTGTATCAGAATCTTTGTTACCTTCCACATTAACAGTACGGACCTCCTCGAAATCTACACGACAGTCATATCTCGCTGAGAGACGTGAGTTAGCAGCAATGTTGGAAGCTGTACCACCAGCATGGAAAGTACGGAGAGTAAGCTGAGTACCCGGCTCACCGATAGACTGAGCAGCAATGACACCGACAGCTTCACCTTTCTCAACCAGACGTCCGGTTGCAAGATTACGGCCATAACATTTGGTGCAGACACCATGTTTGCTCTCACAGGTAAGCACTGAACGGATCTCAACACTCTCAATCGGTGACTCGTCAATCTGTTTTGCTATTGCTTCAGTTATCTCTTCACCGGCAGACACAATCAGTTCACCAGTGGTGGGATGTATAACATCGTGCACAGAAACGCGACCTAAGATACGTTCATAGAGAGACGCTACCACTTCCTCGTTTTCCTTGAGGGCGGTGCAAACCAAGCCACGCAGAGTACCGCAGTCCTCCTCGGTGATAATCACATCATGTGACACGTCAACCAGACGACGTGTCAGATAACCGGCATCGGCTGTCTTAAGAGCGGTATCGGCAAGACCCTTACGGGCACCGTGTGTTGAGATGAAGTACTCCAGTACTGACAGACCTTCCTTGAAGTTTGAAAGAATAGGGTTCTCAATGATCTGTGCACCCTCGGCTCCGGCTTTCTGAGGCTTGGCCATGAGGCCACGCATACCGGAGAGCTGACGGATCTGCTCCTTAGATCCACGAGCACCTGAGTCAAGCATCATGTATACTGAGTTGAAGCCCTGGTCATCGTTGGAGATGGTCTTCATCAGAACCTTTGACAGGTCCTCGTTAACGTGTGTCCAAACATCGATAACCTTGTTGTAACGTTCGTTATCGGTGATTAGACCCATGTTATACTCAGCCATGATTCCCTCTACCTCTTCATTACCCTTGGCAACAAGATCTTCCTTCTCCTTGGGAATAATAATATCACCAAGATTGAATGACAGACCTCCCTGGAAGGCCATCTTGTATCCCAAGTTCTTGATTCCATCAAGGAATTCGCATGCGCGTGCCACACCGACCTTCTTGATAACATCAGAGATGAGGTCGCGCAAAGTCTTCTTGGATATGATGTAATTGATATAGCCCACCTCATCCGGAACTATCTCGTTCACGATGACACGTCCTACTGATGTTTCCACCAAGTGAGTGACAGATGAACCCTGCTCATCAATGTCATTGACCATAACCTTGACAATAGCATGGATATCTACCTTTCCCTCATTATAGGCAATCAGGGCCTCCTCAGGGCCATAGAAGACAAGGCCCTCACCCTTAGCACCCTTACGCAGCTTGGTGATATAGTACAGACCAAGTACCATATCCTGTGAAGGAACAGTAATAGGTGCACCATTGGCAGGGTTCAGAATATTGTGTGACTGAAGCATGAGCATCTGAGCCTCAAGAATAGCCTCGTTGCTCAGGGGAAGGTGTACAGCCATCTGGTCACCGTCAAAGTCGGCGTTGAAAGCGGTACAAGCCAGAGGGTGCAACTGAATGGCTTTACCCTCAATCATCTTGGGCTGGAATGCCTGGATACCCAGACGGTGCAGTGTAGGAGCACGGTTCAGCAGAACGGGGTGACCCTTCATTACATATTCCAGAATATCCCATACTATAGGATCCTTGCGGTCAACAATCTTCTTGGCTGACTTGACGGTCTTTACTATACCGCGCTCAATGAGCTTGCGGATAATGAAAGGCTTGTAAAGCTCGGCAGCCATCAGCTTAGGAATACCGCACTCACCCATCTTGAGCTCAGGACCTACAACGATAACTGAACGTGCTGAATAGTCAACACGCTTACCCAGAAGGTTCTGACGGAAACGACCCTGCTTACCCTTGAGTGAGTCAGAGAGTGACTTGAGCGGACGGTTGGCCTCGCTCTTTACGGCGCTGGCCTTGCGGCTGTTGTCAAACAGGCTGTCAACGGCCTCCTGCAGCATACGCTTCTCGTTACGGAGAATAACCTCAGGAGCCTTTATCTCAATAAGTCTCTTAAGACGGTTGTTACGTATTATTACGCGGCGATACAAATCATTCAGGTCCGATGTTGCAAAACGCCCACCATCCAGAGGAACCAGAGGACGAAGCTCAGGAGGAGTAACCGGTATCACTTTGAGAATCATCCACTCGGGACGGTTCAATTCACGTGAAGCACGGAAAGACTCCACTACCTGAAGACGCTTCAAGGCCTCAGTCTTACGCTGCATCGAAGGATTGTCTCCTCCTGCACGTGCACGAAGTTCGTATGAGAGTTTGTCGAGATCCAGGTTACAAAGCAAATCATATATCGCTTCGGCACCCATCTTGGCTACGAACTTGTCAGGATCATTGTCATCAAGAATCTGATTCTCCTTGGGCAACTTGTCTAAAATATCAAGATACTCCTCCTCAGAAAGAAGATCCAGACGGTTACTACCCAACGTATTCTCCGAAGCCCATACGCCTGGGTTGATTACGACATAACGCTCGTAATAAATGATAGAGTCCAATTGCTTGGTGGGAATACCGAGCAGATAACCTATCTTATTGGGCAGTGAACGGAAGTACCAGATATGTGCAACCGGAACTACAAGTTGAATATGACCCATACGCTCACGACGCACCTTCTTTTCAGTAACCTCCACACCGCAACGCTCGCACACAATACCTTTATAGCGTATTCTCTTGTACTTTCCGCAATGACACTCGTAGTCCTTGACAGGACCGAATATACGCTCGCAAAACAGACCGTCACGCTCAGGCTTGTAAGTACGATAGTTGATAGTCTCAGGTTTCAGCACCTCACCGCTTGAATTCGTCAGAATCTCCTCCGGGGATGCCAGACTGATGGTTATCTTGGAGAAATTGTTCTTGATCTTTGTATCTTTTTTGAAAGGCATAGCTTCTAACTTTTTTAATGGTGATTACTCAAGATTGATGCTAAGTCCCAGACCGCGTAATTCATGCAGGAGCACGTTGAGCGATTCGGGGATGCCGGGTGTCGGCATCGGATCACCTTTCACAATTGCCTCATATGCCTTAGAACGACCGGTAACGTCATCGGACTTTATTGTCAGTATCTCCTGCAGCACGTGCGATGCACCGAATGCCTCAAGAGCCCAAACCTCCATTTCTCCGAAACGCTGACCACCGAACTGGGCCTTACCGCCGAGCGGCTGCTGTGTAATGAGTGAATACGGACCGATGGAACGGGCATGCATCTTGTCCTCGACCATGTGACCCAGTTTAAGCATGTAGGTCACACCCACGGTAGCGCACTGGTCGAACGGTTCGCCTGTGCCGCCGTCGTAAAGCTGAGTCTTACCGTAGCGCGGCAGACCGGCCTTGTCAGTCCATTTATTGAGATCATCAAGTGATGCTCCATCAAATATAGGAGTAGCGAATTTTACGCCAAGTTCACGTCCTGCATGACCAAGTACGGTCTCAAAAATCTGACCTATGTTCATACGAGAAGGCACACCCAGCGGATTCAAAACGATATCGACGGGAGTACCATCGGCCAGGAACGGCATATCCTCCTGTTTTACCACGCGGGAAACGATACCCTTGTTACCGTGACGTCCGGCCATCTTGTCACCTACGCCGATCTTACGTTTTTTGGCAACATAAACCTTTGCCATCTGAATAATACCTGAAGGCAGTTCATCACCGATGGTGAGAGCAAACTTATTGCGCTTATTCTCGGCATCGTATTCCTTATACTTGCGAAGGAAGTTTACTATCAGTTTCGAGATAAGACCGTTAGTATGTTCGTCATCAGTCCAGTCATTCGATTTCACTGATGAATAGTCAAGTGATTCAAGAGCCTTCTTGGTAAAACGCTGTCCCTTTGCTATCACCTCAGTCTCAAGCAGGTCAAACACTCCCTGTGAGGTTTTTCCTTCGGTCAAGGTGAGAAGTTTCTTGACAAGTATTCCCTTCAACTCTGCTACTTTCTCCTCGAATTCAGCATCAATCTTGGGCAGTCTTGCCTTATCTGCCATCTTGGAATTACGCGTCTTAATGGCACGTGAAAACAACTTCTTGTCAATGACGACACCTTTGAGTGAAGGTGAAGCCTTAAGAGATGCATCCTTCACATCACCAGCCTTGTCTCCGAAAATAGCACGGAGTAGTTTCTCTTCCGGTGATGGATCGGACTCACCCTTGGGAGTGATCTTACCTATCAGAATATCACCCGGCTGGATGTAAGCACCGATACGTACAATACCGTTCTCATCCAAGTCTTTCGTTGCTTCCTCGCTGACATTCGGAATGTCCGATGTCAATTCCTCATATCCGCGTTTTGTTTCACGAACTTCAAGAATAAACTCCTCTACATGCACTGAGGTAAGGATATCTTCACGTACCACACGCTCATTGAGAACGATGGCATCCTCGTAGTTGTATCCCTTCCAAGGCATGTATGCCACAAGCAGGTTCTTACCAAGGGCCAACTCGCCGTTCTGTGTCGAATAGCCTTCGGTCAGAATATCGCCTGCCTTCACACGCTGACCCACCTCACAGATAGGACGCAAATCTATGGTCATGTTCTGGTTCGTACGACGGAACTTGGGCAGTTTGTACTCCTTCTCCGCAGGTTCGAAGCTTACGAACTCCTCATCCTCCGTACGATCGTACAGGATTCTGATAATGGCAGCATCAACATAAGTAACTGTTCCGTCACCCTCAGCGGTAATCTGAGTACGAGAATCCTCGGCAAGCTGTTTTTCTATACCTGTACCTACTATGGGGACCTCGGTGCGCATCAAAGGAACTGCCTGACGCATCATGTTCGAGCCCATCAGGGCACGGTTAGCATCATCGTGTTCCAGGAACGGGATCAAAGCTGCAGCAATAGAGGCTATCTGCTGGGGCGAAACATCCATGAGTTCCACATCTTCGGGCGGAACAACAGGGAAATCTGCATCACGACGTGCCTTGACACGAGTGCGGATAAACTTGCCTTTATCATCATAAGGAGCATTTCCCTGACCAATTATCCTGCCCTCCTCTTCCTCAGCAGTGAGGTATTCCACCTCATCGTTGTTAAGATTCACATGGCAGTCCTTGACCTTACGATAGGGAGTCTCGATGAATCCAAGGTCATTTATCTTAGCATATATGCAAAGAGATGATATAAGACCGATATTCGGTCCTTCAGGAGTCTCAATAGGACAGAGACGACCATAATGGGTATAGTGTACGTCACGAACCTCGAATCCTGCACGATCACGCGACAAACCACCAGGTCCAAGAGCGGACATACGGCGCTTGTGGGTTATCTCGGCCAGAGGATTGGTCTGGTCCATAAACTGAGAAAGTGCGTTTGTTCCGAAGAACGAGTTGATTACAGCTGATACTGTCTTGGCATTGATAAGGTCAGTAGGAGTGAACACCTCATTATCACGTACGTTCATACGCTCGCGTATAGTGCGGGCCATACGTGCCAAGCCTATAGCGAACTGATTGGAAAGCTGCTCTCCGACAGTACGTACTCGACGATTTGAAAGGTGGTCGATATCATCCACCACAGCATGTGAGTTGACAAGTTCTATGAGGTACTTGATAATCTCAATAATATCCTCTTTTGTCAGCACACCGATACTCATATCAGTAGTCAATCCTAACTTCTTGTTGACACGGTAACGGCCTACCTCTCCCAAATCATAGCGTTTCTCTGAGAAAAACAGGTTATTAATAACCTCACGGGCACTCGAATCATCGGCAGGATCAGCATTCCTGAGCTGACGGTAGATATAGAGAACAGCCTCTTTCTCAGAATTACAGGGATCTTTCTGAAGAGTATTGAAAATTATGGAATAATCTGACTGGCTAGCCTGTTCCTTATGAAGCAGTATCGTCTCAAGACCTGATTCGAGAATATCGCTGATGTTGTCTTCAGACAGTTCCGCTTCACGGTCAACTACGACTTCATGACGCTCAATAGAAACCACCTCACCGGTATCAGAATCTACAAAATCTTCTATTCGGGTCCTTAATACGCGTGCAGCAAGTTTTCGACCGATACACTTCTTGAGATTCGTCTTGTTGACCTTAACTTCTTCAGCTAGATCAAAAATGTCAACGATATCCTTGTCCGTCTCAAATCCTATCGCGCGGAGAAGAGTGGTTACAGGAAGTTTCTTCTTACGGTCTATATAAGCATACATGACATTGTTAATGTCAGTAGCGAACTCTATCCAAGAGCCTTTGAAAGGAATGATTCGTGCAGAATAGAGGGGAGTTCCGTTAGAATGAATGCTTTGACCAAAGAAAACGCCCGGAGAACGGTGCAACTGTGATACGACAACGCGCTCTGCACCGTTGATTACGAAAGTACCCTGTGCCGTCATATATGGAATGGGGCCAAGGAAGACATCCTGAATCACCATATCGAAATCCTCGTGATCGGGATCAGTACAGTAAAGTTTCAGTTTGGCCTTCAAGGGTACACTATATGTCAGACCATGCTCCAGACACTCCTCAATTGTGTAGCGGGGCGGGTCAATGTAATAGTCCAAGAATTCCAGGACAAAATTATTCCGGGTATCGGCTATAGGGAAATTTTCTGAGAATACCTTATAAAGACCTTCGTTCTTGCGTTTCTCAGGCGGTGTGTCCAACTGCAGGAAATCCTTGAATGACTTGAGCTGTACTTCAAGGAAATCAGGACACGGCATCGGATTCCTGACGGAAGCGAAATTAATTCTCTGATTATCTGTGTTTGAAGACATAAAAGGAAGGATATTATGGAACTTGATTCTTTAACGCACAAAAAGGTTAAGAACCCTAGGCAGTCCAAAAGGACCACCGTAGGGGTTACTTAACCATTAACCTGACAGGTCAGGCCTGTGAAATTACTTAAGTTCAACTTCTGCGCCAGCCTCTTCCAGAGTCTTTTTCAGTGACTCGGCTTCGTTCTTGGCGAGACCTTCCTTAACAACACTGGGTGCAGCGTCAACAAGATCCTTAGCCTCCTTCAGTCCCAGACCACAAGCTTCCTTGACAGCCTTTACGACAGCAAGCTTGTTTGCGCCGAAGCCCTTCAGGACTACATCAAATGAAGACTTCTCTTCTGCAGCCTCAGCAGCGGCAGCAGGACCAGCAGCAGCTACAGCTACAGCTGCGGCAGCGGGTTCAATTCCATATTCATCCTTCAGGATGGTTGCGAGTTCATTGACCTCCTTAACGGTAAGGTTAACCAGTTCTTCTGCTAATGCTTTTAAATCAGCCATTGTGTTATGATTTTAATAGGTTTGTACTTTGTATTGATAATTAATTCTCTCTTTCTCCAAGAGTCTTGAGAACTCCATGGATGGTGTTTGCACCAGACTGCAGAGCAGAAATAACGTTCTTGGCCGGTGACTGCAGAAGTGCAATGACGTCGGCAATGAGTTCCTTCTTGCTCTTGATGTTGACCAGAGCCTCGAGCTGGTTTGCTCCAATGTAGAAGCTCTCCTCTGCATAAGCAGCCTTGAGGCCCGGAATACCGGTCTTCTTGTCAGTAACGTCCTTCAGAAGCTTGGCAGGAGCATTTGCTACATTAGCCAGCATAAGAGCTGTTGTGCCCTTGAGTGAATCATACAGAGGTGAAAAGTCAACCTCCAACTGATCCATAGCTTTCTGAAGCAGAGTGTTCTTGACAACGACCATCTTGACTTCATTCTTGAAGCACTTTCTGCGCAGGTCACTTGTAGCGGTTGAATTCAAACCTGTTACATCGACCAGATATATTGCTGAGTATTTCTGAAGGGTTTCCTTCAAAGACTCAATAATCAAAGCTTTATCCTCTTTCTTCATAATGCTTGTTTTAATCAGATCTCATCCAATGATTTGGTATCAACCTTGATACCCTTGCTCATTGTACTTGAAAGATAAATGCTCTTGATATATGTACCCTTTGCAGCAGAAGGCTTGAGCTTGATGATTGTATCAATAAACTCCTTAGCATTCTCTCTGATAGCATCAGCAGAGAATGAAACCTTGCCGATTGAAGTGTGGACGATACCAGTCTTGTCAACCTTGAAATCAATCTTTCCTTGTTTGACCTCCTTGACAGCCTTGGCAACATCCATCGTCACTGTACCGCTCTTGGGGTTAGGCATAAGTCCACGAGGACCGAGAATACGTCCGAGAGGGCCTAACTTGCCCATCAGGGCAGGCTGGGTGATGATGACATCAATATCAGTCCAACCACCCTTAATCTTCTCTATATACTCTTCGAATCCAACATAGTCAGCACCTGCTTCCTTGGCAGCGGCTTCCTGATCAGGAGTGCACAGAGCTAGGACTCTGACTACCTTACCTGTTCCGTGAGGAAGGGATACCACGCCACGAACCATCTGGTTGGCCTTACGGGGATCAACACCAAGACGGACATCAATATCCACTGATGCGTCGAACTTGGTTGTAGTAATATCCTTGACCAACTGAGATGCCTCCTTGAGGGTATAGGCTTTGCCGGCTTCTATCTTAGAAGCGACACTCTTTTGGTTTTTTGTCAGTTTACCCATTTCTTAAAACTTTTTTTCAGTGAATGCCAGGCGTTAATCCTTGACTGTGATTCCCATGCTTCTTGCGGTACCTGCCACCATAGAGATAGCTGATTCCAATGTAAAGCAGTTCAGGTCGGGCATCTTGTCCTGTGCAATCGCTGCAACCTGTTCCTTGGTTACTGAAGCAACCTTTTTACGGTTCGGTTCTGAAGAACCGCCCTTGGCTCGGGATGCCTCGAGCAACTGTATGGCTACAGGAGGAGTCTTGATGACAAAGTCGAATGACTTATCACTGTAATAAGTGATGATCACCGGCAGAGTCTTACCTGATTTGTCCTGGGTTCTGGCGTTGAACTGTTTGCAAAACTCCATTATATTCAAACCCTTGGAACCAAGAGCGGGACCAACGGGTGGTGATGGGTTTGCAGCGCCTCCTTTAATCTGTAGTTTGATTATTCCAGCAACTTCTTTAGCCATTTTCCAAAAAATTATATGTAAACACTATACGGAGAACATTGTAAGCCTGGTAACAGGCAGCTTACAGTTTCTCCACCTGCATAAAACCAAGATCTATCGGAGTCTTTCGACCGAAGATCTTAACCATGACCTTAAGTTTCTTCTTTGCGTTGTCAACCTCTTCAATGACACCATTGAAGCCTGAGAACGGGCCGAAGGTCACCTTTACCGTTTCGCCTACGATAAACGGGACAAGAACCTCTTCCTGAGTCTCCTCCATCTCATCTACAGAACCAAGAATCCTGTTGACTTCTGAAGGACGCAGAGGCGTGGGATTATCCATGCCACCGAGGAAACCCAATACGTTGGGACTGTATCTGAGACGTTGCTTGATTTCACCATCAAGTACAGCCTCCACCAAGACGTAACCCGGCAGATAACTGCGTTCCTTCACGACACGTTTTCCGTTTCGTACCTGAACAACCTTTTCGGTGGGAATAAGCACTTGTGTTATCATATCCTCCAAGCCATTATTCTTGGCATCGGCCTCAAGATATTCCTTTACCTTGAGCTCCTTGCCGCTTATAGCCTTCAGGACATACCACTTTTTTTCCAACTCAGCCATTGTTCCAATCAGGGATAAATGAGTTTCATTATTTCCTCAAAGCTTTTATCCATCAGGAAAACCACAACAGCAATCATCAGGGAAGCAACTAAAACGATGACTGCACTGCTGGTCAGTTCCTTACTTGTTGGCCATGTTGTCTTATGGACAAGCTCGTTGTAAGATTCCTTACAGTTTTGTATGAATTTCTTGAACATAGTTCTATTTATACATTGCACGGGTGGAAAGGCTCGAACTCTCGACACTCGGTTTTGGAGACCGATGCTCTACCAACTGAGCTACACCCGTAAGTAATGTCAGCCCCTCGAAAAGAGCTGACATTTATTTGGTTTACAATCAGTCGATGATTGCGGTGATCTGACCTGAACCAACGGTACGGCCGCCCTCACGAATAGCGAAACGCAGACCGACGTTGATAGCAACAGGATAAATCAGAGTTACGGTGATCTCTACGTTATCACCAGGCATTACCATTTCAGTTCCCTCGGGGAGAGTGATCTCACCGGTGCAGTCCATTGTACGGATGTAGAACTGAGGACGATACTTGTTGCGGAATGAGGTATGACGACCACCCTCCTTCTGAGTCAGTACATAGATAGAA
>JAFZKR010000038.1 GCA_017551845.1 Bacteroidaceae bacterium
CCTTCAGGTACAGTTGCTTGCCCAAGGTATCACTCCCAAGGTTCTCTCACTTGACGATTACTTCCTGGACCGCGACCACACTCCTGTTGACGAGAACGGTGAGCATGACTTTGAATCCCTTTATGCCATAGACTTACCCTACTTCAACAGCCAGCTCAAGGATCTGTTGGAAGGAAAAACCATTCAGCCGCCCACATTCAATTTCAAGAAGGGCGGTATCAGGGAGTTCACATACCCGAAGATGCAGCTGGGTGACAACGATGTCCTGCTGATAGAAGGAATACATGCACTGAATCCTGACCTTATGCCGGACATTCCCTCCGAAGCCAAGTTCCTCATATACGTATCGGCTCTGACAAGCATCCGCATAGACGAGCACAACTATATCCCATCGACCGACAACCGCCTGCTGCGCCGTATCATACGTGACCACAAGTACCGTGCCTATTCCGCAAGAGACACCATAAGCCGCTGGCCATCGGTCCGTGCCGGAGAGGAAAAATGGATTTTCCCCAATCAGGAGAATGCCGACGTGATGTTCAACTCAGCCATGCTGTTTGAGATAGCTGTCATAAAGGATATGGTTGACCCCATTTTGGCCGAAGTTCCTCAGGATTGTCCTGAATATGCCAAGGCCAGCCAGCTCAGGGAATTGCTTAAGCTCTTCAAGACTATTCCGAGCGAAAAACTGCCTCCCACCTCACTCGTACGTGAATTCATAGGAGGAAGCAGCTTCCACTATTGAGTAATATGACAAAGTCCGGCAACATACAGTCACAGATTCAGACCCAGTCGCAGGTCCAGATACAGTCTCTTTCACCACAACAGGTGCTGGAAGCCAAGCTTCTTGCCCTTTCCACTTTGGAACTGGAGGAGCAGGTAAGACTGGAACTCAACGACAACCCTGCAATGGATGAGGCTGGACTCGGCACAATGCCGGAAGAACATTCCGCTGACCCTGATTCGGATAACGATGAAAGCGCAGAAGGTGATGACGCTTTCCATGAGAATGACTCAGAGTACGGTTCCACCCCTGATTACGACTACGATGACGACGAATGGTACGAACACTCCCCGTCGGCCTCAGGGCCTGTTGCTGAAATACCCGTATCGGATGCAGTGTCGTTCTATGATATACTTAACAGTCAGTTGGGCGAACAGGATTTCTCTGAACATGAGATGAAGATTGCCCGTTACATTATAGGCTCCATCGACAATGACGGCATTCTTGACAAGAATCTTCAGTCCATTTCCGACGACCTGGCTTTCTACCATGATGTTGACGCGTCCGTTGAGGAGATTGAAAAGGTTCTGAAAGTAATCCAGGAGTTCGACCCTGCCGGTATAGGCGCAAGGAATCTGCAGGAATGCCTTCTCATCCAGATACGCCGTAAACCGGACTCCGCGGACAAAGCCCTCCAGGAGACTGTCATCAGCACCATGTTCGACGAGTTCACCCACAAACGCTTCGACAAGATCGAATCCAAACTGCAGATCACTCCCGAGACGGCCAAGAGAATCATGGCTGAACTGCTCAAACTGAATCCACGTCCGGGTAATTCACTCGGTGAGGCACCCGCCGGCAACCATCAGCACATTGTACCCGACTTTGTGATCGATTGCTACGATGACGATATCCATTTCAGCCTGAACAACGGAAATGTCCCTGAGCTGAGGGTGAGCCGCGAATACTCCAATATGCTGGAGAACCAGATAAAGAGCGGAAACAGCAGCCAGCGCGATGCCGCATTGTATATTAAACGCAAGCTGGATTCGGCCAAGGGATTCATACAGGCCATAAAGCAACGCGAACAGACTTTAACCCGCACAATGCAGGCCATCATCAACCGGCAGAGGACATTCTTCATGGAAGGGGATGAATCACTGCTCAAGCCTATGGCACTCAAGGATATCGCCGCCGATACCGGTTATGACATCTCAACGGTGTCCCGTGCCACAAGCGGTAAATATGTCCAGACCTGTTTCGGCACTTTTCCCCTTAAATACTTCTTCACTGACGGGGTAAAGAGCATGAGCGGCGAGGAGGTTTCGGTAAAGGAGATCCACCGTATTATCAAGGAACTGACGGACAACGAGGATCCTTCGGCCCCGCTGACCGACGAGCAGCTGACCGGCTATCTTTCGGGCCACGGATACAAGGTGGCCCGTCGCACGGTGGCCAAGTACCGCGAACAGATAGGGATACCGGTAGCAAGAATGAGAAAAAAATAAAACGACAAGAGATATGAAACCATCAGTAAGCATTATTATGGGCAGTACTTCGGACCTTCCTGTGATGGAGAAGGCTGCTGCTTTTCTGGACAGTATCCAGGTTCCGTTTGAGATGAATGCCCTATCCGCTCACCGCACACCGGCAGCCGTAGAGGAGTTTGCAAAGGGTGCTCAGGCACGCGGCATCAAGGTAATCATAGCTGCAGCCGGTATGGCGGCAGCACTGCCCGGCGTGATTGCTGCCAACACCAACATTCCCGTGATAGGTGTACCCATAAAGGGTATGCTTGACGGCCTGGACGCTATGCTCTCTATAATCCAGATGCCCCCCGGAATACCGGTAGCGACAGTAGGAGTTAACGGTGCCCAGAACGCAGCCATACTGGCTGCCCAGATACTGGCCGTAGCCGACACAGAACTGGCAACACGTCTTGCAGCCCACAAGGATGGCCTCAAAGATAAGATTGAGAAAGCCAACGCCGAGCTGAGTCAGGTAAAATATAACTACAAGACCAACTGATAATGACCGTATATAACCGCAGGAAAACCATAAGCGTACGTGTGGGAGATACCGCAATAGGCGGCAGCAATCCCATACGCCTGCAGTCTATGACCACTACCGCAACGATGGATACAGAGGGCTGCATTGAGCAGGCCATACGTATCATCCAGGCTGGCGGCGAACTGGTTCGCATGACTACGCAGGGTACCCGTGAGGCTGAGAACATGCGCCTTATCCGTGAAGGTCTGACTGCCCGCGGTTACAACACCCCGCTTGTGGCCGATGTCCACTTCAACCCAGCTGTGGCCGATGTGGCCGCCCGCTATGTGGAAAAGGTTCGCATCAACCCCGGAAACTATGTTGATCCTGCACGCACGTTCAAACATCTGGAATATACCGACACTGAATATGCACAGGAGATTCAGCGCATCCGTGACCGTTTTATCCCGTTCCTGAATATCTGCCGCGAACACGGTACCGCCATACGCATAGGTGTGAATCACGGTTCACTGTCGGACCGCATAATGAGCCGTTACGGCAACACCCCTGCCGGAATGGTGGAGAGCTGCATGGAGTTCCTGCGCATTTGCGTGGAGCAGGAGTTCATGAACGTGGTGATATCAATCAAGGCCAGCAACACGGTGGTCATGATTGAGACTGTCAGGCTGCTGGTAAAGGAGATGGACCGTGAGGGAATGGCTTTCCCCATACACCTGGGTGTGACTGAGGCCGGCGAGGGTGAGGACGGCCGCATAAAGAGCGCCATAGGCATAGGCGCACTGCTGGCCGAAGGCATAGGCGACACCATACGCGTATCGCTGTCCGAGGCTCCTGAGCGTGAGATCCCCGTAGCACGCAAACTGGTTGATTATGCCGCAACAAGTGCTGAGGTACGTACATCGGCCAGGATTGAGAATGGCATATTGCAACTCTCTTACACCGATGAATCACTTGAGGATTTCCAACTGCATGCAGCAATGGATGCAGGCGCACTGCTCATTGACGGCAAGGCTAACGACTTAAAGCTGAGCAGTCCCAATATCCCGGCAGAACAGATCCGCTCCACAGAGGAGGCCATACTGCAGGGTGCACGCATAAGATTCAGCAAACCGGAATACATTTCATGTCCGGGCTGCGGACGGACACTATATAATCTTGAAGAGACAATAGCACGCATCAAAGCCGCCACCGGTCATCTTAAAGGTGTAAAGATAGCCATCATGGGCTGCATAGTGAACGGACCGGGCGAGATGGCCGACGCCGATTTCGGCTACGTGGGCGCAGGCCGCGGCAAGATCAGCCTCTATCGCGGCAAGGAGTGCATAGAGAAAAATATTCCCGAGGAGAGTGCGGTTGACCGGCTCCTCAAATTAATTGAAGAAACAACGAAAAGATAATATGGAAAACAAACTGACAATCTACAACACACTGACCAGGAAAAAAGAGCTGTTTGAAGCTTTGAACCCTCCACACGTAGGTATGTACGTGTGCGGCCCCACAGTATATGGTGATCCGCATCTGGGTCACGCCCGCCCTGCAATAACCTTTGACATTCTTTTCCGCTACCTGCAGCATCTGGGCTACAAAGTACGTTACGTCCGTAACATCACTGATGTGGGCCATCTGGAGCATGATGCCGATGAGGGTGAGGACAAGATTGCCAAGAAGGCACGCCTGGAGCAGTTAGAGCCTATGGAGGTGGTGCAATATTACACCCTGCGCTACCACAAGGCAATGGAGGCTCTGAACGTACTGCCGCCCAGCATAGAGCCGCACGCATCAGGGCATATAATTGAACAGATACAGTTAGTCAAGGAGATTCTCGATAACGGCTACGCATACGAGAGTCAGGGCAGTATCTACTTTGACGTGAACAAGTATAACAAGGATCATCACTACGGCATACTTTCAGGACGGAATCTGGATGATGTGCTCAACACCACCCGTGAGCTTGACGGTCAGGAGGAGAAACACAATCCTGCTGATTTTGCCCTTTGGAAAAAAGCTCAGCCTGAGCACATCATGCGCTGGCCTTCACCCTGGAGTGACGGATTCCCCGGCTGGCACTGCGAGTGCACCGCCATGGGCCGCAAATATCTGGGTGAACGTTTCGACATACACGGAGGCGGTATGGACCTGATATTCCCGCACCACGAGTGCGAGATTGCACAAGCTGTAGCCAGCCAGGGACATGACATTGTCCACTACTGGATGCACAACAACATGATTACCATCAACGGTCAGAAGATGGGTAAATCACTGGGCAACTTCATCACCCTGAACGAGTTCTTCACCGGTCAGAATCCTAACCTGAAGCAGGCCTACAGCCCCATGACAATAAGGTTCTTCATACTGATGGCCCACTACCGCGGTACGGTTGATTTCAGCAACGATGCCCTGCAGGCAGCCGAGAAGGCTATGTCACGTCTTATGGAGGCATATAACGCAATAGACCGCATTCAGCCTTCGGCCGAGAGAACTGTAAGTGTCGATGAGTTCAAGGACAAGTGCTATGAGGCTATGGACGATGACCTTAACACACCTATTGTGATAAGTCATCTGTTCGATGCCGCCAAGATCATCAACCAGGCAGTGGACGGTAACGCCAAACTCACTGTTCCCGATATCCAAGAGCTTAAATCACTGTTTGATATATTCCTTTTTGGGATATTGGGAATCAAATCCGAAGAGGGGAACAGCAGCGGCCGGGAGAAGGCATTCGGCAAAGTCGTGGACATGCTGCTGGAGCAGAGAGCTATCGCAAAGGCCAACAAAGACTGGGCAACCAGCGACAAGATACGCAATGAACTGACAGCACTTGGATTCGAGATAAAGGATACCAAGGAAGGGGCAACATGGAAACTAAACCGATGAAAAGATGAAGAAACATGTATTCACTGTCCTGATGCTTATCCTGGCGATTTCATGCGGAAGCCGGAAAGCGAACAATTCCAAAGAAACACCAACCCGGGAGCTCTCAGCGCCGGCATTCTGTGCGGACAGCGCTTTCAACTATATAAAGATACAAACAGATTTCGGCCCGCGTGTCCCCAATACTGAGGCACAAGTGAAATGCGCCGCCTGGCTTATGAAAAAACTTGGAGAATTCGGAGCCCAGACTTTCCTGCAAGGATTCGAGTCAGTCACTTTTGACAAGACCAAAATACGCTGTTACAACATCATAGGAAGTTACAACCCCGATTCTCCCACACGGATAATTCTATGCTCACATTGGGACAGCCGTCCTTGGGCGGACAACGATCCCGACCCTGCCAATCATAAGACACCTATTGACGGAGCCAACGACGGAGCCAGCGGAGTGGGCGTAATCCTGGAGATAGCAAGACAACTTCAGGCCAAAGCTCCGGAAATAGGAGTCGATTGTATTTTCTTTGACGCCGAAGACTGGGGCCCGGGGCCCGACGACGAATATGAAGGAGTCAATTCCGAGAAATACTGGGGATTAGGCACACAGTATTGGGCCGCAAAACATCACAAGGAAAATTACAAGGCAAAATATGCCATACTGCTTGATATGGTAGGTGGAAAAGGGTCAAGGTTCTGTGTGGAAAAATACTCCGAAATGTATGCGAAGGGAGTCGTGGACAGAGTATGGAACGCCGCTTCGGAGTTAGGTCACGGAGCCCTTTTCATGAGAGTAAGCGGAGCATACGTAACTGATGACCACTACTTTATAAACACAATTGCCAAGATACCCGCAATTGATATCGTACCATACACACCGAAAGCCGGCAACGGCAGTTTCGGACCCACCTGGCATACATTGCAGGACAATATAGACAATATCGACAAGAACGTACTCCAAGCTGTGGGAGAAACGCTTCTCCGTGTAATCTACAACGAAAAGAAATGAGCATTGACGAGATTCAGGATGAGATCATAGAGGAATTCAGCCTATTTGATGACTGGATGGACAAATACCAGATGATAATTGATCTGGGAAACAGACTTGAACCGCTTGACGAAAAATTCAAAAACGAACAGAATCTTATTGAGGGATGCCAGAGCCGCGTGTGGCTTCATGCCTTCATGCAGGACGGACTGCTCATATTCCAAGCCGACAGCGATGCCATAATCACCAAAGGACTGATTGCACTGCTCATCAGAGCACTCTCAGGACATACCCCACAGGAAATACTGGAGAGCGACGTTCATTTTATAGAAGCGACCGGACTGACACAGCATCTGTCACCCACCCGCAGCAATGGTCTGTTATCCATGCTCAAAAAGATTAAAAACTACGCTTCGGCATACTCTCTGGAATGAAATGAAAAAAACACTGGTTATAGTTCTGGCTTTCTCAACACTTATAGGCTGTACCCGGATAGGAAACGGATTTGATTTCCGGATACGCAACAACAGAGTATCCTGGATGAACAGCACCGTTATGTTCCGGACAGATATGGATTCAAAAGGCCGGAGAAACGACAATCTGGGATTCAATGCATACCTGAAACTTGAAAACGGCCGCACGATACAAATGCCGGGCTCAGACATATTGGGCTACGGGGCATCATGCCCTATGGGTTCATCAGGATTGTACAAGAATATAGACGGGTACAGTAAGGCGGAAGTACTTCAAAAGACCGATGACAGAATGGTGATACACCTGCATCATGATACCTGGGAGCTGCTCGATGAACCCATCTATTTCGACAAACAGATTACTCTGTTCCGTGACAGTCCCGTCATGAAAGTCATAGACTACTACGAAGGTTCTTTCGACCTCCTTAATGTGGCAGCCGGGCTTACTGATGCCGGTGCGGGTAAAGTGAGCGAAATAGAGAAAGGGTATGCAATAGAATATCCCAACAGCGTAACCGCCATAATCATCATGCCTGATCTGGAAGAAAAGAAATACAACGACGTACTGGGCAGTGTATTTGTAACAAAAGGAGTTACAAGTGATGAGCCTCTGCGCTACTATATAGGAATTAGTGACAAAGGAGTGAATTATCTGCTTGAAGAACTTGATAAAATTTTATAAATTTGCACTCAAAAATATAAAACGACGTATAAAAATACAAATATGAACAGCAAATACTGGAATGAAGAGATTGAGACAATGCCACGGAAGAAGCTGGAGCAACTGCAGGTGGAACGTCTCAGGAAAACCGTGGAGATTGCGATGGGAAGCGAGTTCTATGCTCCCAAATTCAAAGAGTCGGGTATAACCCCAGAGAATATAAAATCAGTAGAGGATATAAAACGTTTCCCGTTCACCACCAAGAACGACCTTAGGGCCACTTACCCCTTCGGAATCAAATCCATTCCATTGGAGAAGGTGGTCCGTCTTCACTCTTCAAGCGGTACTACCGGCAATCCCACCGTCATTCTCCATTCTCAGAAAGACCTTGACGAGTGGGCTGATGCGATGGCACGTTCAATGTACTGCATTGGTCTCAGAAACACTGACATCATTCAGAACACATCAGGCTACGGAATGTTCACCGGCGGCCTGGGCATTCAGTATGCAGCAGAGCGTCTGGGCGCTCTCACCGTTCCTGCCGGAGCCGGTAACAGCAAGCGTCATGTAAAGTTCATCACTGACTTCGGCACTACCGCTCTGCACTGCATACCAAGCTATGCGACACGTCTGGCTGCCGCATTTCAGGAAGAGGGCATCGACCCCCGTAAGACAACAGTACACACACTGATTATAGGCGCAGAGCCCCACTCTGAGGCACAACGCAAACGTATTGAGGAGATATGGGGTGCCAAAGCTTACAATAATTTCGGAATGAGCGAGATGTGCGGCCCCGGCGTAGCAATAGAGTGCCAGGAGCAGAACGGCATGCATATCTGGGAGGACAACTACATTGTCGAGATTCTTGATCCTGTTACTCTGGAACCCGTTCCGGAGGGCGAGCTTGGAGAACTGGTACTTACCACACTTAACCGTGAGGCAATGCCTCTGTTCCGCTACCGCACACGCGACCTTACACGTATCCTTCCGGGAGAATGCCCCTGCGGACGCACACACGTCCGACTGGCACGTTTCCAGGGCCGCAGCGATGACATGATGATTGTCAAGGGAGTCAACATCTATCCTATTCAGATTGAAAAGATCCTGATGCAGTTCCCGGAGCTGGCCAGCGATTATCTCATTACCATTGAAACCATTGGGGACAATGACGAGATGACCGTTGAGGCAGAACTGGCACAAGCTACTGATGATTTCGGTATGCTCCAGAACCTCACCAAGGAGATTACCCGCCGCCTCAAGGATGAGATTCTTCTCACTCCAAAAGTCAAACTGGTGGGCAAGGGTGTCATCCCGCAGTCCGACGGCAAGGCCAAGAGAGTAAATGATTTGCGTAACAACCACTAAAAAAGGACATTATGAAAACCATAAAGCAGATTTCCATATTTCTTGAGAATCAGCGAGGCAAGTTAAGCGACATACTCAATGCTCTCAAAGACGAGAACATAGAGATTCAGGCTGCATCGGTAGCCGATACCACCGAATACGGCATCTTACGCCTTATAACCTCCGACCAGAAGAAAGCGTCCCGGCTACTTTCAGCAAAGGGCCATCTGGTAAACCTTAACGAAGTTCTTGCAATCCAGGTGGAACCTGATACCTCAGCCTTTGCCGATGCCATTGACGCCCTTACCTCCGGAGGATGTTCCATCAGCTATCTCTATACTTTCCACAAGGACGGCAAATTAGTCCTGATAATACGTCCTGCCAGTTTGGAGATTGCTGAACGTATAGCCACAGAGAAAGGGCTCACACTCATTCAGGGCTGGGAATAGACATTCAATAATCAAACCATACCATTATGTTTCTGAAAATTCTTATTCTGATCCTGTTCTTCGCCGTGATGATAGGCGTCGGTATCTACTGCCGTAAAACCGCGAACAATGTGCAGGGTTTTGTGTTAGGTGACCGCAAGGTGGGCTCATGGCTCACGGCTTTTGCATTCGGCACTTCTTATTTTTCGGCCGTCATATTCGTGGGCTATGCCGGTCAGTTCGGCTGGAAATATGGTCTTTCCGCCACATGGATAGGCCTTGGAAATGCCCTGATAGGTTCTCTGCTCGCATGGAGAATACTGGGACGCCGGACGCGACTTATGACACAGTACCTGCACAGTGCCACTATGCCCGATTTCTTTGGACAGCGCTTCAACTCCGGGGCTCTCAAGGTGGCCGCTTCAGTGATTGTATTCGTATTCCTTATTCCTTATACCGCATCACTCTACAACGGTCTGTCCCGCCTTTTCGGACTCTCATTCGGCATTGACTACAGCTGGTGCGTACTGGGAATGGCCATACTGACCGGTATATACGTGCTGGTAGGAGGTTACATGGCAACTGCCGTCAATGACTTTATACAAGGCATGATCATGCTCATCGGTATAGTAGCCGTTATCCTTTCTGTCCTGAACGGTAACGGAGGCTTCACCGAAGCAATAGACAAACTGTCACAGATTCCCAGCGAGGCAGCTCCCGCACTTAACGGTGCCTTCACATCGTTCTTCGGGCCTCAACCCATCTGGCTGCTTGGTGTCGTGCTGCTTACATCACTCGGCACATGGGGCCTGCCTCAAATGGTAGGTAAATTCTACGCCATCCGTGACGAGGCCGCCATACGTAAGGGAACCTTCATTTCAACCTTCTTTGCCATCATCGTGGCAGGCGGTTGTTACTTCCTGGGCGGTTTCGGCCGTCTGTACGGTAATGTCATTGACTTTACACCCAACGGTACACCTGTATATGACAGCATTGTTCCCTCAATGCTCCAGACTCTTCCTGACCTGATGATTGGCGTGGTTATCATTCTGGTGCTCTCCGCATCAATGTCAACACTCTCATCGCTGGTGCTTACATCAGGCTCAACCCTTACGCTTGACATCATCAAACCGGCCATAGCCAAAGGCGGCAAGCAGATGAATGAAAAATCACAGCTGCTCTCCATACGCCTGCTGGTTGTATTCTTCATTGCAGTATCATCTGTTCTGGCTATAATCCAAGCCAAGAGCTCAGTAACATTCATAGCTCAGCTCATGGGTATCTCCTGGGGTGCTCTGGCTGGCGCCTTCCTCGCTCCGTTCCTGTACGGCCTCTATTGGAAGAAGACCACCAAGGCTTCAGTCTGGGCCAGTTTCATTGTAGGAGTAGCTATCATGTGCGGCTGTATGTACGGCACATTCACCAAGACTACATTCATCAACCCCTTCTTCAGCTCACCCATCAATGCAGGCGTGCTCTCCATGGTGGCAGGTCTTGTTATCGTTCCCATAGTAAGCCTGTTCTCAAGTGTCAAGCATAAAGAAGAGGTCGATAAAATGTTCAGCTGCTACAACCGCGAAGTCACCGTACGTGCATCGACTTCACTTATGGATGCTGAGGAAGTCAAAAAGTAAATACTATTGCATATATAATAATGAAGAAACTGTTACTTGGCGATGAAGCCATTGCACAAGGAGCCATTGATGCCGGACTGAGCGGAGTCTATGCTTATCCGGGAACACCGTCAACTGAAATCACTGAATATATTCAGGGTTACTGTAAGAAGAACCCTGCTGAAAAAATACATTCCCGTTGGTGCACCAACGAGAAAACAGCTATGGAGGCAGCTCTCGGTATGTCATTTGCCGGAAAGCGAGCTCTGGTATGTATGAAACACGTGGGTATGAACGTGGCTGCCGATCCGTTCGTAAACTCCTCTATCACCGGAGTGAACGGCGGTCTGATAGTTCTCGTGGCCGATGACCCCTCAATGCACTCCTCTCAGGATGAGCAGGATACCCGTTTCTACGGCAAGTTCGCCCTGATTCCGGTGCTTGAGCCCTCATCACAGCAGGAGGCTTACGATATGATGTCATACGCCTATGACCTCTCCGAGAATCTCAAGCTGCCGGTTCTGATGCGTACCGTGACACGTCTGGCCCACTCCCGCGCTGTTGTGGCTCTTAAGGAAAAACGTAATCAGAATGACCTAAACCCTGTAAGCGGAGTCCATGATTGGGTACTGCTGCCTGCCATCGCCAAGCGCCGCTACGCTTCGCTTCTGGAGCGTCAGCCTGAGATTATGCGTCTGTCAGTAGAATCTCCTTTCAACAGTTTCAAAGCTCAGGCCAAGCGCTTCAAAATGGGTGCCATTGCATGTGGCAACGCATACAACTATCTTTCAGAGTGCTATCCTGAGAGCATACCTTTCCCCGTGCTTAAGATATCACAGTACCCCATACCTGCCGAGACCGTACGCACACTTGCCGAGCAGTGTGACTCAATCATGGTTATTGAGGACGGTCAACCCTTTGTCGAGGAGCAGGTGGCAGGAATCCTTCCTTCGGACTGCAAAGTAATTGGCCGTCTGACCGGTGAACTGCCCCGTCAGGGAGAGCTCAACCCGGATATCGTAAAGGCCGCATTGGGACTCGCTCCGCTGCCTCATCCGGAAGTTGCCAAGAATGTTGTGGCACGTCCGCCCGCCCTCTGCCAAGGTTGCGGTCACCGCAGCGTATATGAGGCTATCAACATCGTGCTTAAAAACTACAAGGATGCCAAGGTATTCGGTGACATAGGTTGCTATACACTTGGTGCCCTGCCTCCGTTCCAGGCTCTTGACAGCACCGTTGATATGGGCGCCAGCATAACCATGGCCAAGGGTGCCGCCGATGCCGGCGTGTTCCCCGCAGTTGCCATCATAGGTGACAGTACATTCACCCACTCCGGCATGACAGGTCTGCTGGATGCGGTCAATGAGAACTCTCCCATCACAATCATCATATCCGATAACCTTACCACCGGTATGACCGGTGGACAGGACAGTGCCGGCACCAACAAGTTCGAGGCTATATGCCGCGGCATCGGTGTTGACCCCGACCACCTGAAAGTTGTGGTTCCACTGCCCCAGAACATGGAGGAGATTACACGCACTTTGCGTGAGGAGATTGAGTACCGCGGCCTGTCGGTTATCATACCGCGCCGTGAATGTATCCAGACACTTGCCCGTAAGGCAAAAGCTAAAACTGCACAGAAATGAAGACAGATATCATACTTGCAGGCGTTGGAGGACAAGGTATCCTATCAATTGCAACAGTTATAGGTCAGGCCGCCCTTGAGGAGGATCTCTTCATCAAGCAGGCCGAGGTTCACGGAATGAGCCAGCGCGGCGGTGACGTACAGTCCAACCTGAGAATCAGTGACAAGCCCATAGCCAGTGACCTCATCTCACTTGGTCAGGCCGATATCATCATAGCCATGGAACCCATGGAGGCTCTGCGTTACAAGCACTACCTTAGCAAGGACGGCTGGGTTATCACATCATCCAACCCATTTGTGAATATCGGCAACTATCCTGATAAGGATGCCATTATCAATGAGCTAAAGGAAGTTGGTAACGTTATCCTGATTGATACTGAGGAACTTGGTAAGGAACACAAGATGCCCAAGGCTGTCAATATGATTCTTTTGGGTGCAGCATCAAAAGCTCTTAAGAGCATCAGTTTTGACAAACTTTGCCAAAGCGTGCGTACCATATTCGCATCCAAAGGCGATGCTATTGTTGATATGAATATCAAGGCCCTTGAAATAGGCCGTAACTGTGAATAAACCCCGATGAAAACGCTGATTCCTGTAAACGTCATTGACGATTATCTTGAAAAAATAGAGGTACGTGACCTCAACAAGGCCTCCATCCGTCAGGTGCTGGCATGTGAACTGAACGCTGAGAAAGTGACCGGTCAAGAGTTCATCCATTTTGAAATGGGTGTTCCCGGAATTCCGCCATCGGCCGTAGGTATCAAGGCTCAGAAAGAGGCTCTGGACCGCGGCGTAGCTTCAAAGTATCCCAACATTGAAGGTATTCCCGAACTCAAGGAGCAGGCAGCGCGTTTTGTCAAGGCATTCATTAACACAGATATCCAGCCCGGTCACTGCACTCCCACCTGCGGTGCAATGCAAGGAACGTTTGCCGCATTCCTGCTCTGCTCACAGATTGACCCCAAGAAGGA
>JAFZKR010000039.1 GCA_017551845.1 Bacteroidaceae bacterium
ACCGTTGAGAAATAGCAGGGACGTTTGCTCTCACGTATAATGTGCATTACTGCATCGTCAGTCCATTTATCATAATTCTGGTAGTCGGGCTCCGGAATTTGGCTTATTCCTAGTTCCTTGCTTACGGCACTTCTGTATTCGGGCGTGGCCAGTAGAGGCATGCATATTACTGTTTTGTCAGCAAACAGGTCCTTGCCGTATTTGACCAGCAGTTTGGAATAGGTTGGAGTATCGCCGTTTACGAATATAATACCATTCTGCTGCATTCCTATCATTTCATTATAGGCATAGTTGAGCAGGTTGTAGGAGTACTCACCGATGTTGTACCACCTTTTAAGAATGTCATCCATCTGTTCCTGATTACCGTTCTTGAGCAGATAAGCCACATAATCAGGATAGAGGACTCTGTTGTCGGGCCTCATTGTGATGGCCTTGGACATGTTGTCTTCATAATTTTTAGGACCCTGAAGCCACATAGTGCAATAATAGTCCAGTATGTATTGGGCATAACTGTCGGGACGTTGCTTTCTGACAGTCTGGGCTATTTCGGAAAGCTTTGAGTCATCAACGTTGTCAAAACCATCGGACAGGATCATGTTGTATCGGGTGGCACGGAACCAGTTTATCCATGCATCGTCATTGGACGGATTCTTGAGTGCTTCTTTGTGCCAAAGTTCAGCCTGAGTAGCGTACCAATCAGGTTCATACTCAACTTTTACAAATGATTCTATGGGCTGCGGTGTCATATCGGCATTTTGAGCATGGATTGATACTGATGCCAGTGCCAGAACTACTGCGGTAATTATGCTTCTTTTCATTTTCAGTCTAAATGTAAGTTGAACAAAACGGTTTTTTGAAGCGCTTCATTATTGCATACACTTTGCTTTTGAAAACGTTTGGTTTCCAATGCACTTTTTTACTGCCTAACTAGAGAAATTTTACTGCCTAACTAGAGAGTCTGTTTTTTTCTTCTTGGTTTTGGGTGCTGGAAGGTTGGGGAGCGTGACCTTTATCAGTTCAGTAAGGTAGTCGCTGTCATCAAGGTCATCGATGAAGAAATGCTCCTTTGCGCCTGGGTAGGGTGAGCGCATTATTTCTTCTCTCAGAATGGCCCTGCCGGCATCGGTGGGCTTGATGTAGAGGTTGTTGTCACAAATTAGGTCGAACAGGATTCCGTCACAATAGATGCAATAGTCTCCCATCATTTTCTTTGCGTCAATGCGGCCGGCGCCGGAGCACTGGTCAACTATGTATTGTACTATGTCTGTATTACTTGCCATAATAGATTGATTTTATTCGTTTTGCAATTTCATCGGGATGATCCACAAGAAATTGGCCATGGTTCATCTTGGGGAATACCTCTACGTGGGTATCGGGGTGGAGCTTGAACAGATGCTCTACTTGCGGTTTGGCAACGAATGCCTCCTTTGTGCCGTACCAGAAGTGTATGTCTGAACCCTTTATACTCTCCAGTTTGGAGGTATAGACCGATTTGTATCCGTCGCGGACGGCTTTGCCCTTGCCGTATGGCCATACTTTCTTGCACTCGTCCAGGAGAACGTCCATGTAGTGTGAGTGGAAGACAAAACGCCAGAATCCAGTCCAGTGGTAGCAGGTCCACACGTTGAAACTCTGGTAGTAGCGCAGCGGGTCAATGCTCCAGCGGGGCAGGGGCAGCAGGGGTGCGGCATCCATAATGGCGTGGTCTATTGCTATCTCATTGCGCTCCAGAATGCGTGACAGTATCTTGCCGCCTAGAGAGAGTCCATAGGCAACATCCATTTTGCTGTCAAGGTTCTCCTGTACATATTTTATAATCTGCACGGCTTGGTCATCGACCGATGTAAACTGTGATGGCTTGCCGATAATAAATCCGTCATTATCGACCGTAGTGATGCTGAACTGTTCTTTAAGGAGCTCAATGAGCGGGAGAAATATCTCATGTGATACTCCAAGTCCCGGAATCAGCAGCAGCGTGGGTTTATTGGCCTCTCCGTATGTGTAGAACAGCATTCCTTGATTTTTTTTTTGCGAATTTACTAAAAAAAAAGAGTGCAACCGTATTGCAAAAAGAACTACATTTGTGGGAAAATTCTAACTATTCCCACAAATAATATGCAAGAAAAAGACGGAAAATACATCTTCGGAGTAGTGAAGGTGGGCGATAAGGGGCAGATTGTGATTCCTAAGGACGTTCGTAAAATGTACGATATCAAGTCGGGAGACTCACTTATGCTTCTGGGTGACGAGAAGGGCATTGCCATGCTCAAGACAGAGATTTTTCAAAAAATAATTGACCAGGCCATGGGAGGGCTTACAACGAAATGAGGAAAAATTGGATTGACAATCTGCGCTGGGCAACAGTGCTGCTGGTGCTGTTTTATCATGTAATCTATTTTTACAACAACAAGGGCGTGTTTGGCGGTATAGGCGGCTTTGGGGAGTTTCCAGAGACGCAACAGTATCAGGATGTTGTGATGTATATGGTATATCCATGGTTCATGCCGCTGTTGTTCCTGCTGGCAGGTATGAGCACCCGATATTCACTGCAGCGCAAAACGGGTATGGAGTGGTTCCGCTCACGTACACTTAAACTGCTTGTGCCCAGTACTATAGGCCTGTTTGTGTTCCATTGGATGGTGGGCTATTTCAATACGGTTACTGCGGGCGAGATTATCTTCAAGGATATGCCGCTCGTGGCCAAATACATGATATTTGCCATTTCCGGTACGGGTCCGTTGTGGTTTGCGCAGGATCTGTGGTTGTTCTCACTGTTATTCCTGCTGGTGCGTAAACTTGACGGAAAGGACAAACTCTGGAACCTTTGCGGCAAGAGTGGAATAGTTGTGATTGTTTTGCTGCTGGGCGTGCTGTTTTGGGCAGCAGAGCAGACACTGATCAAAAATCCGCGCCCGGATTCGGCCGACGGACTGGCAAATCTGTATAAGCCACTGTTCTATTTTACCGTATTCCTGATGGGCTATTTTGTATTCTCACATGATGAGGTGCAGGAAAAGGTAAAGAAAGCATGGATTCCGCTGATGATTTGTGCAGTTATTGCCGGCATCATCCTTATTGTGACCACATGGGGTGAGAACAATACATCACCGGAGTACCTGTGCAGTCCTATGAACTGTATATTCGGCTGGCTGATGTGTCTTGCAATGATGGGCTGGTTTAATGCCTGTTATGATTGCACCAATGCATTCTCACAGTATATGATCCGCAGCAGCTACGGCCTCTATATTGTTCACTATCTGGTGGTCGCATCCTTGGGCTATCAGATGAAGGTTCATACTGATCTGCCGCCGGTTGCAATGTACATTATCCTTACAGTTGCGGTGTTTACGCTTACTCCTGCCATCTACGAGGTACTGCACAGAATTCCATTTATAAGATGGTGCGTATTTGGTGAGAAAAAAGCGTAAATTAGCGACATGAAATTATTACGTGAAATTCTGGGCTACGTCCTGGGAGGAGTGTTGTTTGTTGGGCTGATGCCCGCGGTGATGTGGCTTGCCACGGGCATGCCTGCGTTGGAGCATATTGGCGCTTTACGCGCATCAATTACAGGCGTTCTGATGATTGGCGGCCTGTCGCTCAGTGTGTGGACAATTGTTTACATGAAGCGTCAGGGTAAGGGAAATCCCATGGATGCCTTTGGCCATGAGGTGGCTCCGCGCACAAAGCATCTGATGGTGGCTGGCCCGTACAGAATCAATCGCAATCCCATGCTCACAGGCACGCTAACATATCTGGCCGGCGCTGCCGTCTGGCTCTGGAGCTGGCAGGCTGTAGTGGTTTGGGTGGCATTCTTCTGCATCATGTTCGTGCAGGTCCTGAGCGAGGAAAAGCGCCTGCGCCGCGACTTTGGCAGCGAGTATGAGGAGTATTGCAAACATTTACGCAGATTTTAAGGGATTTATGAATATAAGATTAGAAGAGAAAAAGGACTGGCGTGAGGTTGAGAACCTTACGCGTGAGGCATTTTGGAACGTTTATAAGCCGGGATGCGTGGAGCATTATGTGCTTAACCGGTAAAGGAGAAATCCGGATTTCATTTCGGGACTGGACTTTGTGATGGAGGAGAACGGCAAGATAATTGGCCACGTCATGTTCTCAAAGGCAGAGATTGTGCTTGATGACGGTACAAAGTTTCCGTCATGGACATTCGGGCCCATAAGCATTCACCCGGACTACAAGCGCAAGGGCTATGGCCTCAAACTGCTCCAGTATGCACTGGATAAGGCCCGCGGTATGGGCATCGGCCTTCTTTGCATGGAGGGTAACATTGAGTTTTACAAGCATGCGGGCTTTGATCTGGCCAGCAAGTTAAAGATACATTATCATGCTGAACCCAGGGAGTCTGATGTGCCGTATTTTCTGGCTCAGGAACTCATTCCGGGATATTGGAGTGAGCGAGAGGGTACTTACTGTCCGCCGGCCGGTTACTTTGTGGCCGATGCCGATCCCGCAGGATTTGAGGCCTATGAGGCTACGTTTCCGACTAAGGTCAAGGCTTTCCAACTCAGCCAACTGCCACAGTTCTGCCAGAGCTGCGGTATGCCACTTACCAAGGATGAGGATTGCGGTACAAACGCTGATGGCAGTATAAACTATGACTACTGCAAATACTGTTTTGCTGATGGCCACTTTCTGCAGGAAATGACTATGGATCAAATGATTGAGCATTGTGCTCAATTTGTGGATGAAGTCAATAAGAACATGCCCAAACCTATGACCAAGGATGAGTACAAGCAGATGATGTACGGATTCTTCCCGATGCTAAAAAGATGGAGAAATAAATGATTCTTACAAGTGAGATAATACGGGCAGTTCAGGGTGAGGCCGATGCACAGGCGGTTTACCGTGAGGTGTGTAAGACTGGGGATTTTACTGGTTTTGCGCGGCAGTTTGCGTTTGACGAGGATTACCGTGTGTCCAGAAATGCGTTGTGGACGCTTACCAAGGCTACAGATAAGGAAATATCTCAACTTCAGCCAATGCTTGATGAACTGATAGACCTGGTGTTGAAGACTGATAGTTCATCGGTCCGCAGGTTGTCACTAAATGTTGTCGATATGCTTGAGATGAAGGAGGAGGATTTGCGCTCTGACCTGTATGATTTCTGCCTGGACCATGCGGTTGATGTTGAGGAATTGCCGGGTATTCAAGCTATTTGTATTAAGATTGCGTACCGCATAAGTACCTTCTATCCAGAGTTGATGGCGGAGCTTAAACGTATTCTGGAAGGAATGGAGATAGAGTATTATAAACCGGCCGTGAAGAGCATCAGAAACAGAATATTAGCTGGAAAGTATCAATGATGGAAACTGAGAGAATATTGTTGCGCCCGTGGCGTGAGAGTGATGCTGACTCACTATTTAAATATGCCAGTGATCCTGATGTGGGACCGCGTGCGGGCTGGCCTCCGCATAAAAGTGTTGAGGAGAGCCTGCTGGTTATACGCACCGTTTTCAATACACCTACGATGTGGGCTGTGGAACTTAAAGAAACGGGTGAGACAATAGGGTGCGTAGGGTATCTTCCTGCATCATCTTCCAATCTTAAAATATCTGAAGATCAATGTGAAGTGGGTTATTGGATAGGCAAACCATTTTGGGGCAGGGGTATATGTACCGAAGCTATGCGCCTTGTCATTGACTACTGCTTCAACGTAAAACACTTTACAACACTTTGGGGCGATTTTTTTCCAAGCAACCCTGCATCAGGTCGAGTGATGGTTAAGTGCGGATTTGTTGATATTGGCTATGATGTTCTTTGTCCGAATCTGGAAGTAGGTTCGGATTGTCCGGTCAGAGTGATGAAACTGGAGAAGATAATGGCTTTGTATCGGGAGAAAAAATATTAACTTTCTTTTATCTCCACTCGACTTACACTATATTTGCAGTATTATGAAGGAAAAAGTAATAACTATTTGGGGTGTCATTACTCTTGCAACGGTGATAATAGTAACTGGTTGTGGTCTTAATGGCGACAACAAAGATCCTGGAATGATAATTGATCCTGTTTACCTTCCTGAAACTCTGGAATTGACACGTGCTGAACTTGAAATGATTAATCACAGCAATGATTTCGCGTTTAACCTGTTCCGGCAGATAGTCAGTTCAAGAAGTTCCAATGAGAGTTTGAAAACCAAAAGTATAATAGTTTCTCCGATAAGTATAACCTTTGCTCTTGGCATGCTTAACAATGGTGCGGGCGGAGATACTCAAGCTCAGATTAATAAAGTATTAGGATTCAGCGATACTGGAGCCGACGGTATCAACGCATTCTGCTATAAGATGCTGAACAGAGAGTCAGTACTTGATTCGCTTACAAAGGTTATGATAGCTAATACCATCTACATGAACAAAGGCTATGAACTTAAGCCCGCATTCTTACAGATAGCCAACAGATATTACAACGCCTATCCCGAGACACGTGATTTTCATGACGGAAAGACAATGAATGTCATAAATCAATGGGCTAGTGACAATACAGATAAAATGGTACAGAAGGTACTTGATGAGGACTCCTTTAATCCCAATTCAGCCAGTTACCTATTGAACGCTATCTATTTCAAAGGTGTATGGACCAAGAAGTTTGATAAAGAAAGCACAAGGGAAAAGGATTTTTACCATTCAGGTAGTACTCATGAGAAAAATAAACTCCCGATGATGCACATGATTGAGGAATTTGAATATGCTGAGTCTGATGGTTACCAGGCCCTGCGTCTTCCATACGGAAATGGATCATTCCTGATGACAGCTATTTTGCCGATAGCAAAGAAAGGAGAGAGTATAAATATGTTACCATCTGTTCCTTCGACGGATATATGGAAGCATATTAATGAGCAGATGAGCACAATAACGGTTGATTTGACTTTTCCTCGCATTGAGACTGATACAGACATCAATCTTAAGGAAATTATGTCTGATCTCGGTATGCCGGATGCATTTGATGGGGATAGAGCTGATTTCAGTAACTTCTGCAACGAGCCAGTTTATATCGATCTCATGAAGCAGGTCGCTAAGATAAAACTAGATGAGGAGGGTACGGAGGCAGCAGCAGTGACCGTCATCGGCATGCGGAAGAATTCAGTCGGAGATTCACCTGATTTTGTTACTTTCTGTGCCAATCATCCGTTCCTTTATGTAATAAGTGAACAAAACACAGGGGCTATTCTTTTCATAGGTCAATATACTGGTAATTGATTTGATGCGAACCACTCAGAAACATTTTTTAAATAGATTCAAATTAAAAATATATGAAACTCGAAGGACGAAGAGAGAGTACGAATGTTGATGACCGTCGTGGTCAGACAATGAGAAAGGCTGGTGGCCTTGGTTTGGGGGGTGCTTTGATTGTAGGTCTGCTGACATTGATTTTCGGAGGTGATCCGTCGGAGGTGATCAATCAGCTTGGTGGCGGAGTCGAATATTCGCAGAATTATACCCCATCTGCCGAGGAAGAGGAACTGGCCACATTCTCAAAAAAGATTTTGGCAGGTACTGAGGATGTATGGACGAAACTATTCAGACAAATGGGCAGGGAATATATTCCACCCAAACTAGTCCTATATTCCGGTTCAGTACAAACTGGAGGCGGTGTTGCCACATCGGATTGCGGACCATTCTATTATAGTGTGGATCAGGCAGTCTATATTGACCTTTCATTCTTCATGAACATGAAACGCGAGATAGGGGCCGATGGGGATTTCGCTTATGCATACGTTATTGCACATGAAGTAGGACACCATGTCCAGAACCTTTTAGGAACGCTTAATCAGGTCCACTCCAGACAACAGAGAGTCAGTGAGACCGAAAAGAACCAGTTGAGTGTCCGCCTGGAACTTCAGGCCGATTTCTATGCTGGAATCTGGGCTTATTATGACAACAAGCTGTTCGGCTCACTTGAGGATGGTGACATAGAAGAGGGACTTGCAGTAGCCGCCAAAATAGGAGATGATTATCTGCAAAAGAAAGCTTACGGACGCACTATGCCTGAAACGTTCAACCATGGAACTTCGGCCCAGCGTTCCAAATGGCTTAAGAAAGGAATACATGGCGGCAACCTGAACGATGGAGATACGTTCTCGCCGTCATATCAAAGCTTATAATTGGACATCTGCTTGGTGTATTGGCGCATGTTCATGCCGGTCTCGTTTTTGAAAGCACGGTGAAAAGCCTGCCTTGAATTGAATCCGCACAAACGACCAATAGATTCCATCTTGTATGATTGTGCGCTGTTGTCATTGAGGAGTCTGATGGCTTCCCTTATCCTGTAACTGTTCAGAAAAGTGGAAAAATTCACGCCTAATCCTGTATTTATTGCTTTTGATAGAGTCGAGCGGTTGGTGCCAAGCATCTTTGCAATTCTGTCAAGGTTTATTTTGCTGTCGGTGAAAACCCGTTCTTTTTCCATTTTTGCTTTCAATGACATGATCAGTTTCACATCATTGTCATTATGGTTGTAGTTTATAGGCTGGGAGTGAAACAGGTATCTGCGGAGAGTCCGGTCACGCCTTATGAACAGAATAATGAACACCGTCAGAGCTATGGCAAGTATTGCAATAACAGCTGATTCGGCAATGATGAAATATGTGATCATAGCTTGATGGTTACCGCTTTTGAAGAGTGGTTACCACTTCTCCCAGTGGATATTCTGGGGATTCCATTTGTCTTTAGGTTCCGGGGCCTCAGCCGGTACTCCTATAGGTATAATGCAAAGTGGAACTATGTTCTCGGGAAGTCCAAGTGCATTGGATACGGGTGCAGTGCGGTCTTCGGCAGGATATCCGGCTGTCCATACAGCACCTAATCCGATAGCCTTTGCTGCCAGCAGAATGTTTTCGGCTGCTGCAGAGCAGTCTTCAAACCAGAACATGTTGGGCTGTGGAGTTTCGGGGCTATCGGGCTGACCGAAAGGTTTGGCCATACGAGAGGTTTCACCACAAACAACAATCACTGCACCGGCCTTGGTGAACATGTCAGCACCGCGTGGGTTATTCCCGAAAGTATTTGCAATCTTTTCTTTATCAGTAAGCACGACAAACCTCCAAGGCTGGATGTTGATGGCAGAAGGAGCAGCCATACCAGCCTTAAGGATGGTCTCCAACTGCTCACGACTAACAGGATCACCAGTGAAACTGCGAATGCTGGTTCTGGACATTATTACATCTATGGCCGATATCTCATCCTTCTGGCTTTTACAGCCGGACAGAAGAGTAACCGCAATGATAGCGACCAAAAAACAATTCTTTCTCATCTTAATATTTAATATGGGTTCTGGAAATATATCATTTCTGCAAAAATAGTGTTTTTATTCTCAAATATAAATTGTCAATTCTCAATTTTTGTATGTTTGCATATTATTGAAAAATGTTGAGTTCGTAAAGTATGGATTTGATAAAAAGATTTTTTTGCTACACAGCTGTAGATACGCAATCCGACGAGAATTCGGAAACTGTTCCCAGCACTGCCAAGCAGATGAATCTGGCTCGCCTGCTGAAGTCCGAGCTGGAGAGTATGGGACTTGAGGATGTGTTTATGGATGAAATGGGGTATGTATATGCCACTCTTCCTGCAAACACGGATAAGAAAGTACCCACAATTGGTTTTATTTCCCATATGGACACCAGTCCGTCAATGAGCGGAAAAGATGTTAAACCTCGTATTGTAGAAAAATATAACGGTGATGACATACTCCTTAACAAGGAGCAGAATGTTGTGCTTTCACCGGATATTTTCCCTGAACTGCTCGCCCACAAGGGCGAAGACTTGATTGTAACCGACGGCACGACTCTTCTTGGGGCTGATGACAAAGCCGGTATTGCCGAAATCATTACTGCTGTGGAGTATCTGCAGCAGCATCCCGAGATCAAGCACGGTAAGGTGCGCGTGGGCTTCAACCCCGATGAGGAGATTGGCATGGGTGCCGCCCACTTTGATGTGAAGCGTTTTGGGTGCGAATTCGGTTATACCGTTGACGGCGGTGAGGTAGGAGAGATGGAGTATGAAAATTTCAACGCCGCCAAGGCCGTGTTCAAGATTCAGGGTCTTGAGGTTCATCCGGGTTACGCCAAAGGCAAGATGGTAAACGCATCGCTGTTGGCTGCAGAACTGATACAGATGTTCCCCGCAAACGAGACTCCTGGCACAACCTGTGGTTATGAAGGTTTCTACCACATTGTAGGTCTGTCTGGTGAAGTTGACCACGCGCAGGCTGTTTTCATTATCCGTGACCATGACCGTGCCAAGTTTGAGGCCCGCAAGGAGTTCGCCAAGGCAGTGGCCGATAAGATGAACGCCAAATACGGCAAGGGTACCGTGGTGGCCGAGGTTACAGACCAGTATTACAACATGAAGGAGCAGATTGACAAGGTTCCGTTTGTGGTGGATATAGCATGTGAGGCTATGAAACTGGCAGGAGTCAATCCCGTCAAGGTTCCCATCCGCGGCGGTACAGACGGCGCACAGCTCTCATTCAAGGGACTGCCTTGTCCCAACCTATTTGCTGGCGGCATGAATTTCCACGGCCGCTATGAGTGGGTTCCCGTACAGAGCATGGAGAAGGCCATGATGACGGTTGTCCGCATCATCGAACTTGTAGCAAAGCGTGACTGGTAACCAGACGCATTATCCAGTCCCACCATCTGGCGGGCAGAACAGCGTGCAAGAATACTATCAGCCCGGATCCGGCACCCAAGCGGTAACGGATCCGGGGCTTTTTTGCGTTTACGGCGCGGGCTATGGCTTTGGCAATTCTCCTGGGGTTAGAGAGCAGGTTTGAGGTATATCCTTTGCGCAGCAGACGGGCCATGCTCAGGCCTGCATTTTGGTAAGCGGTCTCTTTTGATGATGCTTCCAGGTTATCGGCCGCAATGATACCCCAATCAGTCTTGATTCCTCCCGGCTCGATGAGGCAGACCTTGATTCCGAACGGCTTTACCTCTATGCGCAGGGCATCACTCAGGGCCTCTACGGAATATTTTGAAACATTGTACCAGCCGCCGAACGGGATGACCGCCTTGCCTGCCACAGATGATGTGTTTATTATCCTGCCTGAATGCTGCTTGCGCATATACGGCAGAACCAGTTGCGTAAGTCGGGCCAGTCCGAACACGTTCACCTCAAGCTGGCGTTTTGCCTCGGCAATTGTTACGTTCTCTATGGCTCCCATGTAGCCGTAACCGGCGTTGTTTATGAGCACGTCTATTCGGCCTTCAACATCGATTATGCTGTTCACTCCGTCCACCATCGATGCTTCATCGGTCAGATCCATGCGTATGGGCGTCACACCGCGCTCCCGCAGTTGTTCCAGCAGTTCCCCCCTGCGGGCCGCACCATAAACCTTGTGCCCCTGCTCAGCCAGCATCAGAGCCGCATCATATCCAATCCCGCTGCTGGCTCCGGTAATCAGAATCACTTTCTGTTGCATGCCGCAAATATACAATTTTCAAAAAATATTGTTTCATCATGCAAGATTTATCCTGTTGATGGATTTATTATGCAGAAACATTTATTTTTGTAGGTGTTATGAAGAAAAAAGATAAAAGAACAGCCATTGTCTTAACCTTATTATCGGCATTATTGACGGGTTGCAGTCTTGATGCTGATGGCATTAAGGAGCCGGAACCCGAAAATGAACCGGTAATATCACTTGTTGGCAATTTGGAACTTACTCCGGCGGAACAGGAGTTGGTAAACCATAGCAATGAATTTGCCTTTAATCTGTTCAGGCAGATTCCCGATTCTGCATTGAATTACCTGAAAAGCAAAATAGTGTCGCCTTTAAGCATTACATACGCCCTTGGTATGCTCAATAACGGTGCAAACGGCAATACCCAGGCACAAATAAATGAGGTATTGGGATTTGGAGACACAGGAGCCGACAGCATCAATGAATTCTGCTATAAGATGATAAAAACGGCACCAGCGCTTGACACACTGACCAAGGTGTTGATAGCCAATAACATCTATATGAACAAAGGCTACACACTCAAAGACGGTTTTATAAAGAAAGCCAAGTCTTTCTATAACGCTGAGCCCGAAACCCGCGTTTTTTATGACGGAAAGACTATGGATGTCATAAACAAATGGGCAAGCGACCATACCGAGCGGATGATTGACAGAATACTTGATGAGGATTCTTTTGATCCCCAGACCGTCAGCTATCTACTTAATGCAATATACTTTAAGGGCAGTTGGACTTATAAGTTCGATAAGTCTCAAACAAAGGTGGAGGAGTTTATATTACCGGATGATAAAGATGGCCTGTTATCCTGTGAAATGATGCAAATGCATTCGGAAATAGATTATGCGGAAACGGACCAATACCAGGCTGTCAGCCTGCCATATGGCAACGGCTCATTCCAAATGACGGTATTATTGCACAAGATCAAACAGGTGGAACCGCCATTACCTATTGGGGAACTGGATATAGCCCCCAAAGTTCCTACTCTTGAACAATGGCAGGAATTGAACCGCAACATGAGTCAACGTGAGGTAATGCTCAAACTGCCCCGTTTTGAGACCGAATCAAACATAGATCTGATTGAAATCATGAAACGGTTGGGTATGACCGATGCATTTAATGTACATGATGCCGATTTCAGCAACTTCTGTAATGTACCTGTCTATATAGGCCTTATGAAACAGGTTGCCAAGATTAAGCTTGACGAAGAAGGTACTGAAGCTGCGGCTGCTACTGTTATAGGAATCGAAAAGACATCGGAATTACCCAGTTATACCAAATTCTATGCCAACCGCCCGTTCATCTATGTAATCAGCGAGAAAAAAACAGGTGCAATCTTCTTTATAGGCCAATACACAGCCCGTTGATACGTGACATCTCCGGATAATCATGAACAGCGTTTAGCAAAACGGCTGCAGGATGGAAATAGGGCGGCCGCAAGGGAGTTTTACGCCCTTTATGCCGATTTCTTGGCTGGTATTTGTGCACGATATATCGTAAATGAGGAGGACCAGAAGGATGTGTTTCAGGAATCATTCATAAATATTTTCTCCAATATAAGACAATATACATATCGTGGAGAAGGCTCCCTTAAGGCTTGGGCTGCCAGAATAGTAGTGAATGAATCGCTCAAGTACATCAGGAGCGGACATCAGCATGAACTCATACCCATAGATATGGATATTGCCGATAAGGAAGAAGACGATCCGCTCATAAACGCTATACCTCCCGATGCCATCATGGAGATGCTGAGCCGTCTGCCCATAGGATATCGTACAGTATTCAATCTTTATGTATTTGAAAACAAAAGTCATCAGGAGATAGCAGACCTGCTGGGCATCAAGGAGAACAGTTCGGCGTCACAACTGCACAGGGCAAAGAATATGCTTGCCAGGATGATAAAAGAGTATAATGACAAAAACAACCCGCGACAATGAAAGAAGAATGGAGACTTGAAATGCAACAGAAGATGGAAGGCTACAGAAAGCCTGCCCCTGAGTTGTCGTGGAGTGAGATTTATCGTGTTATGCCAGCTCCACATATCGTTTTACCACTTTGGATAAAGCATACTGTTGCAGCATCTGTTGTACTGCTTATAGCGGGTATCGGCTACAGGTTCCTTAATGTCAATGATGCTGTGCCTATGCCTGATCTGCCCATTGAAACGATTAAAATTGATGAACTGCAACAGATGGAGCAAGAGCAACCTATCATTGAAAAAGAGAATCCGGTTTCTGCTCAGTTAGAAAAAGTAAGGCGCAACCAAAGGCTTGTATCATTGGAGACAAAGACTGATGTTGCTCCAGAATATCCTGCAGATTTAATTGATTCAGAAAATACTTCCGTATCCCAGTCGGTGGCATCGGAATCCGTTGAACAGGCGCCCGCAACAGACGATCAGCAACCCTCTGTTGTCCGCAAAACCGAACCGGTTTATCCTAATTTGGATTTACCTCAGCGTAAACGTAAAAAAGAGAGCCGCCTGATGGCTATGGCATATGTTTCAAACTATATGTCCGATAGCTATAGGTCGGAATCTCACACACAAACTGGTATTACACAGGATATTTCCAGTAGAATCGTTTATCAAGATCCATCTACGGGTCGTGTCTGCGATTTATTAGATGTAGATTGGGAGGGAGAAATGATTCCGATAACTGTATATGACACTGTTACTACAAAGACAAACACCTTGATCGACCATGAATACAGTCATCATCAGCCCATCAGATTCGGTTTGATGTTTCTCTATAGGCTCAATGACCATTGGAGCCTGGAGAGTGGACTTTCATATACACGCCTTTTATCGGATATCACTACTAGGGTTGATGGCCAGGTGACGGCTGTATCCGAACAGCGCCTACACTATATTGGAATACCGCTTAATCTGGGTTATCAGTTCAGGATATACCGGCGTGTGGGCATGTATGTAAAGGCCGGCGGATCCATAGAAAAGATGTTGAATGCAAGTCCATGGCAATTCTCATTGAATAGTGCAGCTGGAGTCAATTATGAACTGACGGACAGGTTCAGTCTTTATTTTGAACCTGGTGTGGGTTATTATTTCAATGACGGCAGCAGCATATCAACGCTGTACAAAGATCATCCGCTAAATTACAATCTCAGCATTGGATTGCGCATCAGTCTTTGAACACATTGGGGACGGTTCTCTGTGTGTTCGCCAACACGCAGAGAACCGTCCCCAATGTGTTACTCATCAAAGTCGAATTCGTCGGGGAGATCAAAGGGGGCGTCGGAGAGGAAGTCCTCCATATCGCGGCGGTCCTTCTTGGTGGGGCGGCCCAGGCCGGCGGCGCGTTTTACGAATCCGCCTATGCGGTTCATTTCCAGCAGGTCATACTGATCTTGCGGGGTGATGTTCTCCATCATCTGCGGGACTAGTTTGGCGCCTACGCGGTTCTCAATTGCTTGCAGGACCTTGAAGGTGTAGGTTACGGGGGCTTTGCGGACCGATACGGTATCACCCTCCTTTACGGTCTTGGAGGGCTTGCACTGGACTCCGTTTATCTGGATGCGGCCTTTCTTGCAAGCCTCGGATGCGATTGTGCGGGTCTTGAAGATACGCACTGACCAGAGCCACTTGTCAATCCTTGCCTCTGCCATTTTTTTGCAAAATTACTTGTTGTTGAATTTGCACATTGTGTCGTCAATGCCGGCCAGGCAGAAGTTCTTTACGGCCTCAACGGCTACGGGAATGCGTTCATCAAGAATCTTGCGCTCATCGTCACTGAAGGGATCAAGCACGAACTTTATCTGCGCACCCATGGGGAAATCATTGCCTATGCCAAACCTCAGGCGGCTGAACTGCTCGGAGCAGAGCACCTGGATGATATTGCCTATGCCGTTGTGTCCGCCACCGCTGCCTTGCTTGCGCAGGCGGATCTTGCCAAGGGGTAGGGCCAGGTCATCGGCCACGACCAGAAGGTTCTCGGGCTCAATGTTCTCCTTGTTCATCCAGTAGCGCACTGCGTTGCCGCTCAGGTTCATGAAGGTTGTGGGTTTTAGGAGCACAAGCTCACGGTTCTTTATGCGCATCTGGGCAACAAAACCGTATCGCCTGTCCTCAAAATCAGTATTGGATGCCTTTGCGAGGGCATCCAATACCATAAATCCTATGTTGTGGCGGGTATCTTGGTATTCGTCGCCCGGGTTACCCAACCCCACAATCAAGTATTTCATTCTTTATATTACTCAGCGGCAGGAGCCTCAGCACCCTCAGCGCCCTCCTCAGTTGTAGCGGCAGCAGCTGAACGGGTTGACATAACTGTGCAGATCACAGCGTCCTTGGGGCTTACAAACTCAATGCCCTCAACGTTCAGGTCACCAACCTTGAATGACTTACCGATGGTAAGAGGTGTAACGTCTATCTCAACCTTCTCAGGAATTGCAGTGTAGAGAGCCTTGGCCTTGACGCGGCGCATTATCTGCTCCAACTTACCGCCAGCCTTAACACCGGCTGCCAGTCCGTTCAGTTTTACAGGAACTTCCATGACGATAGGCTTGTCTTCAGTGATCTGATAGAAATCTATGTGGAGAATATTGTCCTTGACAGGATGAAACTGAATCTCTCTCATCACGGCCAGAACAGTTTTGCCGTCGATTGTAAGGTTGATAGAGAAAATATCAGGTGAATAAACCAGGTTACGTACTTCCTCATTTGTTACGCTGAAAGCCTTTGCAACAGGAAGGCCTTTGTCGTCTTTCTCTACACCGTACAGGTTGCAGGGAATGAGATTCTGCTTCCTGAGAGCCTTTGCACCTTTCTTTCCAAACTCGTTGCGGGCTGTACCCTTTACATTGATTGACTTCATTTTGTTACGTGTTACTCTAAATTGTAAATACTCAATTCACCATCACACAGACACAACCAATACAGTTGTGTTTCGTAAAAGCGCCGCAAAGTTAATAAAAAAAATTGAGTTTTTAAATTAGAAAATGATTTTTAGAAAAAAGGGTTGCGATTAAATTCACAAGCCTTTTTCATCTTAATGGCTTAAGCAGGTTCTGTTTTATTAATTATTCAGAATTCTATCTTGAAGTCATCCGATTCAGCTTGTTCATCTGATTGCCTATCGGTAGTTACCTTAGATTTGGGAACATCGTGCTCTGTCTTCTCAGTCTCGTGAATGAATTTGATTGCTTTTGTCAGACCATCAATAAAATTGCTGAAATCCTCCCTGTAGAGAAAAATCTTATGCTTTTCAAAACTAACCTGAGCGCCTTCGCCTTCTCCGGTAGTTATCTTCTTGCTTTCCGTTACAGACAGGTATAACTCATCTTTCCTTGTCTTGCGTACATCCATATAATATATACGCTTGCCGGCCTTAACCGCATGGGAGAACAATACATCCTTCTCCATCTCCTCATTATTTCTTTTTTTGAAATCATCCATGGATGTCTTTTTTTAATTCACTACAAATATGGTTATTTGGATTAGAATATGCAAGAAATAGAAAGGGTATGTTGTCTGTGTGACGAAAAAAGATGTATTTTTGCACTCGTTACATCGTTTTTTATAAGGAAATGGTCAACAGAGTTCTCATCAGACTGAAAGTGGTGCAGGTGATTTACGCTTATTACCAGAACGGATGCGGAAAACCGGAATCTGCCGAACGTGAACTTGCACATAGTCTTGACAGCGCTTATTCCTTATATAAGACTCTCCTGTATCTACCGGTTGCGCTCTATTCATTATCACGCAAGTCCGTGGCGCGAAAAAGTCGCTTGAACGAAGAACATATTTCAGGCAAGGAGATCCGCTTTTCTGAAAACACTTTCATAAGTCAGTTAGAATCGAATGTATATCTTTCAGAGTTCAAGGAATCTACGGATCTTTCATGGATACTGGAGTCCGATTTTCTGATAAATGTTTACGACCGTTTTTTGGAAAGTGATATTCTTGAAGAGTACTGGCAAGAAGAACACTTTGACTATGAGTCCGATAAAGAACTCTGCAAGAAACTTTACAAGACATTCCTCATGGACAATGAAGAATTGGATACACTGCTTGAGGAACAGAACATTTATTGGAACGGTGACAGGGATTTGATTGACTCGTTCGTGCTCAAGACTTTCCGTTCGTTTACATTTGAAGGAGGTGCGGAACAGCCTCTTCAGGCCGAATTCAAGGATGAGGAAGACCGGAATTTCGCCATGGGGTTGCTGCATGCCGGACTTGCCGCTAATGATGAGCGTGAGAGAGTAGTTGCTGCCAATTGTCGCCGATGGGACCCGTCAAGACTGGCTTTGCTTGATGTGATTATTATTCAGGTCGCCCTTGCTGAGCTTACAGGTTTTCCTGGAATTCCGCTTAAGGTTACAATAAACGAATATGTTGACCTGGCAAAATACCTTAGTACACCGGCCAGCGGAAGTTTTGTAAACGGCATGTTGGATACTATTGCAAAGGAACTGGCTACCGAGGGACGGCTTAACAAATGATTATTCATAAAAAAATATAGTTCTATGGCAAAAATGCTTTTGTTGAATCCTTCCATGCTTACTTGGCAGGAAGTGGAGAGTGAGAACATCGTTACATTGGTACAGCAGGATGTGAATCTTGGTGACATCCAGGAGACCCAGGCCGGCAAACCTGCCGGAGGCGGTATGATGGGATTGTGGATAATAGTCCTTCTCTTCTTGATGTTCATGATGTTTATGCCCCGCCGCCAGGATAAGGAGGGCGATAAATTCCGCAATGCACTGCAGAGAGAGCAGGATGTGGTGACGAGTTCCGGTATTTTCGGCAAAGTCAAGGACATTGACGATGTTTCTGTGACTTTGGAGTTAGCTCAGGGTATTAAAATCAAGGTTGACAAGCGTTATGTCAATCCAGTCCCGACTCCTCAGCCTGCCAAACCTGAAAAAGCATTGAGAAGAAGGAAAAAAGACCCTTCCAAGGACGAAAAAGCCTGACAAGCAGTTGTTATGAGGGGAGATAAGTCCTTCCCGGAGACATCGGCCGGTACAAATAAGAAAAAAAGGAAATCACTGCTGAATTTATTCAGGGGTGATTTTCCGGTTTTTCTACTGTTTCTGGCCATTGCCTTTTTTTTCTGGTGGTCACGCGCTATGACTGACACGTACGAAGCCAGCATCATGTTTTCTGTTGAATTGGAGAATGTACCACAGGAGATTCGAGTAACATCTGCTCCTCCCAGCCAAGTGTCGGTTTCGTTCGGAGGTAAGGGGACTGCCTTGTGGAGGGTTAAGACAGGTTCCCGTAAACGTATTATCGGGCTGGATTGCAATCAGTTTTCCATGAGACAAGGCATGGCATCATATCTCACGATGAACTTGAGGGATTCGCTTTCAGGGACTCTTCCATCGTCTGTTACCATCAAACGGATTGATCCAGATTCAATCAGCTTCCGATATTTGCTTCAGAAAGCAGTAATGCTTCCTGTGGCATACAGCGGTACATTTGACAGCTATGACCAGTATTCACTTGAGAGGGTTATTTTCAAACCGGACAGCGTTTTGGCACTAATCCCTCTTGATAAGGTCGATTCGTACGATGCAGTATATGTGTCAATTGATAACCTGAAACTTGCTACCGACACTCTCTCACTGAAAAGTACTCTCAAACCTGTAAGTGAAATAATTCTGGAAACTTCGGAGGTTGAGATGACAGTTGTGTCACAGCAATATACAGAGAAAAGCATTGATGTGCCGGTTACAGGAGTCAATTTTCCTGACGGGGTGACACTAAGGACATTTCCTTCCAGAATTCCTCTGATTTTCTGGGTTAAGATGGCTGATTTTGAACATGTGGCTGCCAATGATTTCAGGGTTGTGATTGACTACAATGATATTGAAGGGCGTGATATCGACAGGGCAGAACTCCATTTATATTCCCAACCTGCAAATGTAACCAATGTCCGTCTCCAGACTCACGATGTGGGTTTCCTAATGGAGATGAACCGTATTGACAGTGTTAATTGGAGTAAGTCATGGTGATAATCGGACTGACAGGCGGTATCGGCAGTGGTAAAAGCTATGTGGCTTCCTTGTTGTCGCTGCGTGGCATCCGGGTCTATGACTCAGACTTCAACGCTAAGCGGATTATATCTTCCGATGCTGATGTCGTCAGTAAATTGACTGAAATAGTCGGCCCCAGCCTATACTCCGACGGAGTACTTGACCGGAGTGTCATGGCGCGTTTTATTTTTGGGAACAAAGATCATGCGAGAGAAGTTGAGGCAGTGATACATCCCAAAGTGAAGGAGGATTTCAGAGAGTGGACCGGACGGTTGGAGAACACTGGAATATGTGCCTTGGAATCGGCCATACTGTTCGAGTCTGGGTTCAATTTGGAAGTCGATTTGACAGTAGCGGTCTACGCTCCTTTGGAACTGAGGATTGAGCGATGCATGCTACGTGATGGCACTGACCGCAAAAGTGTTCTGTCAAGGATAATGAGTCAGGGTAATCAGGAAATGATCCTATCCAAATGCGGATTTGTTATCATTAATGACGGGACCAGAGGGCTGCAAGAGCAGATAGATGAACTTATCGAGAAATGTAAAGATATTGAATTTCAAATGAATAGAAGATGCTAAATGACATTTTAACAATTTCCGGCAAGCAAGGTCTCTTCAAATTGCTGACCCGCGGCCGTGGTGCACTTATTGTCGAGAATATCGACGAGAGCAAGAAACGTTTTCCCATACAGAGTACAGACAAAGTGGTTTCTCTGGGTGATATCTCTATTTTTACTGAAGGAGGTGAAATGCCGCTCAGGCAGGTTTTTCAGGCGATGGAGAAAAAGATAGGTAAGGATATACAACCGGAGGAGAATATTAACAAGGGTTCCAATGGTGAGCTTGTGAAGTTCTTTGCCGGTATTATCCCCGATTTTGACAGAGAGAGGGTGTATCCAAGCCATATCAGGAAGATAGCCACATGGTATGGCCTGCTCGTGCGCTACGGCGAAAATGACTTCTCCGAGCCCGAAACTGAACAGAAGGCAGATGTTTCCGGCGAGTGACTCCGGCTGGATATTGAACTGCCATCATTTCCGGTGTTTGATATTATGAATAAGAATGCGATAGGGAAACCGTCGCATTCTTATTTCTTTTCAGCGAAAAATCATATCCGAATCGTAGAATCCAAAATCATATAAAATAATATTTTATATGTCATTTATATTGCTCGTGTGGAAATAATACCGTAACTTTGAAGCCGGAAAAAACAAAATCGTCATAATGGAAAAAGTAACAGTTCTTTCTTCAGACAAGTTGTTCAACAGCTTTCTTGATCCCAAGTATATTCCTTCAGGACAGGACAAATACTATTTACGCAACACACAAGTATGTGCTCCCAAAAACGGATGGCGTCATCTGACAAGTTTTGAAATAGAGACTCTTGTCAAGAATGACAACACAGCCATGAGTTGGGACAACATCATGGTCACTGATGAATTTGATCCCATGATGCTAAAGAACAATAAGTTCTACGGATTTGTACGTATAGGACGTGTTACTTCAAACGGACTTCAATATCATGATCTGAGACTCTCCTGCGGAATTACCAACAGCTCAATCCATTCTTGCGATATTGGTGATGACTGCGCCATCCACAATGTGCACTATCTCTCACATTATATAATAGGTGACCGCTGTATGCTATTCAATATACAGGAGATGTCCTGCACAGACCATGCCAAGTTTGGTAACGGTATAGTCAAGGAGGGAGAGGATGAGGATGTCCGTATTTGGCTTGAGCTAATGAACGAGACCGGTTGCCGCAAGGTGCTTCCGTTTGACGGCATGATTGCTGCTGATGCCTATATGTGGGCGAAATTCATTGATGACAAGCGGCTTCAGGACCGTCTGAAGGCAATTACTCAGAACTCTTTCGACAGCCGCCGCGGTTTTTACGGTACTATCGGATATGGCAACGTCATCAAGAACTCATGGATCATCAAGGATGTTAAGATAGGCAATTGCTGTTACATCAAGGGTGCGAGTAAGCTTAAAAACATAACAATTAACTCATCAGAAAAAGAACCCACCCAGATTGGCGAGAATGTGGTTCTGGTGAACGGAATAATAGGATACGGATGCCGACTGTTCTATTCGGTCATTGCGGTCCGTTTTGTGCTTGGAAGCCATTCCAACCTCAAGTACGGTGCCAGACTTATGAATTCCTTCATGGGTGACAATTCAACCATTTCTTGCTGCGAAGTCCTGCATAATCTTATTTTCCCGGCTCACGAGCAGCATCATAACAACTCGTTCCTGATTGCCAGTGTTGTGAAGGGGCAGTCAAATCTGGCAGCCGGAGCAACCATCGGCTCCAACCATAATAGCCGTACTAATGACAATGAAATTGAAGCGGGACGTGGTTTCTGGCCCGGTTTGTGTGTAAGCGTAAAACATTCCTGCAAGTTTGCTTGCTTCACCATGCTGGCCAAGGGTGCATACCCCGCTGAAATGATTAACCCGTTCCCGTTCGCTCTCATCAGCAATGATGAGGTTCACGGTGAGTTGCATGTCATGCCGGCTTTCTCTTGGATGCACAATATGTTCGCTATGGCCAGGAACAACTGGAAATACGCAAACCGCGACACCCGTGTTTTCAAAGTACAGAATATAGAGTTCGATGCATACGCACCTGATTCAATGGAGGAGGCTATCGAGGCTCGCAAACTGCTTGACAAATGGACTGCTAAAGCATGGCTGCGTAAGGAAGGCAAGAATTTCGAGAAAATGGACGATGACTCTCTTATTGAGATTGGACGTAAACTGCTTAATGGGGATCCGGCAAAGGTACATGACCTTGAAGTCTTAGGTGAAAATATGGAGAAGTCCAAGCGCAAGGTTGTAATACTGCATCCATACGAGGCATATCATGCATACGGTGATATGCTGATTTATTACTCTGTAAAGAATATCGTATCATATCTGGAAGAACATGAGAATGAGTCTTTCCAGAGCATCAGTAATCGGTTTGACGGAGAGCGTAAACGCGTGTGGTTTAACCTGGGTGGCCAACTTATGTCAATGGATGATTTTAACCAGCTACGTTCCGACATCAAAGACGGCACCATTAACACATGGAAAGAGATACATCACAGATATACTGAAATCTGGAAACGTTATCCCATTGATAAACTGCGTCATGCATATCTGTCGCTAAAGCATATGCTCGGTATAATCGAGTTTACTGATGATGATTGGAACAGCGTACTGAACAAGGGTATAGAAATTCAGAATTATATCTTCCATCAGGTCTATGAGACCCGTAAGAAAGATTATGAGAACAAGTTCCGTCAGGCTACATACCTGAATGAGGACGAAATGCTGGCAGCATGGGGCAAACTGGACGAGAACAGTTTCATTCTCCAGCAGCGTAAGGAGCTTAAGGAGTTCACCGAACGCATACAGAGCATAAGGAAACGCCTTCTCCCAAAATGATACAATTGGGGACAGTCCACAATTGTACTTACTTATTTCGATAAATTACTTTAAACCTTTACAATATGAATTTGACAGACAAGAAGTATTCCCAGTACGCACTCGTACAGGAGATGATGGACACTGTAGAGACAGTCAAGAAGTTTGACCCTGCTTGCACAAAGCAGATTGCCGAGAAGGTTAAGAAGGCAGGCAATGCTTACTTTACCGGTGAGGGTTCGAGCCGTATCTTTCCCGCCAAGAACGCTCTGCGCAAGACAAAGCGTTGGGGGCTTGATCTGAATGCCCAAACCGACGGCTCATGGCAGTCACGTGAATATGACCTTAGCAAGTTCGCCGTTTTTTTGGCTTCAAACTCAGGCCGTACCAAGGAGGTTACTTTGCTGGCCAAGAAACTCATGGAGGAGGGTAATCCTCTGCGTTTTGGCTTAACGGCAAATGAGAGAACAATTCTTTCAACTTTCTGTGCTGAGACTCATGTGCTCAACTGCGGTTGGGAACAGGCCGTTGCCGCAACCAAGAGTGTTGTGGAGCAGGCCCTATACTATGAGTCAGTACTGTGGAATATGGCAGGTAAGGATGTCAAGGCTGGTTTGTCTGCTCTTCCTGCTCAAATAGGAAAGGCTCTTACCCTACAGGTTCCTGCAGAGATTGTTGAGTGGGTCAAGAAGGCTGAGACTATCTATTTCGCAGGTTACAATGATGGTGTTGCAGAGGAGCTTACCCTCAAGACTAATGAAATTACCCGTCGTAAATCAGACTTCTTGGAGGGCACATACGCTCTTCATGGAATTGAGGAGGTTATGAAGGAGGGTGATATCATATTCTGGGTTGATCCTATTGCCGATGAGTATCAGAAGATTCAGGATTGTCTAATCAAAGGTGCTGGTGTAAAGGTTGTCGCTATTGCTGACCACGATACTCCGTTCCCCACTATCAAGACTCCTGCTGCCGGTGATTTCAACCCTTACGTTTATCTGTGTGCAGGTTGGAATGTGCTGGTTGAAATCGGTATTGCTACGGGAATGGATTTGGATCATCCTAATCGCGCCCGCAAGGTTGGTAACGAGATTCAGCTCTGAAACTAGACTATTTTATTAAAGATTTTTGATTCGTCGGGAAGGTCGGCTTGATTAAGTCGGCCTTCCTGTTTTTTTTGATTAATTTTGCAAGTATGAAGTATCAGATAGCCGAAAATATCGTTGCGTTTAGCACAGAGCGGGAGGATGAGCTGCCATTTTATGTGGTGCAGCCGCATCAGGTACACGGGTGTGTGATAAGGGAGATTACAGATCCTTTTACTACTCGTGAAGAGTTGGATGGGGTTGATGCTCTTACCACCAATATTCCTGGCGTGGCTATATCGGTGCGTACGGCCGATTGCATTCCGGTACTGCTTTATGATCCTGTGCATAAAGCTATTGCTGCTGTACATGACGGGTGGCGTGGCACAGTGCAGCGGCTTAGTCAGAAAGTTATTGGTTTCATGCATGAGAGGTATGGAACAAATGCTGCTTATCTGAAAGCAGTGATTGGACCGGGTATTGGGCCTGACAGTTTCCAGGTGGGGCAGGAGGTTGCTGATGCTTTTAAAGAGGCTGGATTTCCGATGTCTGTGATTCTCTCAGACAGAGGGGCTAAATGTCCTACTGAGCAGGATCATATGGCCGGAGGACTGCATATTGATCTTTGGAAAGCAAACAGTTGGCTTCTTGAAGAGGCTGGAGTGAAGCCTGTAAACATTCAGGTGGCTGGTATATGTACATATGAAAATAACGACCGCTTCTTTTCGGCCAGAAGAGAGGGCATGAAGTGCGGTCGTATCATTAATGCAATAAAAATGTTATAATTCAAACCAGCCTTAAACAATAAAGTCCGAAAGTTATACTTCCGGACTTTATTGTTTAAGGTGTTCGGTTATTACTTATCGCAGTCGCAGCCTATCATCTTCCAAAGACCGGCAGCAAGTGCACCGCCGCAGAGAGGAGCTACGATAAATATCCAGAGCTGGCTCAGAGCTGCGCCGCCTGCAAAGATGGCGGGACCTATTGAGCGGGCGGGATTGACTGATGTGCCTGTGTAGCGGATGCATACCAGATGTACCAGTACAAGTGAGAGACCTATTGCAAGGCCGGCAAAATTACCTGCACCCTTCTTGGCATCAGTTGTACCCAGAACAACAAGAACGAATACGCAAGTGAACACAAGCTCTGCCACGAAACCTACGCCTGTTGAGATGCCCTCCTGACACGCATTCTCACCAAGTCCTCCCGGAGTGATGGCAAACAGAATGGCAGCGCCGATTATGGCACCGATAATCTGGAAAATCATGTACATGATAGCATCTTTGCCGCTCATACGGCCGGAAAGCCAAACACCAAGAGTGATGGCTGGATTGATGTGGCAACCAGATATGCCGCCGATTGCGTAAGCCATAGCAACAACGGCAAGACCGAATGCAAGTGCAGTTCCAACTACGCCGGGAACTCCTACACCGGCAGGTGTGCAACCCAGGCTGACGGCTGCGCCGCAACCCATAAGAACCAGAACCATAGTTCCGATCATTTCAGCTAAATACTTTTTCATAAATATCATTAATTAAATTAATAAGTATTTTTTGTATTGCTAAGATAGGTATTTTTTTAATAAGTATCTTTTAAAGAGAACAAAAAGGGATTGTCCCCAATTGCAGACTTATCCGCTGTCGCTCCAAATCTACGTCCAGTACTTTTACCAGAACCTGCTGTTGCAGGGATACAACTTGTGTGGGATCTTTTATGAACTTATCCGGAGCAAGTTGTGATATGTGTATCAAACCTTTTACATGAACACCTATATCAACGAATGCACCGAAGTTTGTTATATTACTTACAATTCCAGGCAGCACCATGCCTGCTTTGACATCATCAATTGTATGAACCTCGTTTGAAAACTCAAACTTTTTGAGCGGACCGCGTGGATCGCGGCCAGGCTTCTCAAGCTCTTGCATAATATCAGTAAGGGTGGGTAATCCCACCTTGTCTGTTATGTAGCGGTTTATGTCAATTTTTGCACGCAGTTCAGAGCTTTTCATGAGGTCCTCAACCTTACAGCCCAGATCTTTTGCCATCTGCTCTACAATGGGGTAACTCTCAGGGTGTACAGCAGAGTTGTCAAGCGGCTGATTTCCGCCGGGAACACGCAGGAATCCAGCGGATTGCTCAAAGGCTTTGGCTCCCATTCGGGGCACTTTCATGAGTTCCTTGCGTGAGCTGAACGGACCATTATCAGTTCTGTAATCAACAATATTCTGGGCAAGCTGGGGCCCCAGACCGCTTATATAAGTAAGCAGATGGGTGCTGGCGGTGTTTACGTTTACTCCCACACGGTTCACGCAGCTGATAACGGTCTGGTCAAGTGAGTGTTTCAGTTCTGCCTGGTTTACATCTTTCTGGTATTGGCCTACACCTATTGATGAAGGGTCAATCTTGACAAGTTCTGCCAGAGGGTCCATAAGGCGGCGGCCTATTGATACTGCTCCGCGTACGGTTACATCAAAATCAGGGAGCTCATCACGGGCGGTCTTGGATGCTGAATAGATTGATGCACCATCCTCATTCACGCTATATATCTGTACGTTTGCGGGCAAGCGCAGATGCTCTATGAACTCTTTTGTTTCACGTCCGGCAGTACCGTTGCCTATGGCTATTGCATCAATCCTGTATTGCTCTACCAGAGCCTGAATCTTGGCGGAAGCTTGTCTGGCCTCATTGTGAGGAGGGTGGGGGTAGATAGTCTCGTTGTGCAGCAGAGTTCCCTGCGGGTTAAGGCAAACCACCTTGCAGCCTGTGCGGAATCCAGGGTCTATACCCAGTACAGCTTTTTGTCCCAAGGGCGATGCCATAAGCAATTGTTCCAGGTTTCGTGCGAATATTCTTATTGCCTCAATATCGGCTGTATTCTTCGATGATGCCGCAAACTCATTCTCAATTGATGGTTGTAGCAGGCGGTAGTATGAATCCTGCACAGCCTCATCAACAAGCTGTGATATCTGAGCCTTGCCGTGAACATAGCGGCGTGACAGCGCGTCGGCAGTTTTCTCATCATCAATCTCTATTGATACGCGCAGCATTCCCTCATTTTCGCCGCGCCGCATCGCCAGCAGGCGGTGTGATGCGCAGCGGTTAAGGGGTTCATTAAAATCAAACCAGTCACGGTATTTCTGAGCTTCGGCTTCCTTGCCGCGAACCAGATGGCTATAGATGCGGGCGCTGCGGCGGTATCCGTTTCGTACCAGGTTGCGAGCACCCTCATCAAGCGAAACCTGCTCAGCAATTATATCCATTGCGCCTTGTAGGGCATCATGAACGCTCTCTACGCCTTTTTCCTTGCTTATGTATTTTTGTGCTTCGCGGTCAAGCGGAACGTAGGGGTTCTGCTTCATCAAGAACTCAGCAAGCGGTTCAAGACCTTTCTCCCGGGCGGCATCGGCACGGGTCTTGCGGTGAGGCTTATACGGCGCATAGATATCCTCAAGCTCTGTGGAATCCCAGCAGTGATCAATACGTGTCTTAAGTTCCGGAGTAAGTTTGTCAAGCCCATTTATGGTGTTTATTACTGTCTCCTTGCGCTTGGTCAGTGTTTCCAGACGTTCCAGAGCATTGCTTACTTCGGTAACCTTTATCTCGTCCAGGCCGCCAGTTGATTCCTTGCGGTATCGGCTTATGAATGGAATCGTGGCTCCGTTCTCAAGGAGCTTCAGCGTGTTTTCAACCTGATGTTCCTTGAGTCCGGTTTCACGTACTATTATGGATATGTATTCCGCGTTCATGCCGAATTATGATGTTATAGCGTTTCGTCAAAGAACTTCTGCATCTTCTCTGCATAGGGAACTCCGAAACGTGCGAAAGTATTCTTAGTGCCCTGATCAGGCTTCCAATCAAAAAAGGCATGACTGGCTCCATCTACTATCAGGAGTTCTGCTCTTTGGCCTGCGGCCTTGAGGTTTTCAACATATTTCTCCATTGGAGCACGCTGTACGGTGCGGTCCTGGGTACCCAATACAAAGAACTGGGGAGCCTTGCGCTTGCTTGCCTGAGGAATATTACTGTCAGGTGTAATAGCCTGTTGTCCATTTGGATTCAGGTCTGCCACGAATCTCTGGAGGCTCTGCAGGTCAAACACGCCGTAACTGGGAGCAGCAGTTTTTATTGACTTGGTGAGTTCTTCACGTGCCTGTTTTGCGGTCATTCCCTTTGGCATATAAGTGGGTTTGAACTCAAAAACGCCATCCTTTACGCCGAATCCTCCATCACCTATCAGATCAACCAGGTCAATCATACAAGCTGACAGATGTCCGCCTGCACTGTCTCCCGTCACGCCAATTCTGTTGGGATTAATGCCATATTCTGCGGCATGTTCGCGGATATGCAGGATTGCGCCGTAGCAGTCTTCTATGAGCTGGTTCATTGTGTTGGGTTTCTGATCTCCGTCACGGTCACCAATCCAACGGTAATCAATGCTTGCCACCACATATTTGCCACCTTTTATAAGTTCACGTGCAAGACCGCGCATTATGTTCTCATCGTTTGATGACCAGCCTCCACCATGTATAATAACAATACATGGTAAATCCTTTGCACCATCGGGGATGAACATGTCATATTTGAGCGGTTTTACGCCGGGAGTTGCATATACTACATCCTGAATAGTCTTGTACCCTTTGATACGTGATGCTTCTATGATTGATGCGCCTATGCTCATATCATTATCAACCGTAACCTTGAAATCCTGGAGCATTGACTCCTTGTAAGTGGGGTAGAACATACCTTTGTCAGTTGAGAGCCAATAACCGCTGTCGAATACCCAGTCAGAATCGGTAACAGCAACTTTTACACTCAGAACTGTGCCGGCTTTGACACGGCCATCCTCAGGCACGGACGGGGTTACGGTCACGCTGCCGTGTGCAGGCTGGTCAACACGTACTCTGAAACTCTCTTGTGCAGCCGATGTGGCGCAGATGGCCAGTGCAGCCAGAAAAACCAATGATTTTGCTTTTTTCATACTAAGCATTGTATTTAATATGGTGTTTAAGAATAATTAGAAATATGTTTCACAAATATCGCATATATTTTTCAGAATCCGGTTTTTGTCTGTTGAAAAAATATGCGATCGGATTTGGTCATTTGTTGAACCGTTTCATATCTTTGTGCTTGGAGTGTCGGATGGCATTCTGCTGGAGAGATACTGTGAAGAACACTCTTCGGTTATTATATAACTTAAACCATTCATATTATGGCAAAGAAAGAGATGGAGGGAGCGTCAGGCCCTCAGAATGCAGGTCTTAGTGAGAAACTCAAAGCCTTGCAGGCAGCAACTGACAAGATTGAGAAAAGTTTCGGAAAGGGTTCTATCATGAAACTTGGCGATGAAAGTATCGAGAATGTCGATGTCATCTCAACCGGTTCAATAGGCCTTAACGCCGCACTTGGCGTAGGCGGTTATCCTCGTGGCCGTATAATTGAAATTTACGGTCCGGAATCCAGCGGTAAGACCACTCTGGCAATCCATGCTATTGCTGAGGCCCAGAAGAACGGCGGTATTGCAGCTTTCATTGATGCAGAGCATGCCTTTGACCGCTTCTATGCATCAAAACTGGGCGTGGATATTGATAACCTTTGGATCTCTCAGCCCGACAACGGTGAGCAGGCTTTGGAGATTGCCGAGCAGCTTATCCGCTCCAGTGCCATTGACATTATCGTAATTGATAGCGTTGCTGCTCTAACTCCCAAGGCTGAAATTGAGGGCGATATGGGTGACAACAAAGTTGGTCTGCAAGCCCGTCTTATGAGCCAGGCTCTGCGCAAGCTTACATCAACCATCAACAAGACCAACACCACCTGCATCTTTATCAATCAGTTGCGTGAAAAGATCGGTGTGATGTTCGGTAATCCGGAGACCACGACCGGCGGTAACGCACTCAAGTTCTACGCATCCGTACGCCTGGATATACGCCGTGTTACTTCACTCAAAGATGGTGACAACGTGGTTGGCAACCAGGTTCGCGTAAAGGTCGTAAAGAATAAGGTGGCACCTCCTTTCCGCAAGGCTGAGTTCGATATCATGTTCGGTGAGGGCATAAGCAAGAGCGGTGAGATTGTTGACCTGGGTGTTGAGTACGGCGTGCTCAAAAAGAGCGGTTCATGGTTCAGCTACGGTGATACCCGCCTGGCTCAGGGCCGCGATGCCGCCAAGCAGGTCATGCAGGACAATCCTGAACTCGCTGAGGAACTGGAGCAGAAGATTATGGCTGCCATCCTGGGCAGCAACCAGGCTCCAGAACCGGATGATGACTCTGAGATGATGAACGATTAGTCGGAAGAACTTTTTGGGGTATCAGTATCTGAAACTACGCGCTTCGCGCTATCCCTCCCACTCCTTCAGAGTGGGCCCCTCCCGTTCACA
>JAFZKR010000040.1 GCA_017551845.1 Bacteroidaceae bacterium
CGTATCCACATGGGCGGCGATACAGGAGTCCTTGGCGTGAACATCCCCAAGGGTCAGTGGCACACATTCGAGGTAGAGGAACTTGCCATTATCTTCATGGCACAGGACGGGCCATGGTCTCCGCTCTCCAAGGAGAACATGCTCAAATAAAGCAGTAAATCAGTAGTAATAAACCATACGTCTGAACGTATGTCCGTTGAACTGCATCCTTATCCAGTTCCCTGAGTTGTCGTACTCGTATCTGGCCGGATATGAATGCTCTCCGTCATCCCCCAGAATCACACTCTCCAGATAGCCGCGGTCAGAGTATCTGTACTCCACCTTATACTCACCGCCATCCTGGATAGTGCTCTTGGGATAAAGATATCCGCCATCCGTCCTGAAACTGCATGTCTCATATACAATGGCGCCGTTGCCGTCAGTATAATGGTAACGGTAGCTGCTTAGCAGCTTCGAATCATTGAACACGATAGTGTCTATAGACAGACTGTCCGAACATGCGGGCTGCTTTCCCTCATATTCTATCCTGTCAATCCTGGTGCCGCTCGTTGACTGGTTTTCAGTATAAACCTTCATCCACTGTTTCGAGCCGCCGTCAATATACACATATTTGCGGTTCCATATAGTCTTGTTGTCTTGGGAGCGCTTCGTAACCTTGGACAGACCGGCCAGTACGGAGAAATGACTTGGGTCATCGGCATGTATAGCCGCCATATCGTACATTCCCGGCCCCAGGTTATCATAGACAGGTACAAGCAAATCGGCATCATTCTTGTATTCCAGAGTATAATATGACACCGATGAACCCTCAAGTGTATATACCACGACCGGGCGGCCCTCCTCGTCGTATTCATATTGAACGCCCCCCTGCCCATTCAGATATAATTCCGGACGTCCTTTCTCATCAAATAAGGCATATTCTACCGTATCGCCATCCTCATCAATCACCGCAACGGCTTTTATACCCTTGTTCCGTGTGAACTGGTTGAGCCATACAGTATCGGCTGTTATTGTTTCGGATTCTTCCCCGGACTGTGCATAAGGGTCCTCAGGAGTGTCGTCAAACCCCTTGTTCTCGCATGCCCCTGCCAGGACAGCGAGTATGGATAACACGAATAATGTATATCTTCTTTTCATTTCCAAATTGAATCGCCCCTACAGGTATTTGTAGAGGCGATTTCTGGTGATTCCGCCGGGATTCAAACCCGGAACCTTCTGATCCGTAGTCAGATGCTCTATTCAGTTAAGCTACGGAACCGAACCTTAAGCCAAACGAACAAAGAAAAACCTGTTTTTCTTTCATTCTTTTGAATTAACGGGAAAAAGGAACTCGTTCATTTTTCACGATGATTCATAAGAATCAAGTAAGCGCAAGCTTACTTTGTCGTGGCGTGGTGAGGTCGACGAAGTCAACTTTGTATTATTGTCATCAGCCCCCCAACGTTTAGCGCTGCAAAGATACACCCTAATTTTATACAATCAAATGCTTTGCCGCTATTTTTTTACCAAGTACACTATTTTATCAGATTTTGCCCACCAAAAAAGCAACCCAAAAGCCAAATCAATCAAAACAGCATCCCATGAAGTATCACTTTAAGTTCTTCTGCCGTCCCCGGAAAAACAATCCCCTTCATCCCCAAGCCAACCGCCGCATCAACGTTGTCTTTGCGGTCATCAATAAAGACACACTCCTCTGCTCTCAGGTCGTACTTGGAAAGCAGTGACCTATAAATCGCAGGGTCCGGCTTGGCCAGTTTGACACTGCTTGAAACCACGTATTTGTCAATGCTTCCCATTGTCTTGAACCGGTGCCGAGCCTCCTCAAAGGTGTCACTCGGCCAGTTTGTCAAACCATATACCCCTATTCCCTTGGCCTTAATCTCATCTATAAGCTCCATCATACCCGGAATCTCACCGTTGCACATTTCAAACCAGCGGTCACGGAACATAGCGACGGCATCGGCATACTGCGGATACTGCTTCTGGAGCTCAGATACGCACACATCCATGCTCTCACCGCGGTCCATTCGGGTGAACCACTCACGGTTACACACGTGGTCTGTAAAGTATCTGCATCTCTCTTTATCACCCTTGAAGTATGGTAGGAACAGATATGCCGGGTTCCAGTCAACCAGCACGTTCCCATAGTCGAATATAACGTTCTTAATCATTTGATTGAGTGCTGCTTATGGTATCTCTCACCATGTTGCTTATCTGAGCACTGTCAGGAATCTCAAGTCCCATTTTCTCCATCAGTCCGCTAATGGAGTTTAAATATTGTGGCATATCCTCAAGCGCAATGGGATCCACAGCCGGGAGGTCCATACGGAGTGGGTCTATGGCTGTTCCGTTCTTGAATACCCGGTAGTCAAGGTGCGGGCCTGTGGAAACTCCGGTGGACCCCACATAGCCTATAAGCTGCCCTTGTGATACATGTGTACCCTGATTTATACCGCTGGCAAACCCCCGCAGATGCATATATTCAGTGGTATATGTGGAGTTGTGCTTTATCTTCAGGTAGTTACCGCCGCCTTTACTGTCCCATCCCTTTGTAATCACCACGCCGTCACCCACTGAATATACAGGCGTTCCTGACGGAGCTGCATAATCCACGCCATGATGTGCGCGTACCACCTTGGTAACAGGATGCACACGTGCGTTTGAGAACCTTGAACTTATGCGTGAATAGCTCAGGGGCGCTTTCAGGAAAGCTCTCCTCAGGCTGGTCCCCTTTTCGTCAAAGTACTCACCGCGCTCATTGTGGTAAATGTACCGGAAAGCGTAATGATTGTTACCCGATGTAATGAAATTGGCAGCCAGAATATCGCCTGTAGCCACTCTCACGCTGTCGGCATACATCTCCTGAAAATATACTGAGAATGAGTCATTCTTCTGTATCCCGAAAAAATCTATTGTCCAGGAGTATAAATCAGCCAGCATCCCGGCCAGTTCAGGAGCCGCCCCCTGCTCTATCATCGCATTCCAGAGTGATGACTGTATGCTTCCGCTTATATAATTGTCCACCGTATCGACCGATACCACGCCGCGATAACCGTAAATGCTGTCAGTCAATGAATAGACCACATAATCCAGCTTGTTTATGTCATACACAAAGTATCGTGCTGTAGCCGCAGAGTCACGGTCGCGTATTATATGATATGGTTTGCCGGCCTGTATCTTGCGTACGCTCCATATACTGTCCGATACGCGGTCCAGGAAGTGGATTGTCTGAGCCGATACGCCATTCTTATAGAGAATGTTTGACAGCAGCTCATTCCGGCCTATTATGCCGTCCATAACATCCAGGCTGTCAATGCATATTCCCCATCGGAACTCCGGCTGCGGTTCTGTCAGGACAGCCTCCTGGAGCATCTCGGGATAATCGCTCTCATCATCCTGCCTGCCGTACAGGAAAAACAGCATAACCCCCACCGCTCCCGCGGCTGCCAGAACAATAATACTGTTACGCCAGCTTCTGCTCATCCTTCAATCCCGGCAAAACCTTTCAGAATCTCCTCATGCAGCCCCTTGCTCACCGGAACCAGCGGCAGACGTACAATATCCTCAAGCTCTCCCCTGCCGGACATGAGCGCCTTCACCCCGCATGGGCTCCCCTCCCTGAACATCAGTCCGTACAGTGGCGAGAGTTGCTTCTGAATAGCCTCAGCCTCGGTATAACAGCCTTGCATCGTGAGATGTATAAGCTCACCGTATCTTTTGGGAATAGCATTGCCTATCACCGAGATAACGCCCGAAGCCCCATTCCTTATGGCTTCCATAGCCAGGCTGTCATCACCTATTATCACACGGAAACCCTCAGGAGCTCCGGCAACAATCTCCTTCACCTGCTCCATATTACCCGATGCCTCCTTTATTCCTATCACATTCCTGAACTCACGGGCTATCCTCAGTGTAGTGGCAGCGGTCATGTTCACGCCTGCACGACCTGGAACATTATACAGGACCAAAGGTTTGCCCGATGCCTTTGCAATTTCGGCAAAATGCCTGTATATACCCTCTTGTGAAGGCTTATTATAATAAGGTACGGCGCTCAGAATAGCATCCACGCCTTCAATCTGATAATCTTTTATCTGCTCTACCACCGTTGCGGTGCAGTTGCTGCTGCATCCCACCATTATCGGAATACGGCCTTTAACCTGAGCCACGACAAACTTCACCACCTGCAGTCGTTCGGCACCGGAAAGTGTGGGAGTCTCAGCCGTAGTACCCAGAACGCACAGATAGTCTGTGCCGCCGGCAATCAGCTTCTCAACTATTGCAGCCAGATGCTCGAAATCTATCTGACCGTCCCGTTTGAAAGGCGTCACAAGAGCCACGCCAAGTCCCTTAAAAGGGTAAGAGTAATTCATTGGTTGTTATTGAAGGTTTTTCATTAATCATTTCCAGAAACTCATTCTCGCTCACCAGCCTTACGCCCAACTCCTGGGCTTTCTCGCGTTTGGCCGGTCCCATATTGTCACCGGCCAGCACAAATGATGTCTTGGCCGATATGCTGCCTGCGTTCTTACCACCGTGACGTTCTATCAGAGCCTTGTACTCATCACGTGAATGATGGTTGAACACACCGCTTATCACTATCGTCTTGCCCGCAAGCAGGTCACTGCCTCCCTGAACCTCATCCTGTGCCAGCTCCATCTGTAGTCCGAACCCCTTGAGGCGGTTCACCAGCTCCCGGCTGCATTCATCATTGAAGAAAGTCACAATGCTCTGGGCAATCTTGTCACCTATCTCATTCACCGCCGTGAGCTGCTCCATAGTGGCATTCTCCAGTGCCTCCATCGATTTGAATGCCCGTGCCAGAATCTTGGCCACCGTCTCGCCCACAAAACGTATCCCTATTGCGAACAGCACCCTCTCGAACGGTACGTTCCTGGAGTTCTCAATACTCCGCACTATGCTTACGGCCGATTTCTCACCCAAGCCTTCCAGGCGGCATATATCCATTGCCTTAAGCGTATAGAGGTCAGCGATATCCTTTATCAGGCCCGCCTGGTAGAACAGGTCAATGGTCTCAGTACCCAGACCGTCTATATTCATGGCCTTGCGGCTCACGAAATGCTCTATGCGGCCCTTTATCTGCGGCGGACAGCTTATCGCGTTGGGACAATAATACGCAGCCTCACCCTCATAGCGTATCAGTTTGGTGCCGCACTCCGGGCATACATCGGCAAACCTCACGGGATCACCCATCAGCAGAGAGCGTGAATCCATATCCACACCCGTAATCTTGGGTATTATCTCGCCGCCCTTCTCCACATAGACCATATCGCCTATGTGCAGGTCAAGACCTTTGATTATATCCGCATTATGCAGTGTGGCACGCTTAACTATTGTCCCTGAGAGCTGTACGGGATCCAGGTTAGCCACCGGAGTGACCGCCCCCGTGCGTCCCACCTGGTATGACACGCTGTTGAGCCGTGTAAGCTGCCTCTCAGCCTGGAACTTGTATGCAATAGCCCAGCGGGGAGATTTGGCCTTGAAGCCCAGGTTGCGCTGCTGACGGAGCGAATTGACCTTGAGCACAATGCCATCGGTAGCCACAGGCAGGTTCCTGCGTTCTGTATCCCAGTAGTTTATATAGTCAAGCACCTCCTCAATGGTAGTGCATTTCCTCATGTGGTCCGATACCTTGAACCCCCACCGTGCAGCCTCCATCATATTCTCATAGTGACCGTCAAATGGCAACTGCTCACCCAGCAAGTAATACAGATACGAATCCAACTGCCTGCGTGCCACCTCCTGCGGGTTCTGCAGCTTGAGTGTACCCGATGCGGCGTTTCTCGGATTCGCAAACAGCGGCTCCTCCTGTCGCTCACGCTCCGCATTCAGCTTCTCGAACGATGTCCAGGGCATCAGCACCTCTCCCCGGATCTCAAAACTTGATGGAAATCTGCCCCCCTGCAACACCAGCGGAACTGACTTGATTGTGCGTACGTTATCGGTCACAATATCGCCTTTCACACCGTCGCCGCGGGTCACAGCCTGCACCAGCTTGCCCTCCTCATAGATAAGTGAGATGGAAAGGCCGTCATACTTCAACTCGCAGCATATCTCGAACGGCTCATTCAAGAGGCCGCTCACACGCTGGAAGAACTCACGCACCTCCTGCTCGCTGTAAGTGTTGTCAAGTGAAAGCATGGGATAACGGTGTTCAGCCTGCTCAAAACCTTTGCTGATATCGCTTCCCACACGCTGTGTCGGTGAATTGGGGTCATACAGTTCAGGATGCTTCTCCTCCAGGTCAATGAGCTCATGCATGAGCCCGTCGAACTCGATATCGGATATTACGGGAGCATTTTGCACATAATACAGATTGTTGTACCTGTGCAGCAGTTCACGAAGCTCTATTATCCGTTCCGTTTCGTTCATTTTCCCGGGCGGTACTGAAAGTACCGTTTTCAAACCGCGAATTTACGCATAATTTTGTAATTTTGCAGCCGCTGAGGCCACATAAATATACGAATATGCGAATAGATATTCTCACCGTTTTCCCCGATATGCTTGAAGGATTCTTCAACTGCTCAATGATGGCACGTGCCCAAAAAGCCGGCCTTGCCGAGATACATCTGCACGACATCAGGGATTACACCACGGATAAACACCACAAGACCGACGACTACCCCTTTGGAGGTTGCGCCGGCCTTGTAATGAAAATAGAGCCCATCGACCGTCTTATAACGCATCTCAAGTCACAGCGCCCTTACGATGAAGTAATATACACCTCACCTGATGGTGAGCAGTTCAACCAGAAACTTGCCAACAGCCTCTCCTTGCTCAACAACGTAATAATCCTCTGCGGTCACTACAAAGGAATCGACTACCGCATCCGCGAGCACCTCATAACCCGCGAGATAAGCATCGGCGATTACGTACTCACCGGAGGTGAACTCGCCGCCGCCGTCATGACCGACAGCATCGTCCGCCTCATTCCCGGAGTCCTCTC
>JAFZKR010000041.1 GCA_017551845.1 Bacteroidaceae bacterium
AGGGCATCTAAACTGATGATGGACTATCTGGCTCCCAAGAGTGCCAACCATTTACCTTATTTGCACCGCTGCCATAACAAGCAACATGCCGATGAGGATATAATTGATTCTATCAGCCGTATGCCTGGCTCACTGGATCTTGATGCCATCTACGTTATTGGCAGTGATGGTACGGCATCGGCCAGTGAACTTGTTATTAATGGATTGAGGCCGTATCTGGATCTTACACTCGTGGGCGATACCACCTATGGAAAGCCCAACGGAATGTATGTGTTCATGTATCCTGGAGACTACCAGAATAAGGTTAGATACAGCTATGGAGACTACAGCACTCTTGAATATGTATTCCTGCCAATCTGTTTCTACAACAAGAACGGCATGGATGAGATAATCCCTGACGACGGATTCATTCCGGATAATTACAGACCGGATGACCTGAAACATGATTTTGGCGTGGAAGAGGATAACATCAAGGCTTGTCTTACAAAGATAGTTACCGGAGAATTCCCGGATCTTCCTGCACCGAGAGTGAGAGTTGCCACAAGGGCTGCAAACAGCAATGCTGTCCTGCGTACCGCGAAGGATAATCCCTTCTACGGATTAACCATTGAACCGTTCCATGGGCAGTAACCTCATCCAATAATAAAACAATTAGGGCCGGACATTACGTTCGGCCCTAATTCATATTCCTTCTTAAGGAATTACTTCTTGTTTCCGCAGTACTCGTCCGATACGGTGAGTTTCTTGCGGCCCTTGGCTCTGCGTGATGCGAGTACTCTGCGGCCGTTGGCTGTGGCCATTCTCTCACGGAAACCGTGCTTGTTCTTTCTCTTCCTGTTGGAAGGCTGGAATGTTCTTTTCATCGTTATATATTTTTTATTGTTTCTCTCTAATTCGCGGAATCGGAGGGCAAAGGTAGTTTCTTTTTTCCTAATATGCAAATTGCATTTCTTTTTTTGACTAAAGTTTTGTCTATTTGCCTCATTGCACTACATTTGCAGAACGATAAAATGATTTACTAATAAATAGAACTGTTTTTTTATGATTCTTTGTCAAGACATCAAGATCGGCACCTGCATTAACCTGGAGGGCCAGCTCTATTTCTGCATTGATTTCCTGCACGTAAAACCCGGTAAGGGTAATACGTTTGTACGCACCAAGCTCAAGAACGTGGTGAACGGCCGTGTGCTGGAGCGTACTTTCCAGATTGGTTTCAAGCTGGAGGATGTCCGTGTGGAACGTCGTCCGTACCAGTATCTGTATCAGGACGAGATGGGTTACATTTTCATGAACCAGGAGGATTTTGAGCAGGTTACCATCATCAAGGACCTTATCAACGGTGTTGATTACCTTAAGGAAGGCGAGATTGTGGATGTGGTTACCAATGCCAATACCGGTGAGATTCTGTTCGCCGACCTGCCTGTTAAAGTTGTACTAAAGGTTGTATATACCGAACCCGGCCTGAAGGGTGATACGGCTACTAATGCCACCAAGCCCGCTAAGGTGGAGACCGGATGCGAGGTTCGTGTGCCTCTGTTCATCAACGAGGGTGAACTCATTGAGGTGGATACCCGTGACGGTTCGTACCAAGGCCGCGTAAAGGCATAAAAGATGGATGTATAAGCCGGACAAGCTGAATCTTAAGCAGTGGGCCGTAGAGGATCGCCCCCGTGAAAAGATGAAGCAAAAGGGCGCAAGTGCGCTGACAAACGCTGAGTTATTGGCGATTCTGATACACACTGGAAACACTGAAGATTCGGTGGTGGCTTTGACACAAAAGGTGATGGCTTCCTGCCGCAACAGTCTTTCCGAACTTGGAAAACTTAGCGTCGGGGAGCTATGCTCTTTCAAAGGAATAGGTGAGGCCAAGGCGGTGACGATTCTGGCCGCATGTGAGTTGGGCCGAAGGCGTAAGGAGGAGGAACCTCCTGACAGGCCTAAGATACGGACATCGCGTGATATATACGATTGGTTCTATCCCATGATGTCCGATATGCAGGTGGAGGAGTGCCATGTGCTGTTCCTGAATCAGGCGGCGCGGGTGATTGACAGCATGAGGGTGAGCCTGGGAGGATTGACAGGAGCATCGGTCGATGTGCGTTGTATCCTGAGGGAGGCGTTCGTACACAGGGCTACGGCGATAGCGCTGTGTCATAACCATCCTTCGGGTAATCTGATTCCGAGCCGTCAGGATGATGAGCTTACACAATCCGTGCATAGGGCCTGCCGTACTGTCGAGATACAGTTGATAGACCATGTGATATTCACTGATTGCGGATATTACAGTTATGCGGATCGGGGCCGTTTATGATAGTGACATGAGTGACAGATTCGAGATAGAGGAGAAGGTGGTGGAGGTGCTCAAGACCGTATATGATCCTGAGATACCGGTGGATATATATAACCTTGGGCTGATTTACAAGGTGGATGTGGATGATGACTCTAATGTGGTCATTGACATGACTCTGACTGCTCCAGGATGTTCGCTGGCTGATTTCATCGTGGAGGATGTACGGCTTCGTGTGGATGGGCTGGAGTGCGTGAAATCGGCTACTGTCAATCTCGTTTTTGAGCCGGAATGGAACAAGGACATGATGTCCGATGAGGCTAAGCTTGAGTTGGGGCTGGAATGAAAAACGTTTATTTTATATCGGATGCCCATCTGGGCTCCTGGGCGCTGGATCACAAGCGTATGCAGGAGAGACGTCTGGTGCGTTTCCTTGATGACATCAAGGATAAAGCTCAGGCTGTCTATATGCTGGGTGACATGTTTGATTACTGGTATGAGTACAAATATGTGGTGCCCAAGGGTTATACCCGTTTCCTGGGAAAGATATCGGAACTGACTGACCGTGGGGTTGAGGTCCATTACTTCATAGGCAACCACGATATCTGGACGTTCGGTTATCTGGAGCGTGAGTGCGGTGTGATACTTCACAGGGAGCCTCTTACAGTGGAGATTATGGGCAAGGAGTTCTTTCTTGCCCACGGTGACGGGATGGGCGATCCTGATCCCAAGTTCCGTTTCCTGAGGAAGGTGTTCCGAAACCGTACGTGTCAGTTCCTGTTCTCGCTGCTGCCCACACGCTGGAGTATGTGGATGGGTATGAAATGGGCCAAGAAGAGTATGAACGACCATCGGCTCAATGGGGTGGAGCACTATATGGGTGAGGATAAGGAGTATGAGATAATATACGCCAAGGAGTATCTGAAAACCCACCCGGACATAAACTATTTCATATTCGGACACCGTCATATCGAACTGGACCTGATGCTTTCACATTCCAGCCGCCTGCTTATTATAGGTGATTGGATAAGCCAATACACTTACGTGGTGTATGACGGCAAAAGCCTTACTATGGCGAATTACCTGGAGGGCGGTACCAATCCCTGAAGAGAAGAAATCACTCGATGAGTGACTTCGTATCATTGGCTATCATCAACTCCTCGTCAGTGGGCAGTACCACTACCTTGACCTTTGAGTCCGGAGTCGAGATGATTCCGTCCTTGCCGAACATGACCTTGGCGTTCTGCTCCTTGTCAAGCTTTATGCCCAGGAACTCCATATTCTCGCACACGGCCTCACGTACTTCGTGACGGTTCTCACCGACACCGCCGGTGAATACAACTACATCTACACCGCCCATTGCAGCAGCGAATGCGCCTATGTATTTCTTGATGCGATAAGCGTACATTTTCTTGGCCAATGCGGCACGCTTGTTGCCGGCCTCCATTGATGCGGTGACCTCACGCATATCACTCGATGCACCCGATATTCCCAGCAGGCCGGATTTCTTGTTAAGCAGATTTGACATTCCGGTGCTGTCAAGTCCCTCCTTCTCCATGAGGAATGTCACCGCTCCGGCGTCGATGTCACCGCTGCGGGTTCCCATCATGATGCCCTCAAGAGGGGTGAGTCCCATTGAGGTGTCCACACTCTTGCCGTCCTTGACAGCGGTTATTGAACCTCCGTTGCCTATGTGGCAGGTTATTATCTTGGAGCCCTCTGCAGGAATGTTGAGGTATTTGAAAATCTCACCTGATACGAAACGGTGTGATGTCCCGTGGAATCCGTAACGGCGCACTCCGTATTTCTCGTACAACTCGTATGGAATGGCGTAGAGATAAGCGTAGTCAGGCATAGTCTGATGGAAGGCGGTATCGAAGACACCCACCTGGGGAACACCCGGGAGCAGCTCGCTCACAGCGTTTACACCCTTCAGGTTAGCCGGATTATGCAGGGGAGCCAGATCATTGCAGGCTGCGAATGCTTCAAGAACCTGAGGAGTGAGCAGAACGCTCTTGTTGAATTTCTCGCCTCCGTGCACCATACGGTGACCCACTGCATCAATCTCACTGAGTGACTTGAGTACGCCGTAACGGCTGTCTGTGAGTATCTCGAAAATGAATTTGACGCCTACGGTGTGCTCGGGAATCTCCTTCTCGATTACAACTTTCTCCCCGTTATTGTCTGTCAACTTGAGGAATGAGCCTTTCATGCCGATTTTCTCTATTCCTCCCTGTGCTATCACATTACTCTTGTCCATGTCGAACAGCTTGTACTTGATTGACGAGCTGCCGCAGTTGAGTACCAGAATCTTCATGTCTCTCTTTTATGCCTGTTTCTTGGCTGCCATAGCCTGATTGGCTGTGACTGCCACCATTTTATATACATCATCTACCGAGCAGCCGCGTGACAGATCGTTCACGGGGCGTGCTATTCCCTGAAGGATGGGGCCGATGGCCTGTGCGTTGCCTATGCGCTGCACCAGCTTGTATGCTATGTTACCCACCTCAAGATTTGGGAATACCAGCACGTTGGCCTTGCCGGCTATCTCCGAGCCTGGGGCTTTGCTCGCACCTACTGACGGAACTATGGCGGCATCGGCCTGGAGCTCGCCGTCTATCTTGAGGGCGGGGGCCAGTTCTCTGGCCTTCTGCAGAGCAGTGGTAACTTTATCCACAACCTCATGCTTGGCCGAGCCCTTGGTGGAGAAACTCAGCATAGCCACGCGGGGCTCAGCGAATCCTGCCACAGCGGTGGCGGTTCCTGCCGATGCTACAGCTATTTGTGCCAGCTGGTCAGCATCGGGTACGGGAGTGACTGCGCAGTCAGCAAATACCATTATGCCGTTCTCTCCATACTGCGGAGTGTTGGTTATCATGATGAAAGCTCCTGATACTACTGATATTCCGGGAGCGGTCTTGATTATCTGGAGCGCAGGACGGAGCACGTTGCCTGTGGTGTTGCGGGCACCTGCCAGTTGGCCGTCGGCATCACCGTTCTTGATTATCAGGCAGCCCAGATAAAGCGGATCGAGAACTTTCTGCTGAGCCTCCTCAATAGTCATACCCTTGTTCTTGCGCAGCTCAAACAACAGGTTCGCATATTCATCCTTTCTGGGATTATTCTCCGGGTCAATGATTGTGGCTTTTGCAATGTTTTTTAGGCCCCACTGTGAGGCAAGTCCTTCAATCTCTGATTTGTTGCCTATTATGATAAGGTCTGCCACGCCGTCGGCCAGTACCTTATCGGCTGCCTTGAGTGTGCGTTCCTCAGTACCCTCAGGCAACACAATGCGCTGCCTGTTCTGCTTGGCCCGCGCAATGATGCTCTCCATTAATTCCATATAACGAATGTCTTTATTCTGTTGTTTCCGCAAAATTACATCATTTCCTCAAGAATTACAGACTGTTTTCTGTGTTCTTTCGCCACTTTTTCTTTCTTTCTTTATTCCACAAGATAATCAGTGCTTTATGACGTGTTTTTGGAAAATTCGCCATTTTTCTTCCACTGCGTCGTATTTGGCTCGTATCTGGCTCGTATCTGGCTCGTATTTGGCTCGTATAAGGCTCGCTCCAAGAGTATGGCTACAGTATGGTTAGAGTATGGTTAGAGTATGGCAAGTGCGAGGCTAAGGCGAGACAATGCTAAACTTTGTAGTTCCACAAATAAATTTATCTTTGCAACTGATAATGTATTTCATACTTGATGGTAATGCTTAAAGCAAGGAAAAATAGAAAGGCACGAATACTGCCGGTTACAATACTGCTGCCACTCTGTCTCAGCATATCATCATGTTTGAGCCGGGAACGTAGTCAGCTGGATGAGGTTGAGCGGCTGCTCGAAACCAATCCCGCTCAGGCCGACACATTAATCTCCAAGATTCAGGAACCTGCCGGTTTCCGTAACCGGGCTCTCTATGCCATTCTAAAAACTCAAACAGATTACAAGAACTACCGTCCCATAACTGACATTGTAATGATTATTACATTAAAGGTAGAAATATTTATGTTGGTAGAAATATTATCCCATCTTCGATGGAAGGTGATGTTATTGTTAGTCCGGGAAGAAATGTTGTGTTTGAGGCAGATGAAAAAGTGTTTATTAAAGATGGTTTCATCCTTAGTGTGGATTCTTCTTTTGAGATTAAATAGAAAAATTTTAATAAAAAACCCAAAAAGCAATGTATACATTATTGGTACTTGTCACAATGATGTCGACTTTTTCTGTTTGTGAAAATACTAAAAACGACACAATTTGCTTCTGCGGATTCGAGCAGGGAGAAACGAATTACGTCATCAACAACACAGCCGTCCGTCCAGACGGTTCAACGGATGAGGTCCGGATTATTACTGAAGAGTTTCATGCGTTCGATTTGTATGATGAACCAGACCTCAATCTGGTGAATTTCAACTACCTTGAATGGAAGACAGGAGGGAATGTCAATGATTCTGAATGCAGTCCAGACGATGCTTCATTAACCATAGGTGATTTCAACATTAAGTGTGGGCTTCCATATTGTCTTGATTATCACATTGGCTCAGATGTTTGGGGAGGAAACGTGTTGGTTGGAGTATTCCACAGGACAGCCGATGGCCTTGTCCCTGTATCAGGCCCTATGATATCACCGGATGGATATCTCAACAACAGCATGTTCTTTGATCAGCTGTTTGGTTCGTCAAGTGTGTTGTTTTTCAGTGATGCTGATTATGAAGACTGCTGCCTAAGGTTTTCTTTTGTCAGTCCCGGACGCACTTTCCATCTTGATGATTTGACACTGAACGAGGACAAAATGTGTAATGTGCTTATTGATGGTGATTTGGCAAGAATAGAGTTTTCTTGCCCAACCAATATTAGCGATATAGCATCCGCTGTACCTGGTGGTGCTGTTGAAGTACCGTCAAAATATTTCTCCATAACAGGAGAGTTTGACGGACAATCTTACATGTACGATATTCTCGGGGGAGAATATCATTCAGATGGCAGATTGTATGTCTGGATTGAAGATGATTCATTTATCGGATTATCCAATATCAGGATTAGTTTCACCAATCCTGGCGAAAAAACCGGATTGGCATTGAAATACATAGAGAGTATCAATACTGAAACAAATGATACTGTATGGCGCAGGATGCCTGATATAGTTAACCTGGATGCGGGTGAAAACAGTTCCTCATTGTCTGTTTCCCATATGAATTATTTCAAATCATGCAGTTTGTATCGATATATAAATGGCGTACCATCCGATCTTGACAGTGTGGAGGTTTCCTTCAAAAAACCTTTGCAGGCTGGTTATGAAACCAGAATCACGGCAAAGATGGAAGGTCTCGACGGAAGCGAGGAGGTGTGGTATGCAGATTTCTATGATGACGAGTGTTATTCTGTTGTTTTCAGACGTCATCCATCTGATAAAGATACACCTCTTAAAGGATACTGTCGTTTCCAGATTGATAATGTGTTCTTTTTCCCGGATGTACCGACCCATTATACAATTCCAGTCTATTTCGGCGACAGATTTAATGGTGTGAAGCTTGGTGTTGAACCTGTCAATGAGACATCACATGGAAAAAAGAATGTAACATATAACTTCGGGTTAGATGGCCGTGAGATAGCTCCCGATGCTCCCGGCTTCCACATCATCCGTATGCCCGACTGCAGAATACGCAAAGTTTACGTTCCATTGTGAAACCTTATTGCTGGATAAACATTGATTACGAGAATCCTGACGAACACTTGATATGTAAGATCCACTATAATATTTGTGTAGGAAGAGATGTTACTGACAGAAAAGAGCAGGGAGATGTAATACTTGGTTAAGGTAATATCACATTAGAAGCAGGTGTTGTACAAATTAAAAACTCTACTTTTGTACACCAATCTTGAACAACTGTTCTTTTGCTTTAACTTTAAGTGCCATAATACTTGTGTTTAAATGGTTATTGTAAAATGTTTTCTCACGGCATCCGGTATTAGGCCGACGTCTCACCTATCCTTGAAGCCATCAATTCGGTCTGAAATTCCGGCGCCCGTTCAGCAGATTTTTTTTCCTGTTAAGGGAAAATTTTTCTCTCCTTAAGGAGCGCTTGAATTTATGTCCTCATTGACGATACAAAAAAATAACCGGCCCATTGCGGTCTACAAATAACGGACCAACTTTTTTGCAAAAATTTTTCTTCCTGAAAAAGTTGACACTCCATACGGAAAAGACAGGGCCTCAAGTGGTCCCATTTTAAATGCCATTTTGGCGGAAAACCTAATTGTTATTTACAGCTAAAAGTATCATATTGGAGAAAAAACGGAGGTTTAGCACAAAATAGCACACGGTATGTTGAAAATATCATTTATATTTGAAATGTGAAGCCTTATTATCAGTCCAAAAATATGAGAGTTATGAAACAAAGTGTATTGAATCTGGCTGCATCAGCATTTTTGATGGCGGCAGTGGTGATGTCATTCGCATCATGCGACAATGACAACAGTGCTCCTCAGTCCGAGGAGTATGTCGAGGTCCGGTTCCAGGCAAAGAATCTGGAATTCTCCGCTTCGCCCATAACCAAGTCCGCTCCCGGTGAAGGTCTTTACGGTGTACAGATCAAGAACCGCGGTCCGTTGTTGTTTGACACTTACGCCTGCTGGCTTACCGAAGATCTTTCAAGCGAGACCTTCAAGCTGGTCAAGGGCAGTATCTATGATGTGAAAGTTGTTTTTGTCCCCGATGCCAAGAATATCATAGAGAACGAGAACGGCTATTTTGGCGCTCCGTTCAGCAGTGATGGCATGTATGTCCTCGGTGGGGGTGCATATAAAGAGTCTCCTCAATTGGGACATGGAGTTTATTACGGAAATTCCGTCGAGTTATCAGGTGCAACCCGTGGCATAGGCCAGAGGAAGGGTAAACCCGTAAACAAACTGTTCAGTGACGTGCCTTTGTTCAGTGGCGGCAAGTCCTATTTCACTGCCGATGAGGATATGACGATTGACGTGAATTTGTACAGTTGCATGTTCGGTCTGGCTGTTACTGTCGAGAACCTCAAAGAGGGTAAGGTTCATGTCTATCATGGCAGCTATACGGTTAACAGTTATGAGGCGGCAGTCCAGAA
>JAFZKR010000042.1 GCA_017551845.1 Bacteroidaceae bacterium
CACACCATACTGTTCAAAATAGAAAGCACCGTATAAGAATGTGTTTTCCGTAACCTCATTGGAGACGAAAATTACATTTTCTGCACCGCATGTGTATAGCAGTCCTTCTGCCTTATTGTCGTGAATCTTACAGTCATAGACAGTAAAGCCCGTGCCGTAATCAGCAGTGAAAAGACAGTACGGACTATACTCGCTTTTGCGTGTTCCGATATCATGAATGTCACATCCGCTGACAATTACTCCCTCACAATACTTAGCATCTACTGCGCCGTCGCTGCATTCATAGATGTCGCAGTCCGTTATGTTGAGCTTTTCACTGCCAAGACCTTTGACACCGATGGTGCCGCATCCGTAAAGACCGCATGTATCCACATTAACATCATTGCAGGTCTCCATGAGGAAAACGCCGCCTGTGCAAAAGCCTTGTGCCTTCGTATGTCCGGCTGTGAGATTTGATACTGTGATCTTATTGCATCCTCTGAAAACAATTACATTCGCATATCTCGGAACTGCCTCAATAGATGTCTTATCTATTCCGGCGCCAATGATCGTAAGGTCTTTTACATCATGGATGATCAGCTCGGCATCGGCATCGCTTGAGTCATATATGCCTTCTTGGTTCCATGAATAATAGTCACTCTCGGAATCCTCGCCATAATTTGAAGCCGTGCTCAAATCGTAAACGCCTTCGGCAAGTTCGATCACGGTGTTGGGAGCAATCGCGGCAAGGAACTCATCAACGGTATTTACCTGGACAATGCCACCTTCCGCAACAGGTTCGGACTCTGGTGTTTCTGAAGTTTTTTCGGTTACAGGACCGGCAACTACACCGCAGCCTGCCAGTAGCGCTACAGCAAGGACTGATGAGAGTATGCGGGTTCCACTTTTCTTATAATTCATAATTTGAACTAGCCTTTCTTTGAGATTTCTCTTTTCAGTAGCAAAGCTCGTTGCCACAACGGCTGAAGGCAGAGGTGATGCTGCTGCCATCAAAAGGAGAGAATTGCCGTAAGACTGTTTTTCGTCTTTGTCCATGGAACGCAAAAGCATTTCATCGCAGCTCAACTCACAGGCACGGTTAAACTCCCTGCGGATGACCCAGGCTACGGGATTGAACCAGTGCAAAGAAAGAACTGCTGTCGCGATCCACTTGTAGAGCGTGTCAAAACGGCGGTAATGGGTAAGCTCGTGACGGAGTATGTTGAGCAGGAGCTCTTCATCGTATTCACGTCGAGGCAGAATGATCTTCGGTTTGAAAACGCCTAACAGCATGGGGGTACGGGCTGAATCCGAAAAGTAGAGAGCAGGCTTTCTGCCTCGGATCGAAGCATATACCGCTTTGGTAAAGCTGTCGGGTTCCATGAGTTTTTTCTTCAGGCTGAAACTGAAATGCAAATAAGAGAACACTGTGATCCCCATGCTTACGATTGCACCTAATGCCCAAATGGAGAGCCAGAGCGCCGGTGATTTCCAATCAATTGAAAGCGCGGCCTTCGTGTGAGTTTCAGAAACTGTCATCTCCTTGGCTTCCATCGCGTTAAGGGTGATGTCAGTTTCAGTCGTATCACTTTTTGCAACATCGCTGTGATCGATTCCAGCGACGTGACCGGTGTTTTCCTGAACGTAAGTCTCGTTGTAAGCAGCGGGAACTGCATAAGCAGTTGTGTCAGCTGTTGTCTCTCCCATTGCCGGGAAAAATCCCGGAAGTGGCAATGCTAAACGCAAAAGAACCAGAAGCCATGCATAGTAATAAACAGTGCTCGGCATTTTGCGCAAAACGGTATAGCGCAGACACATGAGAAGCAGCGCAATAACACTGCCGCCTATGGTCATTACAAGTAATGAATACATTTTTTATTCCTCCACCTTGAACATATCCCGTAATTCGGCAATATCGTCCTGAGTAAGGCCATCCGAATTGACAAGAGAAGCTATCAGATCGCGGGCCTTCCCGTTATAAATACGGGTAATGAGATCCTTAGTAGCCCATGAACTGTATTCCTTCTCCGTGATGATGGGAGAATAGTAGTAAACATTTCGTTTTTCCTGACGGACAGCGCCTTTCGACACGAGTCTGGCGATCAATGTCTTGATCGTCGCAGGCTCCCAGCCCTTTGATTCCTGAAGCTGTTCGCGAATCACCGTAACGGGCAAAGCGTCCTTTGCACGCCACAGCAGCTTCATGACTTCCAGTTCTGAGTCAGTTATCTTGCTGGCAAGGTTTTCTGACATAAAATTATCCTCCATATTTGCGGTTTACAATTGTAGCTTAAGCAAGTTCAATTTAGCATGACAGGCTACAATTGTCAACTGAATCGGCGGTATGCCCTAAAATTGCCTAGAAGAACGGTCAGTGGTTTTTTTGTTGGTTATTGCAACCCGAAAACTATTTTTCCGAATCTCTCTTGATATACAATATTAGAGTTGAATCATTATTTGATATATTTTCGCGATGCAACATTTGAGTGTTTAGCCAAGAGTTATGAACTCAAGTTTCGTTGAAGCAAATAAAGATGTAATCTTCAACTGATTGAGGCAGTGGGGGCTGATATGGAAGCAAAACCGAATGCTATTAAAATTGTCGCAGGAAACTTTAGCCTTGAAATGAGGGCTGTTGTCTATAAAAATGACCCTGTTTTTCTTAATTCAAATCTCTGGGTATCAGTTGTGTGTGGCAGCTTTTCGGGCGCCATGACTATGGATGTAGGTTCAATGGAAATCGAGAATTTTATTCATCAAATGTCATCGATGAATAAGAATATGAAAGGTAGTGCAAGAATAGAAGAACCTTACGGCAACCATTGTTTTCTTGAATTTGAGATGGATAAGACCGGTCATGTTCAAGTTCATGGGAAATTAGTGGAAGGCACTCAACAAATGAGTTTTGAGAGTGTTTTTGACCAGACTTATCTCCCCAGATTTGTTAAGGATCTGTACGATACTGAAGCTTGGCAGGAAGTAAAGTAATTTTGGAAATCGTTGGGTAATTATATAGTTTATAACCTAAGAAAACTCCTGGTCATCCGGGAGTTTTTCTTTATATTAATCGCCGCTCACCGTTTTCGATATTCGGAAATATTATATTGATATTCGATAAATTTTAGTTGCATTTCAATATCGCCCGTGGTATTATGGTCTCAACAGGAGATCATCATTTATGGGAGGTATAGTCATGAGTTCTACAATAAAAACTGTTGGTAAAGTCATTTTTTACATGTCGATCCCGGTTATATTGGTTGTATTGTTTTACAGCTGGGCTTACTCTCTTATAGGTTTTCAGGTTCACAATAATTTGTCTTATGAGGCAAAAGAAAGCCAGGCAGAACAGGCTTTAATTCCGGGAATCGCTGAATATGTAGAACGTTATGGATTAAGGGGATTCCAGGACACAGACTTACAGATTGAGACCGTTAAGTTCAGCAGCATTGATGAATTGGTCGAGACATTCCCTTACCTTGCATGTTATGAAAACGCCGAAACGTATGACGGAAAAGACGTCAAAAACAAGAGCGCAACAGTATACGAGATAGAAACATTCTCACCTTCCAAAGACAGGACAGCATGTCTTCCTCTGGACACCGGTTCCTTAAAACCCGATTCCCAGATTAATAGCTGGACTTGGAAATACAGCATCTATGAATACAAAGGCGGAAGCTGCAGGTTTGTCATACTGGTCAGTCCGAACTAACCGTAACTGTGATAAAGTACAGGAAATAAATGATAACCACCGGCATATAGAAAAAGGACAGTAATTTATGAACGACAACTACATTGATCAGTTTGGCAGCAACAAGAAATATACCAACCCCAGTGAGTCTAACTCCTACTACGTTCCTCTTGCTATGGCCATACTCTCATTTATTTGTTTTGCGGTTTACTTGCTGAGTGCGTTTGGCAGCAGAAGCGTGATTATGTGTGTAGTCAACTTCGTACCGATCTTCTCGATAATAGGTTTGGTTTTCTCATTTACCACAAGAGACTCAAGATATGAACACCCGAAGATTTGGCTAGCAGGACTGATCGGTTGTGCTCTTTGTATGTTTTTGATGGTTCTCTTCTTCTTCGGCACAATGGCAGCTCTGGCTCAGGACTAAAAGCGATCGAAAACCGGAAAACTGCTGCTGAAGTTGAATACGAATAATGACTTGGAAGGCTCCTGATTTAAGGAGCTTTTTTTGTCTGGCGTTCTTTTCGAGATGATATAATTACTTTATCTATAAGCGAATTGTAATGGGGATTATTGCAAGTATAGGGTATGCTTTCTATGGATAATTATATTGCTAAATCTGGAATCGGTAATCTCAAGGCAAGAAAACTCCTGGCAATAGTAATATCTGCAATGATCGTTATCATTGGGTTCTCATCTGTCGTTCGTGCTGATATGGGCGCAAAACCCGAAACAGTAATCACAGTCATTAATGCGCCTGAAGAAGATTACTATATTGCGTTTCTTGCAAAAGATGGTGTTCGTAATCATTTTTCTCCCGATGAAACGCTTAGTGACGCCGAGAATGAAGCCA
>JAFZKR010000043.1 GCA_017551845.1 Bacteroidaceae bacterium
AGTGGACGTAATCTTACCACAGCTGCCGAGAAACTTGGGATAAGCCGTCAGACACTATATAACAAGATGAAGCATCATGGCATTATATAGCCGTCACTATACTGTGCATGTGGCCGCATCGGTTGCGTTGATTATGCTTCTGCCGGCTACGGCTGTATGGCTCGTTACTGCGAGCCGCAGTCCGTTACATGCATGGGTGGGTTATCTGGGCGTACCATTGGCTGTACTCCTGGCAATCCTGACGGTTGTGGCCATATTCAGGCTCATAAAGCTGTTACGGTTTCCTATAACCCAGACTGAGATGATGGCGCGTGCCATCAAGAATAATGACCTGATGCTCCATATCCCTGAGACCGATGACCCGCTGTTGAGTCAGGCATCGTCCGATATGAACCGCATATTGCTTTCTTACCGTCGTGACCAGAACGAACTGGAGACGCGCAAGAACTATTATGACCGTATATTGCGCGTGATGACGCACGAGCTTCGCAATACGGTGACTCCCATAGTGTCATTGACTGATTTTATGGTGCAGAATCCTGATGTGCAGACGGAGGATGACCGCCGCGAGGCGATAAGCATTATTAACAGGCAAGCACATAATGTGTGCAGTTTCCTGGAGTCTTACCGGCAGCTTACAGTGCTTGCGCAACCCTCAATGACCGACATACCGGCATCACAAATATTCGGTCAACTCAAGACTCTGCTCAAAGCCGAACCGGGTGCGGACCGTGTGCGTTTTGAGACTGCGGGCGATGTCGTTATCCAAGCTGATTCCACTCTGCTGCCGCTTGCTCTGATAAACATTATCCGGAACGCTATTCAGGCTACCGATGGGGTGGAGGAAGGAAAGGTGACGGTTATGGCATCGGCTCCGGGCGGAAAGCCGTGCATAACTGTAACCAACAATGGTCCTGAAATACCGGAAAGCATTATTGAGAAGATATTCATGCCGTTCTACTCAACGCGTAAGAACAGTAGCGGAAGCGGAATTGGTTTGGCTCTTTCACGTCAGATAATGCAGCTTCATGAGGGTACACTTACCTGTTCTTCACACTATCCCTATACCACTTTCACTCTCCAGTTCAGTTGAAGTTAATTCATTAAACAAGTGTTATTGCCATTCAATATGTTTATTGCGATAAACAAATATGGCAAAAATTTGTTTATCCAAATAAACAGTTGTATAATTGCAAAAAAATAGAATCATGGAACTGTTATTTGAGCGGCATGCTGAGTATCTGACAGATGTACCGACATCTTTTGAGCGGGAACTGATGCAGACCATAGACTGGGATTCGCGTCTTATTCTTATAAGAGGTCCCAAAGGCGTGGGTAAATCCACTTTGATGCAGCAATATATTTTGAATCATTACGATGTTACTGACCGTCATGTGCTCTACTGCTCGGCAGATTCATCATATTTTGCCACACATACACTGACAGACACCGCCTCTGATTTTGTCAGACAAGGTGGCAGCCATCTGTTCATTGACGAGATTCACAAATATGATGGCTGGAGCAAGGAAATAAAGGAGATTCATGACCTCTATAAAGGTTTGAAAATGGTATTAAGCGGATCGTCGCTCATTCAACTCAATGACGGACAGGCAGACTTGTCACGGCGTCAAGATGTTTATGATATGCCGGGGCTCTCTTTCAGGGAATACCTGTGGTTCAGGACCGGCAAAAAGGCGGAGCCTGTAACATTGGACTACCTGCTTGGCAATGCTGGATCATTCTGTACGCATATACGTTCCTTGTACCGGCCATTGGAATACTTTAATGACTATCTCCACATGGGATACTACCCATTCTCATTTGAAAAGAAGAGAACATTCAGGACACTGACAGAGAATATAACAGGTTATATCATAGATTCGGAACTTACAAAATATCGTGGAGTCAGTCCGGAAAACACACGTAAGATAAAAGCTCTTCTACAAATAATAGCCGAGATGCTTCCATATCAGGTAGATATATCCAAACTGTCTTCAAGTGTAAGCATAGACCGCGTTACACTTATCCGATATTTGAAGTACTTGAACGAGGCTAAACTCATAAGGAATCTGTTTACTGAAATGGATACCATTACAGACCTTCAGAAACCTGACAAGATATTACTTGACAACACGAATCTAATATATTCATATTGTATCAGGGAGCCTGAAACCGGAACCCTGCGTGAAGCCTTTTTCTGCAACCAATTGGCATCAGCCGGTCACAGAGTGGAATACGGAGGCATCAAGACAGGTGATTTCCGTATAAACAAGAATCTTGTCATTGAAGTAGGAGGAGCGGGAAAAGACTTCTCCCAGATAAGTGATGACGATATAAAGAACGCCGCCCTGGCATTGGACAACATTGATATTGCCAGCCATAAGAAGATTCCGCTTTGGGCATTCGGATTCCTTTATTGAATCCTTTTACTATTGACGATTCTCATTCGCTCTTGATCACGTCCGCCGGGTTTTCCTTAGCGGTCTTAAGTACCTGGTGACCTACCGTTATGCTGATGACAAGTACAATTGATGCAAGTATCACCGCATAGATCCACCAGCTTATGGTAACCTGGCGCTCATACTGCTGTATCCAGCGGTGCATCATTAAGTAGCCCACACCAAAAGCTAAGAAGGTTGACAGCAGGAGCGTTCCGCCGTATTCACGGCCGAATCTCTCTATTATGTCACGTACTTTAGCTCCGTGCACCTTGCGTACGGCAATCTCGCGCTTGCGTTCGCGGCAGGCCAGGACAATCATTGAATATGTGCCGAATATGGCAATCAGGATGCAGATTATCCCAAGCCCCAGCACTAGATTCTTGAGGTGCTCCTGGCTGACAAGGCTTTCAAAGAAACGGTCCTCGGGGAATGTCAGTTCATATTTAAGTCCTGTTTTATCCATAATCCCGGCAACATCAGTCCTGATTTTGGATTTCATTCCGTGGTCATAAGTCAGAGTAATATGAGCAACAGTCCAGCCATCATCTCCTCCTGATGGCGGCATAAGCCTGCGGTTGCCGGGAGTACACATGATGTACTTAATAGGTGCTGCATCAAACTTGTTGGGATAAATATCACTTACCACTGCTATTACGCGGAATGTATAATACACAGTACCGGCATCAGGATTATTTACATGGATTGCTCCGTTTTCATCAAAATAAAAGTCTGTTATAGGCATGATATAATGACGCCCTATCGTAATGATCGGTTCATCACAGACATCGGCAAGACCCAACTCCTTCTTTATATTCTCCGTAATAACAATTTCATCCTTCTGCAATGGTCTGTCCGGGAGCGTACCGTCTATTATGTTGAAATCAAGCAGTTCCATCTTTTCCGGCTCCAGTATATCCATAATCCTGATATCC
>JAFZKR010000044.1 GCA_017551845.1 Bacteroidaceae bacterium
ACTCATACGTTGGGCAGGGGCGGTCTGGCGCATATTGCCGGCTTGCCAACAGTCACGCTCCAACTGCTCCTGGAAACGCATCATTACGAGCGGATCTTTAAGGTCGTTGTCTGATTGCGCTACATCCTCAATACGAGTCTCAACTACCATTCCGGAGTTGCTCCAGCGGGAGTTTCGGCCTGATGGCGACATACCGTTCACCACAATCTGCTGTGGGCCCGATGCGGCCGGAACTACGAATCCTCCCGGGCACATGCAGAAACTGTAGACTCCGCGGCCGTTTACCTGAGTTACAAAACTGTACTCAGCGGCTGGCAGATATTTGCCGCGGCCTGCGCGGTTATGGTATTGTATGCTGTCAATCAGTTGCGAAGGATGTTCCAGACGGCATCCTACGGCAAGCGCCTTCGCCTCAATGTTGAATCCTGATTGCGCAAAGTAACGATAGACATCGCGGGCGCTATGACCGGTTGCTAGAATTACCGGGCCCATGAATTGCTGCTTTATGCCTGCGTGCTCTGCCTCAACGCCTATAACCTTATTGCCCTGCAGGATAAATGAGGTCATTAGAGTTTCAAAATGAACCTCACCGCCACAGTTTATTATAGTGTTGCGGATGTTCTCAATCACACGTGGCAGGCGGTCCGTACCTATGTGGGGGTGGGCATCGGACAGGATTGCGGGGCTCGCGCCGTGCTGGCAGAATATGTTCAGGATGCGGTCTGTGCTGCCACGTTTCTTGCTGCGGGTGTAGAGTTTGCCGTCAGAATATGCACCGGCACCGCCTTCGCCAAAGCTGTAGTTTGACTCCGGATTCACCTTATGGGTGCGGCTTATTGCGGCTATGTCGATCTTGCGGTCATGCACGTTCTTGCCGCGCTCCAATACTATCGGGCGCAGGCCAAGTTCAATAAGATGCAGCGCTGCGAAGAGTCCACCGGGGCCGGCTCCGACCACTACGACTGTGGGCTTGCCGTCAACGGGCTTATAGTCTATACGTTCGAACTCATCCTTGGGCGGCTGCTCGTTAACGAATACTCTCAAGGTAAGGTTGACAAAGATGGTGCGCTGGCGTGCGTCAATGCTCTTCTTGAGCGTACGCACGGCCGTAATTGTGCGCACATCAAGCCCGCACTGCCGTGAGACAGTCTCCTTGAGCACCTGCTCGTTATACGCAAACTGCGGCTCAACCCTGAGTTGTAATTCCTTAATCATTTAGGTCGCGAAGTCATCAGAGAGAGTAGTTTGTCAAAATACTCATCTACTGAGATTGTGTTTCCCAAAATTCTATCTCTGAGTGAAATGTGTGTAACAGGGGCATTTGAACCGGGATTGATTCCATAAGCAATTGCCGGCTCTGCCACAGTCATGGGTTCTTTTTCTGTGTTTTTGTGTTTTTTATCCATAATAAGACAGTATTATTCTAAAAGCAAAAATAGCTCTTTTTCCTCAAATCTCAGAACATAATGTTGATTATTGTTGTGTTTATATTTACTTTGCATGCCAACCTGAATGAGATATGAAAGAGATACTGGCATTTTTGAGGGAACTGAGCGCCAATAATGAGCGGGAGTGGTTCATGGTACACAAGGATGAGTACAAGCGGACAAAGGAGCGTTTTGATGCTTTTGCTTTGGAGTTGCTTGCTCAAATCCGCAAGTTTGATCCGGCTATAGGTGATTTGAAAATCAATGATATAACGTATAGGATTTACCGTGACGTGAGATTTTCGGCCGATAAGTCCCCGTATAAGACGCATATGGGTGTGTATATCTGCCCGGGCGGCAAAAAGTCACCTTACAGCGGATACTATTTCCAGGTGAGTGCATCGGCCAGTGACAGTTGGGAGGGTACCCATATGCTGGCTGCGGGTGATTACTGGTGTGATCCCAAGGTGTTGGCCATTCTGCGTGAGGACATTGAGATGAGTGACGGTGGTTTCCGTAAGATTCTGGCACAGGCCGATCCGCGTTTTGAGCTGGATTATGAGGGCGCTCTCAAGAAAGTGCCTGCCGGATTCCCTGCCGATACTCCGGATTCAGATTTTTACCGCCTCAAGCGTTTCTGCATGGCTTTTACGCCCGATGAGAAGTTCATCCTGGAGCCCAATCTGGCAGAGCGTGTAGCCGCCATCTTCAAAACTACAAAACCATTCCTGGATTTCATAAACCGCGCCGTTACGTGGTCGCGTGAAGAGAAATAAGCATAGTATGAATAAGTATATTCTGACAGCAGTTGCTGTCTTGGTTTCAGTTAGCAGTTGGGGACAGTTTCTGCCTGCCGGATATCTTACTGATGAGACTCGTCCCAAGGATTATGCATTTATTCTGCCCCCTCCGTCATCAACCAGTTGCGAATATGCGAATGATGTTTACTACTATCAGTGGGGACGTGACAAGCGTGCAAATGAGGAACTCAGTGAGCAAGCTTTGTCCGATGAAAACGCCTCATTGTACAAAGTATTCAGTGAGGATGTCATAGGAATCAGTTTGAGCAGGAGAACCACACCGGAGATTATCCGGCTATGTGAACGCGCTGCCAGCGATGCCAATAAGGCAAATTCGGCTGTCAAGGATGAGTACCAGCGAACCCGCCCGTATGTCTTTTTTGAAGAACCGTCGTTGAACCCTGATAACGATGCAAGTAAGGGCGAATCATACAGTTACCCGTCGGGCCATGCTTCACGCGGTTATGCATTTGCCTTGGCGCTCTGTACGGTTGCCCCTGAGCATACATCAGAGATCATGCTTCGAGCACAATATTATGCCCTTAACCGTGTGGTCTGCGGTCATCATTGGAAAAGCGACATAGATGCTTCATTGCTTTTGGCATCGACCATGTTTGCAAATATAGTTTGTACCGATGAATATCAGCAGCAACTTGTCAAGGCTCGTGAAGAGTATAAACGCGTAAAAGAGGAGCAGCAGGACTCAACTGGTACGGGTGATGCCATGAGGCGTTTCTATATGCTGATTAAACAATGATACATAAAAAACTGACACTGTTAATCCTGTTTTTGGGGGTGGCGCTTTTGGCCCTGACGGGCTGTAATGTGGATGATAGTGTCGTTGAATACACTATTCCGGTGGCAAACAGGGGCAATGAGACCTTCTCTTTTGAAGATTTTTTCAGGAAGCCCAAGCGGGTGAACGTTGATTTGGGCGATGAATTCCCTGTTTCGGCAAGTTATTCTGATATTGTGTTTGCCAAAAGATATGCTTTCATTCTGGATGCAAACAGCAGATTATCCAAAATTGATCTGAGGAAACGCAAAGTGGTTGATCAGAGACAGTTCAAAAGGTCTCAAGTTGTCTTGTCATATTATGATAAACACCTGTATGTCTTGGGTTTGGATGAGAACTGCATAGTCTATGAATATGACATGAAACTAAATCTGACGGACTCAACAAGTGTCAGGAACATGAAAGCCTCATCATTCTGCAGGATAAAGGACGGATTTATCTTTCTGAACAGACGCGAGACGGGTAACAGGGGTAAATATGTGGTTACCAATAAAAGCCTGACCAAGGGGGTCTCTTTTGTGAAGGTGGAGGGGCGTAGTTATAAAAGATACGATACCAGATTGATATTATCATCGGAGGTATTCATTCCCCGTCCTTTCGTGAAGGTACTGTGCTTTGACATTGAAAATAATGACGGATATCGGTATGATGGTGAGAAACTTAAAAGAGTCTTCCATGTCGGGACCGATTTTAACGACCCCGCCCTTTCACCCCTCAATAATGTGCGGGTGATTTATTCATCAAAAGGCAACATCTTAATCAATTATTACCATGATGAAGGTACGGATGGAATGGCCTTTTTTGACAAACATCATAACCTAGCAGCACAGGGACCGTCTTATGATGCCATTCAAGAGGGGCTGTTCAAGTATAAATACAGGCAAGTGGGTAAAAAACTGGTCCGAATTCATATGGTTACACCGGAAGATCGTGGTGCCTATCCGTATAGAGCGACTCAGGTTCAGTTTGATTTTTACAGACTCAGATGATAATGAAGGAAAGTTTAGCTCGACTATGTCAACTGTCTCTGTTTTTGCTTAGCATGGTTACGATCTGTCAGGCGCAGACGTGGCGGCCGGTTGAGTTCAGCAGGGAGATAACGCATGTGCAGCCCATGACGGGGCTGGTGCTTTGGCCCGATGAGGCCAGGTATCGCGATGCTGAATACGGCCGGACAATCCAACTGGAGTTTTCATATTGTCTGCCTTGCAAGGTCGTCAAGGGGTGCAATGATGACGGCACAATCATATACGATTGGAGTTGGTTTGAAAATCTACTGGCCGATGTGGCCGGCCGCGGGCATCAGTTGATATGCCGATTCCGATACGAATACCCTTCAGGGAGGGATG
>JAFZKR010000045.1 GCA_017551845.1 Bacteroidaceae bacterium
CCTTGGTGCCGTTACCTACGGCTATAACTTCACCCTTGAGGGGTTTTTCCTTTGCTGTATCAGGGATGATTATACCCCCGATTGTCTTCTCCTCGGCTGCTGCCGGGAGTATCAGAACGCGGTCTGCTAATGGTTTAATGTTCATATCTTTATTGTTTAAGTTAGTTGTTGCTGCTTAAAAGCCCCTCATCGGGCATTAGGGTAAGAGCCAAAAATATGCCAAACCGCCGGACGGGCAGAATATGTCACCCGTTATGACAGTTTGGCACAGTATAAGTTTACTCATCTGACATTCTCAGACAGGAAATGCGTCAGCGCATCGGCTGTCATATCCCGCTGGAACGAGCCTTTATGGAATACCGATATTATTCCCGTCTCCTCCGATACCACCACAGCTACGGCATTGGTCTTCTCGGCAATTCCCATGGCCGAACGGTGACGCAGGCCGAATGACTTGGGCAGATCCTCGGACTGTGAGATGGGCAGGATGCAGGCGGCCGATTCAATCCTGTCGCCCACAATTATCATTGCACCGTCATGCAACGGGCTGTTCTTGAAGAAAATGTTCTCAATAAGGAACTGATTGATATTTGCATTCACTGCCTCACCGGTGGCTATAACATCGTGCAGTTCATCAGTCTCACCTATTACTATAAGGGCACCTTCAAGGTTATTGCTCATGCTCTCGCAGGCCTTTACCAGTGGCTCCCACTTTGTCAGATCCTGACCGTTGTGACGGCGCACCAACCAATGGAACAGTTTACGGGTACGGGTTGAGGTGCCAATGTCGCGGAAAAAGTGACGGATATCATCGGCAAACAGCACAATCAGAGCTATCACACCTACATCGACCAATTTGTCCATCACAGCTCCCAACAACTGCATTTTCAATACCTGTGACACCACAATCCAAACCAGGATAAACACAAGTATTCCTATGAACATGTTGAGTGAACCGGTCCTCTTCATCAGTTTGTACAGATAAAAAAGGAGCAGCGAGACGCATACCACGTCAATTATGTCCTTGATACCGAATGAAACAAAATAGTCAACCATCTTCTTTAACTGTTTACTTTTACTGCATTCATTATTCTGACTGTCTGTACAGCCTCCTTTACATCGTGGACTCTAAGCCAGTCAGCACTCTCTATAAGTGCCACGGTGTTCATCACAATAGTTGCCGGCAGTGCCTCCTCCGGAGTAATACCCAGCAGTTTCCACGCCATTGATTTACGTGAAAGGCCTGCAATTATCGGTAGGCCGAACTCCCTGAGTTCACCCTGATGAGCCAGCACGGTGTAGTTCTGCTCAAGAGTCTTTCCAAATCCGTATCCGGGATCCAGTATTACCTTTTTCCTGACATCCACTCCGGTTTTTTCAAGTTTCTGTAATCTGTCACGGAAAAACAACTTCATCTCCTCAACCGCATTCTGCTTTATATCCTCAGCCCATGTCAGCACATACTGCGCACCTGTTTTCGCGACGACACCATACATATCGGCATCACCGCCGTAAACATCATTTATTATATCCACTTTCCACTGTTTCACACAGCGCTCAGCTATATGCGGACGGTAAGTATCTACTGAAAGCACAATATCAGGAAACTCCTCCCTGATTGCATCAAGCCCCCACTCCAGGCGTTCCATCTCTTCAGCTGCCGATGCCTGCAAGGCATTCGGACGCGTAGAGCAACCGCCTATGTCTATGGCATCGGCTCCCTGGGAAATCATAAGCCGGACACGCTCCAAAAGCGAAGCCTTGTCCTGCACCCGTGACCCGCTCCAAAAAGAGTCCGGAGTCACATTTACTATGCCCAGTATCTTTACCACTACTTCTCTGCGTCTAAGAAGGCTTGAATCTGCTCGGCAATCTTGGTCATACCGGCAGCTGTGGGATGGTTCATGCGCTTCTCAATGCCATCGACAGCGATTACGGGAACACCATAGTGCTTGCATATCTCTCTCATTGACTCACCCAGGTTCTCTGACATGCCGTCATTCAGCAGAGAGTAAATTTTCATATTAGGATACAGCTTCTTAAGGTTGTCAAGCAGGTATGCAAATGCCGGACGATAGAAATAGAGGTCCTCCTTGGTCCAGTCAGAATATTTGTAATCACCAAAAGGCTCGTGTGTCCAGTCATCGTTGGTTCCACCGAATATGAACAGAATATCGGGAGCGCCGATGCAGTTGAGACGTGTAACGAAAGCGCGGTCCGAATAGTCATCGTGGTTATAACCGCGGCAGCATACGGTACTGCCCGACCATGAATCGTTCTTTTCAAGAACCCATCCGTTCTTCTCGATCACCTGAGCCCACCACTGCTGGCTCTGCTCGGTAACACCACAGAACTGGTTGGGATAGAATGTGTCATAATACTTGGGCATTGAACCAGTGAATGTTGAATAGGAGTCACCCATTACGGATACCTTCAACTGTGCGGACATCAAGCCGCAAACAAGAACACATACAAATAGAGAAAAAACTTTCTTCATAATTTAATTGGTTTGTTTTGCACACATTAGGGTCAGACCCTTCTGTGTGGTTTGTTATTAATTCAACTTATTGTTTCATTCTCATAACAACACAGAAGGGTCTGACCCCAATGTGTTGAGCCTGACGCTGTTTGAACCCTTGATAAGGATTGTCTTGCCGTTTACAGGTTTACTTTTCAAAGCCTCTTTTACCGCCTCTACATCCGGGAACAGACGGAATCCGCTGCCTTGAGCCGCTTTTGCAAACTCGCTGCCTACCAACCATACATCCGTGAATCCGTAATTCCGTAATTCCATGACAATCTTCTTGTGCTCCGCTTCCGATGCCTCTCCAAGTTC
>JAFZKR010000046.1 GCA_017551845.1 Bacteroidaceae bacterium
AAGGGCCGTGTGGGCTTTGAGGCTGCCGCACCGATGCTTATCATCGGCGCACACCGTTTCCTTGAGAAATATACCCTGTCCAAGTGGCAGCAGTACTGGAAGGATCAGGTGGCTAACTGGTACGGAATGTTCCTGCATGAGTCACAGTACCTGGAGCCCGTAATGCCTGATATCGAGGCAATGCTTACCAGCTCACAGCGTAACGTGAACGGTACAGTAACCCTTGAGCTCCGTCCCTACAGCTTCCAGACCGTGGGTTGCGACACCCCCGATGACCTGGTACACAACAAGCTGGGTGAGTACGGCGAAGGAGCCAAGGCTTGGACTGCCGATGACGCCAAGGGATTCATCAAGATTACATCAACCCCGTTGCGCGCTTACTATAGCGTACACCCGGATGAGGAAAGATAACGTATGATTAAAGTTGGAATAATAGGAGGTGCAGGTTACACTGCCGGTGAACTGATACGTATCCTGCTGGGACACCCCGATGCAGAGATTGTGTTTGTAAACAGTACCAGCAATGCAGGCAATAAGCTGAGCGCAGTGCATGAGGGTCTGATAGGTGAGACCGATATGACTTTCACTGATCAGCTCCCACTGGACACTATTGATGTGCTGTTCTTCTGCACCGCCCATGGTGATACCCGCAAGTTCATGGAGTCTAACACTCTGCCGGAAGGTCTTAAGGTGATAGACCTCTCAATGGACTACCGTCTGGAAGCCGATGACAATCCGTTCATATACGGTCTGCCTGAGCTGAACCGCCGTGCTATCTGTAAGAGCCAGTATGTAGCCAATCCCGGCTGTTTTGCTACGGCAATTCAGCTTGCATTGCTGCCTCTTGCCCGCAACCTTATGCTGAATGATGACATCTATGTGAATGCCATCACAGGCAGTACAGGTGCTGGTGTCAAGCCCGGCTCCACAACCCACTTCAGCTGGCGTAACAATAACATCAGCATATACAAGCCGTTTACGCATCAGCACTTGCCTGAGATACTTCAGTCTATTAAGCACTTGCAGAGCAGCTTCAACTCAGATATCAACTTTATCCCTTACCGTGGTGATTTTGCACGTGGTATTTTTGCGACAGCTGTAGTAAAGAATGCTGTCGATATTGAGGAGCTGTACCGCATTTATCGTGAGTATTATGCTGAGGATTCTTTTGTTCATGTGGTTGATGAGGAGATTGACCTTAAGCAGGTGGTAAACACCAACAAATGTCTTATCCACTTGGAGAAACATGGTGACAAACTGCTCATTGTTTCTTGCATTGACAACCTCCTGAAGGGTGCCAGCGGAACTGCAGTACACAATATGAATTTGTTGTTTAATTTGAAAGAGACTACAGGTTTGATCCTCAAGTCTTCGGGTTTCTAATATAAACGTTGGCGTTGGCGTTGGCTTTTGAAAGTCACGCACCGCATGGCAGCCAAAGCTAACGCTAAAGCCAAAGTATAAATGAACTTATTTCCGGTATATAGCCTGTTCCCTGTTAATATTGTGAAGGGACAGGGCCAGAGAGTGTGGGATGACAAGGGCCAGGAGTATCTGGACCTTTACGGTGGTCATGCGGTTATAAGCATCGGTCATGCTCATCCGCATTATGTTGAGGCCATCAGCCGTCAGGTAGCAACACTTGGATTCTACTCCAACTCAGTAATCAACCGTCTGCAGGAGCAGTTGGCTGAGCGTCTGGGCCGTATATCAGGTTATGAGGATTACAGCCTGTTCATGATAAACAGTGGTGCCGAGGCTAATGAGAACGCACTGAAACTTGCATCATTCCACACCGGCCGCAGCCGCGTGCTTTCACTCAAAAAAGCATTTCACGGTCGTACATCACTGGCTGTAGAGGTAACTGATAATCCCAAGATAATTGCTCCCATAAACGCATGCGGTCATGTAACCTATCTGCCTTGGGGAGACATTGAAGCCGCCAAGGCTGAGCTTGCAAAAGGTGATGTTGCTGCCCTGATCATAGAAGGTATTCAGGGTGTAGGTGGAATTCAGGTTCCTACCGATGAGTATATGCAAGGTATCCGTGAGGCTTGCACCAAGAACGGTACCGTAATGATTCTGGATGAGATTCAGAGCGGTTACGGCCGCAGCGGCAAGTTCTTTGCACACCAGTACAACGGCATCAAGGCTGATCTTATTTCTGTAGCCAAGGGTATAGCCAACGGTCTGCCTTGCGGCGCACTGCTTATCAGCCCCATGTTCCAGCCCGTTATCGGCCAACTGGGTACCACATTCGGAGGCAATCACCTTGCCTGCGCCGCTGCAATCGCAGTAATAGACGTCATGGAGAGTGAGCATCTGGTAGAGAATGCCGCCACAGTTGGCGCATACCTGCTCAAGGAACTTAAGAACATACGCGGACCAAAGGAAGTTCGCGGCCGCGGTCTCATGATAGGAATGGAATTCGATCAGCCCATCAAGGAAATCCGCCAGCGTCTGCTCTTTGAAGAGCACATCTTTACCGGCGTAAGCGGCACCAACGTCATCCGCCTCCTCCCACCCCTCTGCATCACCAAAGCCGATGCTGACCGCTTCCTGGAATCTTACTCCAAGGTAATCAGGTAATCATATTTAGAAGGGGAACAAGTAGTATATACTCTCTGGGAGAATGCCCTCCCACAACAAAAAATATCTATTCCGAAACTGATCGTTCCAGAATAGATATTTTTTGTCGCGGGCCCCTCCCACTGGTCACGCGTGGGTGCGAGACTCCCAGAGAGTATATACTACTTGTTCCGCTCGCTTTGAAACTTTTCATATTAAGTGTGAATAATCATTAATTCTTTTTGTTACCTTTGTCCAACTTTAGTCAGAAATGCACAATAGTCACATCCATAGCATGATTTCTGACACGTTCCCCTATAGCATAGGGGGGGGGGTGATAAAGCCCTGTTAACCAATATTTTATATGCATATCACGTAGATTCTCAATTGAATCTGCGTTTTTTTTGTGTGTCTACAATTAACCCAAGAATATTTATACAAAATGGAAAAGAAAAAGAAAAAAACGTATGCAGCTCCCACAACTGATGTTGTGGAAGTCAAGACACAGAGATTTTTATGCGGCAGTCCGCAGTTCCCCGACTACACTCCTGGCGGTGATCCGTTTTTTGGATAACATAGTATCAAACAACAGAAAGCTATGAAGCAGATATCATTTTTCAAAAATATGGCGGCCATTATGTTGTTGGCAGCCGGAGCAGCCTCTTGCTCAAATGAGAATGCATTGATTGATGACAACAAATCTCAGCAGCCTGAGGCCCAGCCACAGATTATTACAGTCAATTTTGGCGGTAAAGGTCAAACCAAGGCTCTTGATGCCGATGGCCACAAGACCATTACTGTGGGTGAATATATCTCTGTACTATACAACTGGAATCCTAGCAATCAATATATACCTGCTGACTATTTTTTGAGAGTAGCTGAAGCAGAAGTGATAGCAGTGGATGGCACTGGCAAGATTGCCACTCTCAGTGTAACTCTACCTGGTGTCTATAATGACGATAGTTTTGCATTGATCTACCCTTCGGGATTCTATTCTAGCACTACTCAAAAATGGTTATACAATAATGCAGACCTGATGAATAATAAGCTTGGCACACATCAAGATGGCACACTAGAAACATTAAGTTCATCTTTTGATTATTGCAAAGCAGAGGGGAATATTGTTAATGGTCAATTGCCTTCCAACATTACAATGGAGAACCAACTGTGCATTTGCAAGTTCACCTTACAGGATAATTCAAATAGTAGCGACATAACAACTTCAACTACCAGTTTTCTGGTAAGCGACGGTACTAACAGCTACACTATTAATCGCTCAGCTACCGCAGGTCCTATCTACGTTGCCATGTTGCCAGTCGCGACTGCGGCCTTCAGTTTTACAGCTTCAGACGGCGTTAACATCTATAAGAAGAATATTACATCGGCCACACTCCAGGCAGGTTATATCTACAACTCCACGCTCAGCATGACCAAGCAGGTAAGCAACGTAGGTAAGGTTCTGGGCGCTGATGGCAACATCTATGCTACTGTTGCTGAGGCTACAGCTGCTTCAACCACTGCTGCAGGTATGATTGCCTATGAGGGTATACAAACAGGTGTCGACGGCAAGACTAACGGTCTTTGCATTTCACTTATTGAGGGTGCTGCCGAAAAGCAACTGTATGCCAACATTTCCTATGCAGGATTCCCCGCTCGTCCAGCAGGTGCCAGCGATTGGGCTACACCTTCTGTCATGCAGTGGATGCGCATGTTAGAAGCTTGTGGAGGTTCATCGATTGGTAGTAAAACAGAGTCTTCCACAGGTCCTTTCAGTTCCGGTAATATTGCTAGCATGATGACGACCTGTGGTGGTACGGAGTTCCATACCACAAGTTCAAGTGGTGAGCCATATTGGACAACCTATGGTTATGACTCTGGGGGATTATACACCAGAAATTTCTATAATTTTAAAGCTCAAGGTTTTTATCAGCATTATCAAGACGGTGACACTAAGACCTGCTGGTATCGTGGCGTATTCGCCTGGTAACCGACATCAGCAAATATCCTAATAACAATCAGAGGGTGACCACACGGTCACCTTCTATTATTTGTGCTGAAGAGAACCTTACTTTTGTTGTTTTTGTTTTTTCAGATTACTATTAGGCTTATTTTAAAGAAAAGCCTATATTTGCATTATCTAATTCATAAAAAACTTCTAGACTATGACAACAAAACGTGAGAAACCGAAACCACAGATAAATAAACAGTTGAAAGTGGTGGTGCCTGAACCGCAGGCAAAAGATAACCAGAGGAAGGAAAAACTGTCAAACTATCTAATTGATGTTTCGAAGTATGTACTTACTGGAGTTGTCATAACGTCGCTTTTTAATGATGTCACAAGCAAGACAACCATATATCTTGTAGGTTTAGGTGTTGTTTGCTTGACACTATGGACAGGAATAATATTAACTAACAAAATAAAGGCTAAGTAATATGGGAATGTATTTAGTGGGACTTGTGGTGGGCGTTCCTTGCCTGCTGTTTATAATATTCTGCTACACTCCCAAAGGAAAGGAGTGGAGAAAACTGAACGGACTGCTTTGAAGAACAGTTAACGCTTTACATTTGACAGGGGTTTACTACGCAGTATTTGATCTATCAGAAATAACGCTGTTCCGCTCTTGGAATCTGATGCTTAAAAAAACAACTGTAGCACTGTAGCAACTGTAGCGCTAAAATAAAATTTCCTTACAAAATCAGAACTGTTCATGTGTGCTCCCGTTGGAAAAATGCTTTTTCTTTTAAGGGTATTTTTATTTCTCCTTAACGGGCATAAATTTTTCCCTTAAGGGCAGTAAAGGATTTCCAAAAGATAAAGAGGAACGCTTTTGCCGAGGAGTTTGTTATGTTCAATAAAAAATCCTTACATGCGCTACAGTTGCTACAGTGCTACAGTTATTTTTGGGGCGTCTTTTCCTGAAAACACTTCCAAGTGAGCGGAACAGAATAGGAGTATAGTATCGGAAACCGTCGCCAACCTCGGCACGTCAGAGGGAGGAGCCTGTGTTCAAGAAGGTATCATGGAAGGTGGGAGTTTGCTCACACCTTTCAGGGTGCCTTATTGGACATAGGAGGGATAGGCCCAAAGGGCCGTAGTTTCAGATACTATACTCCTATTCTGTTCCCCTTAAAAATAGCAGATTACTTGCGTGAGTCAGTGCCCCAAAGCATTTTGGCGCGGAGGGTGGCAAAGAAGTCGCCCTTGGCGGGTTTGATGACGCTTATCTTGAAGGGGGCGCGGCTGATTTCTATTGCAGTGTGCTCAGGGCAGCTGAAGCTGTTGCCGTCTATTGACACAAGGAAACTGTGGCTGCGGCTGGTAACATCAAGACGTATGGTCTCAGCGGCGGGGAGCACCAGCGGACGCATGGTGAGGCTGTGCGGAGCTACGGGGGTGAGGCAAATCACATTGGTGCCGGGAGCAATGATAGGACCGCCTACGCTAAGTGAGTATGCAGTTGAGCCGGTAGGTGTGGCAACTACCAGGCCGTCGGCCTGATAGGTTATCATGGGGGTGCCGCCTACGCTGGTAGCCACCTGAATCATTGATGAAATATCATGCTTAAGAATGGCTATGTCATTGAGGGCATAGGGGGTGTGGCCTGCGGGCAGACCTTCCATGCTTATCTGCAGCAGGTTACGCTCCTCAAGAGTGTAGTCACCGTTATGGATGCGCGTAATGGCATCGGTAATGCGGTCAGTGGTGATATCGGCCAGGAAACCCAGACGGCCGGTGTTGATACCAACCATAGGAATACCCTTGCTGCCCACGCGTGTAGCAGTGCGAAGGAAAGTGCCGTCACCGCCTATGCTGATGACTGCATCGGCAGTGAAATCATTGCCCTCAAAGAGACTGTCATAGGGAATGTCCAGACCTATGACGTTGGTAAGGAATTCCTGATAACGCTTGTCAACGGTGATTTCATCACCAAGTGAGCGCAGAAGATTGAAGAACTGCTGCTCGTAGCCGCAAGCCTTGACAGATGACGGGTTTCCGAATATGGCGAATCGCATACGTTTTATCTCTTTTTAATAAAAGGTGAGCGGATTTATTCCTATCTTTGCTGAATGGAGCATATGAGGAATGCTTGCTCCGGACAAAGATAGTTCATTTTATCCAACTTAAAGGATTTATGACAAGATTAAGTGTAAACATCAACAAGATAGCTACTCTGCGTAATGCACGTGGAGGCAACAATCCTGATGTGGTAAGAGTCGCTCTGGATTGTGAACGTTTCGGGGCCGACGGTATAACCGTTCATCCCAGACCCGATGAAAGACATATTAAGCGTCAGGATGTTTATGACCTCAAAAAGGTGCTTACCACCGAATTCAATATAGAGGGGTATCCTGCTCCTGATTTTATGGAGTTGGTTACAAAGATTAAACCCGCACAGGTTACACTTGTGCCTGACGCCCCTGAGCAGATAACCTCAAATCATGGTTGGAACACACGTAATTATCAGGATTTTCTGGTGGATATAATAAGTGAGTTGAAGAGTAACGGAATACGCTCATCGGTGTTTGTTGACGCTGACTGTAGCATGGTTGAACTGGCCGCAAAGGCTGGAGCTGACCGTGTGGAGCTTTATACTGAGCCGTATGCTGAGGATTACATTAAACTGAGCCCGGAAATTGCAGTCAAACCATTTGTGGAGGCTGCCCGTAAAGCCAGAGAATGCGGTATGGGCCTGAATGCCGGTCATGACCTGAGTTTGGTGAATCTCAGGTATCTCAAGGAGCAGATTCCTTGGCTTGATGAGGTATCTATTGGTCACGCATTGGTATGTGATGCTCTCTATCTCGGAATTGAAAAGACCATAAACGAATACAAGAAATGCATTATATGAACATGTTTTTACAAACCACATCATTGGCACAGGCACTCGGAGATGCTGCTGCCAGTGAGGGCCAGATGGCAGTTCAGATGGCCGAGGAGACTGCAAACCGTATGAACCTGCTTGAGATGGCTACCAAGGGCGGATGGATTATGATCGTACTGCTGGTCCTGTCACTCATCTGTTTCTACATCTTCTTTAACAGAATTGCTGTTTACAGGAAGGCATCAATGAAAGATCCTTCTTTCCTGGACCGCATTAAGGATTACATGAAGAATGGTGAGATTAAATCTGCCCAGATACTGTGCAAGGCCACAAACACGCCATTGAGCCGAATTGTGGAGAAGGGGATTGACATGCATGACCTTGACAGCAAGGATATTCAGGCAGGAATGGAGAATGCCGCAAACATTGAGATTTCAAGGCTTGAAAAGGGACTGTCCGGAATGTCGACAATAGCAAGTGCTGCTCCTATGATAGGTTTTCTCGGTACAGTTATTGGTATGGTACGAGCATTTTGGGAGATGTCCAATGCCGGTAACAACATTGATGTTTCTTTGTTGTCGGGAGGAATTTATGAGGCTATGATTACCACGGTGGGTGGTCTGATTGTGGGTATTATAGCCCTTTTTGCCTATAACTATCTGGTGACACGCGTTGACAGGATAGCCAACGAGATGGAGTATTTCATTCAGGAGTTTACCGTTAATTCAGGCAAGTGATATGCTCAAGCGAAAAAACAAGATATCACCGCAATTCAGCATGTCGTCTATGACGGACATCATTTTCCTGCTGCTGATATTCTTTATGATAACCTCAACGATGGTCAGTCCTAACGCCATCAAGGTACTGCTGCCGCAGAGTTCGCAGCAGACATCGGCCAAACCGCTGACCCGCGTCATCATTGACCGTGACCTGAACTATTACACGGCTTTCGGCAATGATGACGAGATGCCCATCATGTTTGATGAGCTGACTGATTTCCTGATTGACTGCTCCCAAAAGGAGCCTGAGATGTATGTGGCGCTCTATGCTGATGAGTCAGTACCTTACAAAGAGATTGTAAAGGTGCTTAATATAGCTAATGAGAATCAGTTCAAGGTAGTTCTGGCTACCAGACGGCCAGACAGGAAGTGATAAATATGAAGAAGGAGAAGAATAGGGAGTTTAATATATTCTCACTTTTGTGGACGCTTTTGCTGCATATTGGGGTAATAGGTCTGCTCTTGATGCTCCACTTGAACAGGCCGGCGGTGCAGGCAGAGAGTGGTGTACCTGTCATTCTGGGCAATATGGGGAATCTCGATACTGACTATGAGTTTACCGAGGTTAATTCCATGCCGGCTCCCTCTTCGGCTTCAGTTCCTGTACCTGTGGCTCCTCAGGCTGAACCATACTTGACCCAAAACATGGAGGAGACAGTTGCCATTGAGACAGGTGAGAAGGAGAAACCTGAAACAGCCAATGATGTTCCGGAACAGCCCACCCCCGAGCAAATTCGTGCCGAACAGGAACGTCGTGCCGCAGAGGAGGCCCAGACCCTGATGGCAAACGCATTTAGCCGTAGCAATACCCTGCAAGCTACATCTCCCATGGAGAATAACAACGATGTACAAGGAACTCCCGGATCAGTCGAAGGGAACAGCAACCAAGGCGTAACTACCGGAACGGGCGGTTATGGAACATGGGATCTGGGAGGTCGTGACATGATAGGCGCACTCCCCCGACCGGCTTACGAGGGAATCCAGGAGGAAGGTCGTGTGGTAGTTGTGATTACAGTTTCGCCTGAGGGAAATGTGGTGGGTACAAGCATTAATCTAAGTCGTACCAATACGGCAGACACCAAATTGAGGAATATAGCTGTGGAAGCTGCCGGTAAAGCAAAGTTCAATCCTATAGATGGATTAAACAATCAAACCGGTACAATCACATACTATTTCAAGAAAATTTAATCTTAATCAAGAACAATACATGGTCTATATATTTTTAGCTGAGGGTTTTGAAGCCATAGAGACCATTACTCCGCTGGATATGCTTATCCGGGCAGGGATTGAGGTGAACACAATCTCCATAATGGATGATTTTTTAGTCAAGAGCAGTCAGGGTGTTCCCGTGCAGGCCGATGATCTGTTTGAGAACACTGATTTCAGTGATGCAGAGATGCTTATCCTGCCGGGCGGGCAGCCGGGCTCCACCAATCTGGGCAAGCACAAGGAACTGGAGGCTCTGCTGTGTGAGGCTATGGAAAAGGACCTGCCTGTGGCAGCCATCTGTGCCGCTCCTACGGTTTTGGGTAAGCATGGTTTGCTCAAGGGCCGCAAGGCTACCTGCTATCCCGGATGTGAGGAGATGTTGAAGGGTGCAGAATATACCGGCGCTTTCGTTCAGAAAGACGGAAACCTCATTACTGCATGCGGTCCGGCTGCTGCGGTAGAGTTTGCAAAGGCTATCATCAGCCTGCTTCGCGGAGACGAGGTTACAGCCTCGGTTTGTGAAAAGATGCAGTTCGGCCGTGCCTGATGCTTGACCTTGATCAGCGTGACGTCAAGTATCTGCCTGGTGTAGGCCCGGCAAGGGCAGCCCTCCTGAAAGGTGAGCTTCAGATAAGCACGCTGCAGGATCTTCTTTATTTTTTTCCTTACAAGTATATTGATCGCAGCCGCATCTTCCAGATTAGGGAGGTGGACGGCACTATGCCTTATATTCAGCTCAAAGGTCAGATACTGAGTTTTGAACAGATAGGCGAAGGTCGCCGACAACGCCTCGTGGCTCATTTCAGTGACGGGACAGGGGTGGCTGACCTTGTATGGTTCAGTGGCATTAAATATACACTTGACCGATACCGTCCGGGAGTGGAATATGTGGTTTTCGGCAAACCTACCATTTTTAATGGCAGAGTGAATGTTGCACACCCTGAGATAGATAATGAGACTAATATGAATCTATCAGAGCTGGGTATGCAACCATATTACAATACCACTGAACGTATGAAAAAGGCTGGGCTTAATTCTACTGCCATAAGAAAGCTGATAAATAACCTGATGGCATTGATTGTTGAACCTCTGCCCGAGACCCTGCCCGATTGGCTCCGTGAAAAGGAGCATCTCATGGCTCTGACCGATGCCATTAAGGTAATACATAATCCTCGTACTCCGCTTGAACTGCGTTTGGCCCAACTGAGACTCAAGTTTGAGGAACTGTTCTATGTACAACTGAATCTGGCGCGTTATGCGAGTGACCGCCAGCGTCGTTTCAAGGGCTATGTCTTTGCAAGAATCGGTGACAGATTCAACACTTTCTACAATACAAAGCTTCCGTTCAGTCTGACCGGTGCGCAGAAGCGTGTGATACGCGAAATCCGCAATGATATGGGTAGCGGACGGCAGATGAACCGCCTGCTTCAGGGCGATGTGGGCAGCGGCAAGACAATGGTGGCACTTATGACTATGCTTATTGCTATAGACAATGGTTATCAGGCCTGCATAATGGCCCCTACCGAGATATTGTCAGAGCAACATTTCGCCAATATAGGCCGCTATCTGGATGGGCTTGGACTAAGGGTTGAACTGCTTACCGGTAGCATAAAAGGTAAGCGTAGGTTATCAATACTTAAGGGGCTCAAGGATGGCAGCGTGAACATTCTTGTAAGTACCCACGCCGTATTGGAGGATCCGGTGGAGTTCAATCGTCTGGGTTTTGTAGTGATAGACGAGCAGCACCGTTTCGGAGTAGCTCAGAGGGCAAGATTATGGACCAAGAGCAACATGCCGCCTCATGTGCTTGTTATGACAGCTACGCCCATTCCCCGTACACTGGCCATGACGCTCTATGGTGATCTGGATGTTTCAATCATTGATGAGCTGCCTCCAGGCCGTAAACCTGTTCAGACAGAACATTATTATGACGGCAACCACACATCAATATATGCATTCTTGGACCGTGAGTTGAAGAAAGGTCGTCAGGCTTATATCGTCTATCCGCTCATAGAAGAGAGCGAGAAAATTGACCTGAAAAACCTTGAAGATGGTTACAAGATCGTGTGTGAGAGGTTTGCCGGTTACAGTGTCAGTAAGGTACACGGTCGCATGAAACCTGCTGAAAAGGATGTCGAGATGCAACGTTTCAAAAACAACGAGACTCAGATTCTGGTTGCTACGACAGTGATAGAGGTGGGTGTAGATGTGCCGAATGCCAGCATAATGGTGATTGAGAACGCCAACCGTTTCGGCTTGTCACAACTGCATCAGTTGCGAGGGCGTGTGGGCCGTGGTGCCGACCAATCATTTTGCCTGCTGGTGACGTCTTTCCAACTGTCGGAAGATACACGCAAGCGAATTGAAATAATGACGGCTACCTGTGACGGATTTGAAATAGCAGAGGCAGACCTTAAATTGCGTGGTCCGGGTGATCTGGAGGGTACGCAACAGAGCGGAATCGCATTTGACCTGAAGATAGCGAATCTGGCTCGTGACGGAGCTCTGATTGAGCATGTACGAGAGATTGCCAAGCAGATTGTAGCCGATGATTCCGAGTTGTCACGTCCGGAAAACATGCTAATGGGGAGGGTGTTGCGTCGTCTGAAGAAAAGTCAGTTTGACTGGTCTTCAATATCGTGAGAATTAAGTAACTTTGCAGATTGTAACGTTTATCGGAATGTCGCGAATGCTGAAAAGCGGAATAATATCGGTGGTGACTGTCATCATGCCTTTCGTGATGCTGGCGGCACAGGATCAGATTCCAGCCAAGACCGCTCCGGTTCAGGCGATGGATCCGGTTATCATTCCTGCTTATCTTTCAGTGGGCACCGCCGTCGATTTGGATAATCCCGCGGCGTATCTCTATCCCGATTGGAACAATGAGTATGTCCACACTTTTGAAGGGGCTACACTCCCTGATACTGTAGTGATTTCGACAAAAGGTTACCACATGCCGACCGACAGCACCTACATAACTGACAAGTACGGATACAGGCCCCGTCGGGGACGTATGCACATGGGGCTTGATGTTAAGGTGAGGATAGGTGATACCATCCGTGCTGCTTTTGACGGCAAGGTCAGGATTTCCAGATATGAACGACGCGGATATGGCCACTATCTGGTTTTGAGACACCCGAATGGACTGGAGACCGTCTATGGACATCTTTCTAAGAAGCTTGTGGATGAAAATGATATAGTCCATGCAGGCGATCCGATAGGATTGGGAGGCAATTCCGGACGTTCCACCGGCTCTCATCTCCATTTCGAGACCAGAATACTGGGTAATGCCATAAATCCTGAGAATATGTTTGACTTTCCCAATAACAGGATAGCTACTGATTATTATGTGTTCACCAAGAATACCCGTGAAGTATATTATAAAGTGCGCAGCGGGGATACTTTGAGCGGGATTGCGTTAAAAAATTCCACTTCGGTATCAAATATCTGCCGTTTGAACGGTATTTCCAGGAATGCAGTGATCAGGGTGGGTCAGACGTTAAGGGTTAATTGAAGTATTATGTGTGAAATGTGTGACAGCGGAAAAGGTCCGGGACATGATACGGACAGACAGTTTGAGGAGATAATCGGAATATGCCGTACTCTTTATGTCAAGAAACTCCAGGATTATGGTGCTTCGTGGAGGATAATGCGTCCGGAGTCACTCACAGACCAGATTTTCATAAAGGCCAAAAGAATCCGCAGCATCGAGACCAAAGGTGTCTCCCTGATTGACGAGGGAATCAGGTCTGAGCTGATAGGCATAGTTAATTACGGTATTATTGCTCTTATTCAGCTTGAACACGGTTTTTCCGATTGTGTCGATGTCGATACGGAGTGGGCTCTTAAAGAGTATGACAAATACTCTGCTGCAGCATTGGAACTTATGAAGAAAAAGAATCACGACTACGACGAGGCATGGCGTGGAATGCGAATCACATCGTATACTGATTTGATTCTAACTAAGATAAACCGCACCAAACAGATAGAGAGCCATAACGGTAAGACGATAGTGTCCGAAGGGATTGATGCAAATTACATGGACATGATAAACTATGCTGTTTTCGGGCTGATCAAGTTGAAATACGGGGAATAATGAAAAAAAAGAAAGAGGAGATAAAGCGTAGTTTGGCGGCAAGGATTTCGGTGAATTTCTGTCGTGTAATTGTGGGATTGGTTTTCATGTTTTCCGGAATCGTGAAGGCAGTAGATCCTGTAGGTACTCAGATTAAACTATACGATTACATCAATGCCTTTGGATTGAATATATCCCTTCCGGATTCTTCTCTGCTTATCATAGCATGTATATTGGCCGGTATGGAACTCCTGCTCGGCATTTACATGACAATGGGTGCTTTCATACGTGGTACATCGTTGCTATTGTCACTGTTCCTGATAATTGTGACTCCGTTCACGCTCTATCTTGCGCTTACCAATCCCGTTGAAGACTGCGGTTGTTTCGGGGATGCGGTGAAGCTCACCAACTGGCAGACATTCTGGAAGAATGTGTTCCTGCTTGCATTGACTCTGTATGTTTTCATACGCAAGAGGCTTTCCGTACCTTTTATTCATGAGAAGATCCAATGGGTACTCTCATTGGTAGCCATGATTATAATCGTCAAGTTCATGGTGTGTAACATTAAATATCTGCCGGCCATGGACTTTCGCCCCTATAAGGTGGGCACTGACCTGCGTAGGGGTATCCTTAATGGAGAGGATCCGGGGATGTCTGATTTCTTTATTATGGACAGCAATCTGGATGATGTCACTCCAGGGATATTGAATGAATCCGGTTATACTTTCCTTCTGGTTTCGGCACATCTGGAGAACGCGAACGAGAGGAATATTGACCTGATTGATGACATCTACGACTATTGTCGCCGCTGGGGATACCATATGTATGGTTTAACTGCTTCGGGAAACGGAGAGATCCGCGAGTGGATAGAGAATACGGGAGCCGAGTATGATTTCCTTCACTGTGACGAGATACCACTTGAAACCATGGTACGTTCCAACCCTGGTCTGGTGCTGTTGCATGATGGAGTATTGGTGAACAAGTGGAGCCATCTGAATATACCGGACGAGTCTAAGCTCACCGGACCGTTGGACACCATAGAGGCAGGAAAGATTCCTGAAGCTGATTTGCTCCGGACTCCTGTCGGGACAGCATTGCTGTTCCTTTTGCCGATGCTGTTAATAGGGCTTATCTCCTTCATAAAATCGAAGATTCTATAACTATAAATATATAAAGACATGAGAAAGAAAATTGTTGCCGGAAACTGGAAAATGAACAAGAATCTCAATGAGGGACTTGCTCTTGCTGAAGAACTTAACGGAATGCTGACTTCTGAAAAGCCGTCCTGCGATGTAATCATAGGAACTCCTTTCATACATCTTGCCAAGGTATCGGAGGTTATTGACCACAAACTTATGGGGCTTTCCGCTCAGAACTGTGCAGACAAGGCTTCAGGCGCCTATACAGGTGAGGTTTCGGCCGAAATGGTCAAGTCAACAGGTGCCGAGTATGTGATTCTTGGCCACTCAGAGCGCAGGGAGTATTATCATGAGACTTATGAAATTCTCAAGGAGAAAGTGCTTTTGGCTTTAGCTAACGGTTTGAAGGTAATATTCTGCATTGGAGAATCTCTTGATGAACGCGAGAAAGGTATCCAGAACCAGGTCGTAAAAGCTGAGCTCGAAGGGTCTGTGTTTAATCTTTCCGCCGATGAATTCAAGAATATTGTTATAGCCTATGAGCCTATATGGGCCATTGGTACAGGTAAGACCGCAACCGCTGAGCAGGCTGAGGAGATTCATTCTTACATCCGTTCCGTCATTGCCGGCAAATATGGCAAGCAGGTTGCTGATGATACTTCTATACTTTATGGCGGTTCCTGTAAACCTTCGAATGCAGCTGAGCTTTTTGCCAAGCCAGACATAGACGGTGGCTTGATTGGCGGTGCTTCGCTTAAGGCTGCTGACTTCAAAGGCATCATTGACGCCTGGAAATAATTACAGTCTCTTTCCGGCCCTTTTTTCACCGGTTTTCGGTATTAAAAAACTATAGGTATGAAAAGATTTGGGATATTAAGTCTCCTGCTTCTATTTATGGTACAGGCCAATGCCCAGACAAGGACATTGATGGAAGAGTTGGAGAGGGATGTTCCGGGAAAGGGGCATGTCCGGATTGAACGGGACGTGCGTCTTGACAGTCTTATCGGCTATCTCTCCGAAGTGGGTTCCGGAACAGTAATCAAGGCCAAGGGATTCAGGATTCAGGTCTATTCCGGCAACAATACCCGTGCATCTAAGGAGAAGGCCACTGATATTGCCAACACTTTGCGTTCCCTCTATCCTGAACTGCCGGTTTATACCTTATTCAAATCTCCCCGCTGGTTATGTACTGTAGGTGATTTTCTGTCGGTGGAAGAGGCATACGAAACGATGCGCCGGCTCAAGAAAGAGACATCCTATAAGGAGATATACATTTTGCCTAATCAGGAGATCAGAGTTCCGTTATGAGCAGTCTTGTTCCTTTTTCCGACGAAGAGTCACCCCGGTTTCTTGAGCTGAAAAGGCACTATGAGGAGATTCTCAGAATCATAGAGCCGGATTATGCCCGTGAAGGGCTTGCCAGAACTCCTGTGAGAGTAGCCAAGACACTTCTTGATTTCACGAGCGGATATACCGTTGATCCTGCTGCCATACTTAAATCGGCTATGTTCAAAGAGGACTACAGCCAGATGGTGATAGTTAAGGATATAGATTTCTACTCGCTATGCGAGCATCACATGTTGCCCTTCTACGGCAAGGCCCATGTAGCTTATATTCCTAACGGATACATTACCGGATTGAGCAAGATTGCCCGTGTGGTCGATGCTTTTGCACGCCGTCTGCAGGTGCAGGAGCGTATGACTTCACAGATTAAGGATTGCATACAGGAAACACTCCAGCCGCTTGGCGTGATGGTGGTCATCGAAGCCAGCCACATGTGCATGCAGATGCGTGGTGTAGAGAAACAAAATTCCGTTACAACCACATCCGATTTTACCGGTGCTTTCAACCGCGCCAAGACCCGCGAAGAGTTCATGAATCTGATCGCTACCCGCAAGTAAAAATGTGAAAAAGGGGACTGTCCCCTTTTTCACATTTTTATTGTGTGATGACGCGGTCGCCGAGGGTTTTGGAGAGTTCGGTGCGGGCTGAGAGGAGTTGCTGGTACCGTGTTTGGAGTGAAGCCAGGTTTTCAACCGAGGCTTCTTTTATTTCGTTCTCAATTTTCTTGATTTCAAGGCGAACCACCTCCATCTGGTAGTCGGCCATGATGTGGCGGGTCAGTTTGAGGAGGTGGGCTTCATCCTCAGTGGGCATGTTGTCCTTGAAGAGTTTGCTCAATTGGTAGCGCTCCTCCATGAGGCTGGCGGCTGTTAGGCTTACGAATGTTTCGGGGTGGGACATAAAGAACTTCTCAGTATTGAAATCCTTTTCGTCCAGATGTTCGGCCATGATCTCAACGAAACGCTTATATACCGGGTGGCGGAACTCTAGAGAGTCATTCTGGAGCGAGCCGACAATGAATTGTCCTACCGTCATCTCCTGATCCTGCCCCTCGTCATTCTGGAAAGTACACATTACCTTGCCTCCGTATCTTACTATCAGTTGTGACAGAAGGCGCTCCTTGTCCATCATGGGACCAAGTCCCTCTCGCTTGAGGGCGCGGATATCCTGACGCAGCTTATCTTCGGCCGATATCTGAGGCTGGGGAACAGTCTCAGCGGGAACATTTGGAGTATAGGATTCAGCTACAGTTGGTTCCGGATTTTGCTCCGTTTCATCGACCGATTGGGCAGGATGGGCAGGCTGAGGTACGGCTTGTGCCTGTTCGCGCTGGCGGCGATTCACATCAGTTATGAGCAGACGCTCGTCAATCTTCATTATCTGGCTGCACTCAGTGATGTAAACGGAGCGCACAATGGGATCCTGTATGACCGAAATGCTTTGTGTTATGCTCTTGATAAGCTCGCTGCGGCTATATGGGTCATCGGTTGCATCCTCCATAAGGAGGTTCACCTTGAAGCGGATGAAATCAACCTGATGGGTGTCTATGTACTGCTGGAAGGCAGTGGCACCGCGACTTTGGGCGAAACTGTCGGGGTCCTCGCCGTCGGGGAGCAGGAGCACCTTTACGTTCATGCCTTCGGCAAGCAGCATGTCGATGCCGCGAAGAGAGGCTTTAATTCCGGCCTTATCGCCGTCATACAACACTGTAATGTTGTTAGTGAAACGATGTATCAGGCGTATCTGTCCGGGAGTGAGTGATGTGCCGCTGGAAGCGACAACATTCTCTACGCCGCTTTGGAACATTGAAATGACATCAGCGTAACCCTCCACCAGGAAACAGCGGTCCTTGCGTACTATGGCCTGCTTGGCCTGGTAGAGTCCGTAGAGTTCGCGACGCTTGGAGTAGATGATGGACTCGGGTGAGTTGACGTATTTGGCCACCTTGGCATCGGATGTCATTATGCGGCCGCCAAAGGCAACTACCTTGCCTGATATGGAGTGGACGGGAAATATCACGCGGCCGTGAAAGCGGTCACGCAGCTGGCCGTCATTATCACGCTCGTAGCACAGGCCGGTCTTGATAAGGTTCTCCTTGGTGTAGCCTTTGGCCAGTGCGGCGCGGGCCAACGCATCGGGCTCATCGGGACAGTAGCCAAGAAAGAATTTGTCAAGTATGTCATCGCGGAATCCGCGCTTGCGGAAATAGGCCAGACCTACGGCGCGGCCTTTCTCAGTGTTAAGCAGCGTATCCTTGAAGAAATCCAGAGCAAACTGGTTGGTGATGAACATTGACTCGCGCTCGTTCTGCAGGGCCTTCTCGGAATCTGTCATTTCGCGTTTGCGGAAAGGTATGCCATATTTGTTTGCCAACCATTCGGCCGCGTCTTGAAAGGATAGCTGTTCATGTTCC
>JAFZKR010000047.1 GCA_017551845.1 Bacteroidaceae bacterium
CATGTTCTTGAGGGCGTCACCTTGGCGCTTTCGCTTGCCGGCAAGCCAGCCAACTACTGCTGTTACTGATGGTACCAGGCAGTCTGTTATCAAATTCAGGGTTTGTGGTTCCATGGTGGATCATTGTTTATGAGTAGTAAAGTTTGATTTCTTGTTCGCGGCGTTTGATTAGCCCGGGGAGTTTCTTATCACCGGCATAGACCCAGCGGCGGAACTCATCGGCTATCTTTGGATTATTAGGATTCCGTTCGACCAGCTTTCTCAGAGTGCTTACTCTGAAGGCCTGAGCGCCTACGTTGAAGACGAAGGAGACCAGGGCATCAAACTGTTCTTGGGTTAGGTCTGCATCCACTTTGTTCACTTCTGCTTCTGCAATCTTGATGTCTTGCTTTAGGAAGGCATCTGCAGTCTTCTCTGTGATTAGCATTCCGCGGTTGACGCCATCGGTGTGGCCATAGCCTATGGTCCATTTACCGGCCGGGCATAGGTATGAGTTGAGGCGTAGTTGCTCAAAACTCTTTATCAATAGTATTGCGTAGTTTGTTGATTTCATGATTGTGTGCTTTATGGTTAATGATTTGAACGGTGTGTCATTGGCGGTGGCGGGCATCCAGTAGTAGGAGGATGAAGGCGGCCGCCAGGAAGATGTAGAAGATGCGGTTTATTATGGGTGAGGCACGGGGCGGGTTTGATTGCGATTGGGTTTCTTGGTTCTCTGATTCGTTTTGGGTTTGTTCATGTTGTGTGGTAAGTTTGATGGTGGTGGTATCGTTCTGGGTGGTTTCCTCTTGGGTGATGATTAGGGTGCCGCCTCCTTGGGCGATGAGGGTTTCGGCGAGATCCTGGATTGGTGCGGGGATATCGGGCGTGGCGGGTTTCTGGAACCCGGGTGTTTGCATCGGAAGGTAGGTTATGCTGGTTGTGGTCTTGTGGGTGTTTTGGATGCTTTTCGCCAAGCTGTCTATCGACTGGGTGGTGCAGGTGCTGATTGTTTGCTGGGTGCTGCTCATCTGTTTGGTGGAGCGGCAGGCGGTGGTCATCAGAAGTATGATGGCGATGGCCACGATGTGGGGGATGTTCGTGTTCTTCATTGTGTTTTCCATTTATTGCAAAGGTAACAAATTGGGAGAAAGTGTGCAATAGGTTTGTTGAGGTTGAAAACTAAAAATGGGGCTAGAGCATGGGATATTATAGTTTTTATTTATGTTTGCAGAGGATTATCGTGGATTGCACGGTGTTCCGGAGACAGCACTGTGGACACCTGCGTTATTTACTTTTACTTAATGGTTTTAGATAAGTTATTTACCATCACGCAAAAGATGCGTGAGTTTGCAGAGGCTCAGATTGGAAGAAATGAGCCGCCAATGTGTACCATGTATGATTCAGACAGCTTGTTTGCAATCAGCGAGATTGGCGCTAAGCTTGTGTTTGCATCGGTCATGAGGGATGTTAAGGTTGCGGATTATGACGATGAGATGCAGTATAGCAAGGCTCAGGATCCTTTGAAGGTGATTCCTGCTATGAATATGTATGCATCATTTGTATGTGAGTTCAATCCTCATTTTAAGATGGAGGATTTTGAGCGAATTTATGATGCTATTGATAAGTACTATTTTGACTATCTGGAGGACCGGTTCCTTGATGCTAAGGATGATGGGGAGAACTGGTTGGATGTTTGGCGGGATAGTCTGCTGGACTGATTGACCTGAGATAGTTTAAGATTCCCTGTACGTGTAAGTCTATTATGGCTTGGCGGCCACGGCTGCTGAGCAGGTATGCTGCGTCCTGACGGTTGTCCTGGTATAGGTTGAGGGTGAGGACTGCGGGGATGGTTGTGTTGTGCAGTATTCCTGCCAGGTTGAGGTACCGGAGGTTCTGCTGCAGGGTGGTTGTGGTGATTGCTCTGGGGCCTAGTGTTTGCAGGGCGGCGGTGGCCAGGGCTGTGGAGAGGTGTGATGATTGGTTGCTTTCTTTGTTGGATAGGATGCGCCAGCCATGGGCAGGGTGGTAGTGGCCATCGGGATTTGTTGAGTTGAGGCCTACTGCTATTGCTAAGTTGGAGTCTTTTGGGGCGTTTTGAGTTAGTTCTTGGATTTGAGGGATGACTTGGCCCGGTTGCGCCCTGAGTCTGGTGATGGTGATGAACGGTGTGTCTTTGAGAGATGGGGTCAGAGAATGGTGGATTTTATCGACTACCATATTAAGATATGTGAGGGCATCGAGGTTCCTGTTTGCGGAGATGTGGTGCTGATAGCTACTGGGGATTGAGGGGGTTAGGATGATGTTCATGGTGGGTTGTGTTTTTTGGTTTATACAAAGATAGCACTAGAATCGCGGATTTGAAAATTATAGTATCTTTGTGTTTGAATACGTCAGCCATGAGGCGACAGTATTTAATATCCACTGGGCCGGCACCCTATATTGGGGGCCGGTCCTTCTTTAGTACCGCCGTAAAAGTTAGTACCATATTAGTACTACGGAGAAAAGTAAAACGGCCTACAGATATGTGTAGGCCGTTTTTTGGTGGAGCATACGAGACTCGAACTCGTCACCTCTTGACTGCCAGTCAAACGCTCTAGCCAGATGAGCTAATGCCCCAATTCCGTAGAATTCGGATGCAAAGGTAATTATTAGGATTGAATAATTGCTATCTTTGGCAAAAGAAAAATTTCATCGGTACAAAAAGGAATGATAAAACCCGTAGTTGAGAAAATTATCCTAGGTATTGACCCCGGCACCAATGTGATGGGCTACGGAGTTATAAAAGTGGAGGGTACAAAAGCATCAATAGTTACAATGGGTGTCATAGACATGCGCAAGGAGAGTGATATGTACCTCAAATTAGGCCATATTTTCCAGCGCGTGAACGGAATAATTGATGCATATCTGCCCGATGAGATGGCCATTGAGGCGCCTTTCTTTGGCAAGAATGTTCAGTCCATGCTTAAGCTGGGGCGGGCTCAGGGGGTTGCCATAGCTGCCGCTATCAACCACAGTGTGCCCATCACAGAGTATGCTCCTCTTAAAATTAAAATGGCAATAACGGGTAATGGGAGCGCCAGCAAGGAGCAGGTTGCGGGCATGTTGCAGCGGATGCTTAGTCTGGATTCTAAGGATATGCCAAAATTCCTTGATGCAACGGATGCTCTGGCGGCTGCCTATTGCCACTATCTTCAGATGGGCCGCCCTGATACTGACAAGAAGGGCCCAAAGAACTGGAAGGAGTTTTTGGCTCATAATCCCGGAAAGATTTCTAAACGGAAAGGTGCCGATGCTGATGATTGAGCTGTTGATAACAGAGGTGAAAAAAAGTTGCTGACACCTTTATTATTTGTAACTTTGCAGTCAGAATTAAAACAGTTTCATACTTTTTTCCTTACAATGGATTCCTGCAATTCTTTCCTGGTGTTCTGCGGTACAAACACCATGTACCTGGCCAAAGAGATATGTGATTATCTTAATTGCCCGTTAGGCAATATGAACGTAACTCATTTCGCTGATGGTGAATTCGCTGTATCTTATGAAGAATCAATCCGTGGCGCCGATGTCTTTCTGGTTCAGTCAACATTCCCGTCATCGGATAACCTGATGGAGCTGCTGCTCATGATTGATGCAGCCAAGAGGGCATCGGCTAAGTCGGTCAATGCCGTAATGCCTTACTTCGGATGGGCCCGTCAGGACCGCAAGGACAAACCGCGTGTATCGATAGGTGCCAAGTTGGTGGCAGATATGCTCAGTACGGCTGGTGTGGACCGTGTAATCACAATGGACCTTCATGCGGACCAGATCCAGGGTTTCTTTGATGTTCCGGTTGACCACCTGTATGCATCAATGGTATTTGTGCCTTACATTCAGAGCCTTAAGCTTGATGAACTGGTAATGGCTGCTCCCGATGTAGGCGGCAGTAAGCGTGCCAGCGCATACGCCAAGTTCCTCAATGTACCTCTGGTTCTCTGCCAGAAAACCCGTTCACGCGCCAATGTGGTTGATGAGATACGTATAATAGGTGATGTCCAGGGCAAGAATGTTGTGATTGTTGATGATATTGTTGATACCGCAGGTACAATCTGCAAGGCCGGTGACGCCATGATGGATGCCGGCGCCAATTCAGTACGCGCTATAGCTTCACACTGCGTAATGTCAGGCGATGCTCCCGTACGCGTTGACAACTCGCAGCTAGAGGAGATTGTGTTCACCAACAGCATACCTTACCGCAACTCAATCCCCTGTAAGAAACTCAAACAGCTGTCTATTGCGCAGATGTTTGCCGAGACCATCCGCCGCGTCATTTCAAATGAGTCCATAAGTTCACAATATGTAATCAAGTAACAACCGCTTTTTATGAAAAGATTCCTTTTAATGGTAATGGCAGCCGTAGCTCTGATATCATGCGGCAACAGTAATTCGTATAAAATACGGGGTAAGGTTCCCGGTGTTGACAACGGAACGGTTGTGACACTTAACGTGATTGAGAATAATGATCTGGTGCCATTGGATTCCGCAGTGGTTTCCAACGGGAAGTTCACTTTAAGCGGTGTGTCCGATACATGTTTGCTCGCCCTTATTACTTTTGAGGATGATGAGGATGTGCATGCTTGCACTTTCTTCCTTGAGAACGGTAATATAGATTTGGAGTATGATATTGTTGACGGCAGTCAGACAATAGGAGGCACAGTTAATAATGATGCTTTCCAGTCATTCTACAAGAAGATAGAGGTGCTGAACGACAAGGCCAATGAGGTTCAGGATAAGATGAGAATAACCGCCGCTGCCGGTGAGGATTATTCAAGTTTTGTGGATGAGATGGGTGTTCTCCAGGACAACTACAAGGATATTGTCACCAGCAGCATTGTGGAGAATACGGGCAATGTGTTCGGTTTTCAGCAGTTGCTGGACTCTTATGAGATCTACGAACCCGATGAGATTCTGGGTTTCTTGGATATGTTTGAACCAAAATTCGGAGCCAATAGTGATTTCGGCCAGCTGAAAAGCATGATGCAAGTGCAGATGATGACTGCTGTAGGTCATCCCTTCATTGATTTCGAGCTTCCGCTGCTCAATAAGAAGTATGAAACTCCATCAAGCGCAAAGTTGTCGGACTATATTTCGGCCAATAAGGTTGTGCTGCTTGATTTTTGGGCCAGTTGGTGCACACCCTGCCTCAATGAGATTCCCAATCTGAAGGCTGCTTATGAAAAGTTCAGGTCCAAGGGCTTTGAGATTGTAAGCGTATCGGTCGATGATGAGCGTGAAGAGTGGATTAGTGTCGTGAAGGAGGAAAGCTTGAACTGGCCTCAGTTGTTGGATACAAATTTGCGGGAGACGTCAGCTGCCTACCGTTATTCAGTGACAGCAATTCCATCTTCTTTCCTTATAGATGCAGATGGGACTATAATAGGCAGGAACCTGCGGGGTGGTGAGGTTGCTGCTGCGCTTGAGGATTATTTCAAGTAATTATTTCCTTGGATAAACAGAAAACGGGCGTTGCGGCTTTTACCGTAACGCCCGTTTTCTTTATTCTGGGACTCAACGGATAATCTCCAGAAGTTTTGTGCGGTTACTGCTGAAAGACAGCGTATTAATAGCTATAGTGTAGTCGTAACGGTCTATGCAGTTCTTATAAGCTTTGAGAAGGAAATCCATGCGTCCCTTGTCAAAATCGAATGTTTTGGCCATAGAGGCAATCTGACGTGCTGTGAACTCGCCCCCGTTGAGAATCATTAAAGAGAGTTTCAGACGCATGGAATCAAAAGCCTCGTTCTTGAGCAAGCTTACAATCTCTTTCATGTCGTTGTTAGTGGCGCGATTGATGATGCGGTGATGGTTATCGGCCTCATTATTGTTGATGAAGTCCATAAGTTTCTCCTTACTTGTATTGAAATCCAGTGTTCTGAGCGTGAGGTAATAGTTGTGACGGTCAACGCAGTTGTCATAGGCCATCTTAAGGAAATCGAGCCTGTTGCTGTCAAAGCTGAAAGTCTCGGCTATAAGCGCTGCCTGACGTGCGGTCACTGCTCCGTCTGTACGGAAAATCATCTCAGCCATACGCAGACGGTTCTTGTCGAATGGTTCGTTCTTGAAAGATTTGACAACATCATTGTTTATTATTCTGGGTGCATAATTGGGTACCGGTTTTACGTCAATATGACGGTCAGTAACAATAACCTTGCGCTCGGGTTCTCTATCCGGGTTGGCTCTGCGAACCACCCTTGACTGTGCATTTCCGTTTGTTGTGCAGAGCAGAAACATTGTAGCTGCCATGCCGATGATTGTTCCGCGTTTCATAGTCGTAATCTTTTAAGTGGTTTCTATCCTTAAGATGTAAAAAAACAGAAATAGTTAAAACAAGAAAAGGACAACAATCAGCAAATCATGCCGATTGTTGTCCTAACAGATTGAATACTATTCTGATAAATTTATCTGCTTACAACCTCACGTTCAAAGAAATCGAGGAAGTAGGGCCAGTTGGGGCCGGCTTCATGACCGCCGTGGTGCTGTCTGTAAGTGAGCCTGCCGTCCATAAGTCCGTTGTCCATACCTGGGAAGAGATCTGTTCCTACGCCTTTGTATCCCAACAGTTCATAGACAGGCGATGCCTTGGAGGCCGAAATGAACGAACCTACCACATCCTGCCACTTGTCACCGTCCCAACCGCCCGTGGAGATGAAACATGCACGAGGGGCGCACAGAGCTATCAACTCGTGTTGATCGACAGGTATGTCATTTTCAGTGAGCGGATCAGCGCCATATTTTATGAGATTGCCGCACACCCAGTGATACTCTTCGCTTGATACTATGTTACCTATGCTTTCACCGCAGTCACGACGCCATCCGGCGGCACCGGCCTTGCCTGATGAAGCAATGAATCCTGCGGCAATGCGCTCTTCGAAGGCCATAGCCACGAGTGAGGCTTTTCCATAGCGCGATACACCTTCTATGGCACATTTTGTAGCGTCAAAGGTCTTGTCGGTCTCAAAATAGTCAATGAGACGTGACAGTCCCCAGCCCCATGCACGGAGCGAACCCCAGTCGGTGGGCTGACGGAACTGACCCTTGTTGCAGAGTCCTATTATGCCGTTGGTCAGTCCCGAACCGGCATCGGCCTGAATGGAGGAGGGGTTGATTGATGCAGCTGCCCATCCGCGTTCAATCACCATCTGCTGCCAAGACTTCTGATTCCCGAAAGAGCGGGTAGGGTCACCGCCTCCGAATCCGAACTCTATGATTACAGGCAGATTCTGTTTGCCGTTATCAGGATAGACCACATTGGCCTGAATCTCAACAGTAATGGCCGGATAACTAGAGTTATCAACCACGCCTTTGAGATAGCGTACTGTCACCGGGGTGCCGTTAAAATCCTTATGTTCTTCGTTTGTTACCTCCCAAGTCACTGAGGGTACATTGTCAGGGATGCGGCCATAGACATTGTCCTCAAAAAGCTTGACTATTTCCGGACGACGAACTTTGTACCACATCTTGGCGTTCTTGACCCTTTTGCCGTTTTCTGTCCGAAGAGGATCGGGGTAGAAGGGATATGGATTGGCAATAAGTTCGTCATAATTGGGATGTTTGCTTTCGTCCTGACTGTTGGGCTGACGGCCTCCGCGTGTCCGCTCAACTCCCACCTTGGTCAGCATATCGGCGTAATCGGCTGCGGCAATCTTGCGAAGGCTGTCCTGATTGGCCCGGTTGCCGCCACCGAACATCATGAACTGGGCGTTGGCGCCAAAAGGAAAAAAGGCGACAATAGCCGCCATGATGAGTGTTCTTAAGGGTTTCATGGGAAATCAGTCTTTTGATTCTGAATTATATGCAGCATTGAGCCCGTCCAAAATCTCGGCTGTTATATCCATGCTGTCATCGGCCAAAAGCAGGCTTGCCTTGTTGATGATAAGGTTGTAGCCGTGAGTCTTGTTGTATTCCCTTATGAACTTGTCAATGGTTTCAGTCACTTTCTGCATGTTCTGGTTATCCTCCAGAGCGAGTTCATTGTTGTATTTCTCAATCTTCTCTTCAAGAGCCTGCTGCTTCTTGGCGAGGCGGTTCTGCTCAGACTGTGCCCGCTCTGCCGATGAATAGACGTTGTTCTGAAGCTTCTTGTTGAAGTCCTCTACGTCTTTTTCAAATTTATTCCTCTCTTCGGCAAGCAGCAGACGGTAGTTTTCCGCCTTTTGCATCATCTGCTCGGAAAGGTCCTTCCAGAATTCGTAGTTGGCAAGCAGTGAGTCAACATTGACATAAGCTATCTTTAATCCTGATACTGCCACTTGAGGCTGGTCAGCTTGGGTAGCCGGGTTGTTTTCGGTCTGCTTGCAACTGTTGAAACTGATCAAAGCAGTTGCAGCGATTACAGCGAAGAAGATTTTTTTCATTTTGCTATTTGGGTTAATGTTTGTTTGGGCTTATTTGTACTTGTCTTGTCATGCGGTAGCATTCCTTTCGTTCACAGCTGAGGGGTTTTCTATTCTTGCCTGGGCATCCTGTTCTTCAACACATCCGATGCCGCGTTTCCTCATTGCAGGATTTCTTCCTACATGGATATTCGGGAATTTCCCGTTCTTTTTCAACAGTATGCTTACCGAAAGTAGAGCGACTGCCGCCAGCAGGAAAACAGATGCTATAAGAAACATATTCCACATACGGAGCGCGAAGTTAATCAACTTTGTTGATAAAATGTCCATTTTTTACTATTTTTGAGGTCTGATGGATTTTTTAATAATAGAATAATTATTAATTATGGATAAGATTGACTGGTCAAAGAGAGTGATGGATATCTTCTTGGATATATGCAAGATACCGCGTCCCTCGGGTAGAGAAGAGAAGATGGGTGACTTCCTTATGGGCTTTGCGGCTGCCCGTGGGTTGGCCGCTCGTAAGGATGATGTAGGTAATGTCCTGATAAGTAAGCCTGCCACACCCGGCTTTGAGAACCGTCAGATTGTAATTCTCCAGGCGCATCAGGATATGGTGTGCGAGAAGGATGCCACTCTTGATCACGATTTCATGAAGCAGCCTATAGAGACATACGTGGAGGACGGCTGGCTAAAGGCCCGTGGCACCACCTTGGGTGCCGATGACGGCATGGGAATAGCAATGGCTCTGGCGGTATTGGATAGCAGTGAGATAGAGCACGGCCCGGTAGAGTGTCTGTTTACCGTATCGGAAGAGACCGGGCTTACAGGAGCTACTAATCTCAAACCGGGCATGATGAACGGCAAGATGCTCATCAACCTGGACTCTGAGGACGAGGGAGAGATATTCATCGGCTGTGCCGGCGGAATCAACTCATCCGTGACATTTGATTATAAGCCGGAACCGGTTCCTGCGGGGTATATGTTTCTGCGCGTGGGTGTGGATAAGCTTCATGGCGGTCATTCCGGTGATGACATAGACAAGGGCTATGCCAATGCCAACAAGATTCTGGCGCGTTTCCTCAATAAAGCCATTGACAAGTATGACTTGAGGCTATGTTCCATCAGCGGCGGTAACTTGCATAATGCCATACCACGCGACGCTGTGGCGGTTATTGCTATTCCGTTTGCCGACCGCGAAAGAATCCGGGTGGATTTCAACGTGTTTGCATCGGAGGTACAGGATGAATATCACGTGACAGAAAAGGAGGCCAAGTTCTTTATGGAAACATCCGATGTCGTTGCAGAGTGCATTGAACCGGCTGTGGCACATAATATCATACGCTCTGTTTTTGCGGTGTTCAATGGCGTGTATGCCATGAGTATGGATGTGCCAGGGTTGGTGGAGACTTCGTCAAATCTTGCACGCATCCGCACTGAACAGGGTAAGGTTACTATGGTGGCAAGCCAGCGCAGTTCTGTGGAATCGGCCAAATATGCCGTTCAGGAGACTCTTGCCGCCTGCTTCCGGTTAGCTGGGGCAAAGGTGGAACGGAATGACGGCTATCCCGGCTGGGCTCCCAATCCCAAATCAGAGCTGCTGGATATTTCGGTGCGGACCTATAAGGAACTGTTCGGGCACGATCCAAAGGTCAAGGCCATCCATGCAGGACTGGAGTGCGGCTTGTTCCTTACCTCATATCCTGATCTGGACATGATATCGGTAGGACCTACGCTACGCGGCGTTCATTCTCCGTCAGAACGTCTGGAACTGGCCACAGTCCCCATGGTGTTCGACCACCTGCTGGCCATCCTGCGCAATATCCCATGATCTTGTCAGTATTCTGGTAAACATTATTGACAATGGAGCGTAGTTTAGAATACTTGCAGCTGCTGGCCAAGAGCTTCCCCTCTATCGCGGCTGCATCGACCGAAATCATTAATCTTGAGGCCATACTGAACCTGCCCAAGGGAACTGAGCATTTTGTTACCGATATACACGGCGAGTACGATGCGTTTGACTACGTGCTGCGTTCGGCATCGGGCGTGATACAGCAGAAGATTGAGGCCGTGTTCGGCGATGAGCTGAGTGTTGAAGAAAAACGCAGTCTGAGTGCTCTCATAAGCTATCCTGAGGCCAAACTCCGTGTACTCAAGGCCGGGAATGATAACCTTGACGAGTGGTACAAAGTGACTCTGATGCAGCTTATTGCAGTGCTCACCAGAGTCTCTTCGCGCTACACCCGCTCCAAGGTGCGCAAGGCTTTGCCCAAGGATTACGCGTACATAATTGAAGAGCTGATGCATGAGACACGCGGTACGTTCCTCTCCAAGCACAACTACATAAAGGCTATTGTCGATACCATAGTCTCCACTGGCCGCGCCAGCCATTTCATAACAGCCATTGCCGATGTCACCCGTAACCTGGTGATAGACCAGCTCCATATAATCGGCGACATATATGACCGGGGACCCGGGGCTCACCGCATAATGGACATGCTCTGCAGTTACCGGGATTTCGATATCCAGTGGGGCAACCATGATGTCGTGTGGATGGGGGCAGCAAGCGGAAGCGCCGCTTGTGTGGCCAATGTGGTCCGGAACAGCCTCAAGTATTCCGATATGAGCACACTGGAGGACGGCTACGGCATCAACCTGCTGCCGCTGGCCACATTCGCTATGGAGACTTACGCCGATGATGAATGCCTGCTGTTCAATCCCGTCAAGTCCGATGATACCCCGGCCGATGTGCCGCCAACCCGCCTTATGTCACAGATGCATAAGGCTATAGCCATCATCCAGTTCAAGATAGAGGCAGCCGTGATAGCGCGTCATCCGGAGTTCCGCATGGAACATCGCAACCTGCTGGACAAGATGGACCTCAAGCGTGGGGTAGTCAGTATCGACGGCCATGAGTACAGGTTGCTCGATACCAACTTCCCCACAATCGACCCCAAGGATCCGTACCGGCTTACTCCGGCAGAACAGAATGTGATAGACCGTCTTGTCCACAGCTTTACCAACAGCAAGGCGTTGTCACGCCACATGGAGTGCCTGTTCGCACACGGGTCGCTCTATCTGGTCCACAACAACAACCTTCTCTATCACGGTAGCGTGCCGCTGAACGAGGACGGATCTTTTGCGTCGCTCATGATTCAGGGTGTGGAGTATAAAGGCCGGGAACTGTTTGACACGATAGAGAAACTGGTGCGCACCGCCTATTTCTCGACCGATAACGATGAATTCAAGGAATACGGCAAGGACCTTTTCTGGTATCTGTGGTGCGGACCTGTCTCGCCGCCCTTTGACAAGCAGCGAATGGCCACATTCGAGCGTTATTTTATAGCGGAGAAAGAGACTCATGAGGAAAAGAAAGGTAACTATTACCGCCTCAAGAACCGACGGGACATCTGCGAAATGATATTGGCAGAGTTCGGTATAACCGATATGGAGCACGCCCACATCATAAACGGCCACATACCGGTCAAGGCGGCCAGCGGCGAGAGTCCCATCAAGGCCGATGGCCGGCTTCTGGTTATTGACGGCGGATTCTCCAAGGTCTATCATGAGACAACCGGAATTGCCGGATACACCTTGATATATAACTCACACGGAATGCGTCTTGTCCGTCATCACCCGTTCGAGTCCATCCAGCAGTCTGTGGCCGAAGGAATGGACGTGATTGCCGCAACACAGGTTGTTGAATATACCGACAAGCAGATTCTGGTGCGTGACACCGACAAGGGCAAGCGTCTGATGGCCCGGGTAGAGGACCTTCGCGCCCTCCTGCAGGCATACCGCACCGGCCTCATCCGCAACTGAGCGGAACAGAATCCGGATCCTATACTTTCTGTCTATTTGGTATCTTTAACGGAAATGCCAAATAGTCAGTGCGTTCCATTTGTTTCCGCTTCACTGGAAAAAAAGCCTGAAAAAACTTGTATTTTCATTTGTCAAGCGATATATTTGATGCAAAAATCTCATTATTATGTCCTTGCAAAGAAAACTCCTTACAATTGTCGCGCTCTTGACTATTATCCCCTATGGGATGTTGGCGCAATGCCGACTGGAGATCAATGCCGGAATCTCCACTCCCGGAACTTATGCTTTTGCGGATTGGGCTTTTGATGAGGATCCAATCGATTCAAAGCATTTTCCTGACGGCAAACTCAGTAATCTGACCCAGGAGTCATACAATTGCACGCTGTATCCCAGTTTGTCGGTGGAGATGGCATGCAGGTTGTCAGACTCCGGGACCGGCCTCAAGGGCAGGCTCTCGCTGGTTGGTATGGCTGGATTGCACATGGCCGATTATCAGCCATTGAGCATATTCAGTCCCGATGCCGACATACAGAAGGCTGTCAAGGCCGATGTCCTGCTTGGCTTGAGATACAGGATAATCGAGACATCTCATCTGACAATGTACTCACAGGCTATGGCGGGAGTGGATTTCAGGAACGGCTGCCAGTATTGGACCGTAACTGATGATGCGTCCCGTGACGGCCGGAACGAGTTTGTCTATCAGCTCACCTTTTTGGGATTCAGAGTCAAGCTGGGTCATAAGAGCAGCCATCTTGGGGTAATGACTGAGTTGGGTTATGGCTCAGAATATGTTTTGGGTAATCTTTTTGTATTACTTCCCGGTATCAGGGCAGGTTTCAGCTACAGATTCTGATTATGAAAAAGATTGTAATATATTTCCAGATATCAGTCATTGCCATAGTGCAGATGGCAAGCTGCGAGGTTAGGGAATGGAATCCTGCCGATGAGTTGGGCGGAATGGCCGAATATTGGGCAATGCGTTATATTGATGATGCCTTGGATTATGCAGTTAACCCTCATGATACATTAAGTACATACTACTCATACTCCAAATGGCCTGTCGCCATTACATCAAATCTGAATGATACACTGTCCATTGACTTTATCGTAGACGGCCGCATAGAAGATGATTCGGTGGTGATATCATACAGATTGCTGCAGATAAAAGACTCCGTTGTGGTTACGGCTGACGGTTACAGATACTCAGACAGGCTCTGGGCGCATATGTATACCGTTGATGAAGGGATAATAAACTATGAAGGTACGTTCCGTGTTGACTTCTATGAGAAAGGCAAGACTACACCTTGGGCGTGGTCCGATGTCATATACAGCAGGTCTGACCGTTACGACCCTTATGACAGACGCCCGTATGTTAAAGAGACAAAGACAGGTTGGTATTGAATATGATAAAGCTATACAGGTTAATAATCGCATCGGCATTTGTCACGCTGATACCTTGCGGGCTGAACGCTCAGTCAAGGTTTGAGATAAGTGCTGGTATATCCACTCCGGGCTATCACGTTTGTGACAAGATAGGATTCGGAGTGGGAGAGGAAGTAGGTTTCCATGATGAATATCAGTATGTTACATTGACTGAAATGGAAAAGGATTCCTACAGGTCAAGATACTATCCGGGCTATTCCTTACAGGTCGCCTATAAGTTGCCCGATCATGGTTTTACCAAAAGGCTGTCAGTTGTGGCATATGCCGGACTCAGCACGGTCGGGTTTGAGAAGATAGACTATCTTACAAATAATTCTCTTTACAGCGAGAATGCCAAGAAACTTGATGTGCTGGTTGGTGTCCGATATCATATTGTGAGCAAAGAACGCTTCATGATGTACACTCAAGCCATGATAGGAGGGCATTTTAATGACAATTCACTCTACTGGGAGTATAATGATTTTTTAAGCGACAACCCTGCCACAGTTCAGTTAACCTATCTTGGTTTCAGATTCAAATCCAGGAACGGCATCTGTTTCCTGACGGAGCTGGGCGAAGGATCGGATTACAGTTTATACGGCATGATTCTGATACCCGGAGTCCGGTTGAGTCTGGGATATACATTCTGAAAGGTATGAAAAAATTATCTTTAATAATAGCATCGGTCAGTTGCATGGCTCTGACTTCAGTTGGATTGGACTCCTGCAATGGAGTTGAATGGGACACTCAGGAGACATTGGTAGGTTTGTCAAAATCATGGGCATATACATATGTGGAAGATTTGATGAGGGATTACAGCCATTACCAGGATGTTGCTCAGGACAGCATCGGCAATGTCCGGTATACGGTGACTTTCAATGATACGGTGGCAGTGGAAAGTATATTCAGAGGTATGATTGGTGGAGATTCGGTCGATATCACTACTACTATTGTCCTGATAGACACTACAATGACAGCAGTTACCGATGGATACCGTTATGCTGACAACATTACCGCCCATATCTTTACTGTTGATCCTGGCATAATTGACTACGACGGAAAGCTTCACTTTGATTTCTATGAGACAGACGGAATGATTCCGTGGGCGTGGACTGAAATAACGTATCGTAAGATAGATGACTCTGACTATATCCCGTACCAGCGAGATACCAATTTCGGGTGGTATTGAGTATTTGAACATAACCTAACTAACCAAGAAATGAAAGTATTGTTTATAGGCGGAACGGGAACTATCAGTTCCGCAATCACGCGGCAGCTGGCCGCTCAGGGCTGTGAGCTCTATCTCTTGAACCGAGGCAACCGCAGTGACCGTGTGCCTGAGAACGTAAAGGTGTTGAAGGCCGATATCAACAATGATGAGGCGGGTGTGGCTGCACTCATTAAGGATATGACCTTTGATGTGGTATGTGACTTCATAGGGTTTGTGCCCGAGCAGGTGGAGCGCGACTACCGTCTGTTCTGCGGCAAGACCAGGCAGTTCATGTATATCAGTTCTGCATCGGCCTACAACAAATGGCCGGCAAGCGCTGTGATTACCGAGGGGACATCACTTGCCAACCCATTCTGGGACTACTCGCGTAACAAGATTGCGTGTGAGGATTTCCTGATGCGTATGTACCGGGAAAACGGATTCCCTGTAACCATCATACGCCCCAGCCATACCTACGATGAGCGTGCGGTGCCGATGGCAGTTCACGGCCCCAAAGGAAGCTGGCAGGTTGTAAAGCGTATCATGGAGGGTAAGCCTGTCATCATCCACGGTGACGGAACATCGCTCTGGACCATTACCTGCAACGAGGATTTTGCCAAGGGATTCATAGGTCTTATGGGTAATGAGCGTGCAGTGGGCGAGGCTTTCCAGATCACCACCGATGTGACCATCTCCTGGAACCAGATCTATCAGATAGTTGCCAAGCATCTGGGTGTGGAGCTGCATCCTTATTACGTATCGTCACAGTATCTGATTGACGTGGCGCCTTACAATTATACCGGCGAGTTGCTGGGTGATAAGGCTCATACCGTAATCTTTGACAATAGCAAGCTTAAACGCGCTGTGCCGGGATTCTGTGCTACCATTACTCCGGAACAGGGCTTGGCCCGCACACTGGACTACATCCTTGCCCACAAGGAGTGCCAGATTGAGGATCCGGAGTTCGATGCCTGGTGCGACCGGGTAATCGCTGCCCTGGAACAGTCCAAACTATCGCTATGCTGACTGCAGAATTAGAATCTGTTTAAATTTGTTCCATGAAGATGATTATGGGCTATTTTAAGTTCCGCTTGAATATAGGCTGCGCCTCGGATAAAAAAAAGTAAACTCCTTTTTTCTCTTCTCGGCTTGCACTTCCCTGCTGATAATTTATGTCATTTTACAGAAAATTTAGATTCTACAAAGAGAAATGAGTATGAAAAAAACAAGTTATTTATTTGTAGGTTTGCTTATGGTGGGATGCTCTCCAAAGGTTGGTGTCAATTTTACAAATCCATACCCCATGCTCGAACCCGACGATGAGGTGGTAGTGATAGAAAGGTATGACCCTGCTCCTGAAAATGCAGATAAGATAGGTTCTATTAAAGTTGGAGACACTGGTTTTACGTTAGGAAAGAACGGCACCTATGAAAAGGTGATGAACATTATTGATGTTCGCTCCCGTGAGGTGGGGGGTAATGTAATAAAGATAACGGACCATCTTGCTCCGGATTTCTTTAGTACGGTACACAGAGTTAATGCTGATCTGTATCATATTGATAATATCAAGGATTTGAAGTACAACTCTTCCGGAGTAACAGACAATACACATAGGAGTGAAATGAATCAAGGTGATGGAGGTCCGGAATATGGTGCTGTTCGTGCTGTTGCAGAATACGAGCCTGATTGGAATTGGTCCATATCCGCCGATGTCGGTTATGGTCGGCGCCTTGGTAAAATCAGTTCCGATCTGGACGCTTCGGAACGCGCCTTGGTTAAGCATTTGATGAGTGGTGTCTCATATAATCTCCAGGCTCTTTACTATATAAACAGCAAAATCGGTTTGGGGTTGAAATATAATGATTTACGTTTATCAAATGAGGAGTATGGTACTTTGTCATTTGATAATGGTACTTCCGAAACAGGGACATTCGGTATGAAGATAGATCTGTGGTATGCCGGACCCGTAATGTCCTTTCGCTTTCCTTCAGATGATGGCAATAGTATGGCCTTCATTGAATATGGGTTGGGTTTGGCCGGTTATTCAGGAAAGAATACCATTAACGGAAAGTCTGAAACAAATGTTGGAACAGATGTAGGTTATCTGCTCAATGCAGGCTATCACATATCAGTTACAGAACATTTGACAGCCGGCGTTTCAGCGTCTATAACTCTTGGTTCTGTAAGGAATTTTAGATATACCGATTTTTATGGCAATGATACGACCGTAAATCTGGAAGTTGAGAACTCTGAGAATATAAACACATTCTCAATCGGACTGGGTTTGAGGTGGCTGTTCTGATTTAGATAGAGAAACAGAAGTGATTTTGAATCAAAACTCTGCGTTTAGGTTATGAGCCATCTATCAAGCCGGTGGGTGGTGCTGCTGAACGATGCTCCTATGCGGGTTACCGGACGGCTGTCACTCTGGTAGCGGTCGGCGTAACGCTTGTCTTCTATCTGACGGAGGGCCTCTTCAGGGGATGTAAAACGATTGATACTGGATGATGATGTAACAAAGAAATCCGGAATCTATCCCTACATCCTTACGGGTAAGGAGAAGTATCTGTCAATACGTGCCTTTACCGATGCTCAGAAACTATCGGCTTACGAATATCAGATGGGTATTTGCCCCGAGTGCGGTAAGCATTTTGATTTAGCTTACATGGAGGCCGATAGAATTCTCCGTACATCGCCCTTATCTCTGAGTAAGGGACGAATTTTGGTTACAGTAAACCCTTGGAAGAGGGGAGCGTGTAGTTCCAGATGTCGCGGCGCACGGCCTGTTTCAGGGCGCGGGCAAAAGCCTTGAAGATGGCTTCGATCTTGTGGTGCTCGTTTTCGCCCTGGGCCTGGACGTTGAGGTTCATGGCGGCGGCGTCACTGAGGGACTTGAAGAAGTGCAGGAACATCTCGGTGGGCATGTCACCAACCTTTTCACGCTTGAATTCTGCGTTCCATACCAGCCAGCTGCGGCCTCCAAAGTCCAGCACTACCTGAGCCATGCTGTCGTCCATGGGAAGGGCGTAACCGTAGCGCTCTATGCCACGTTTATCACCTAATGCCTTGCGGATGCACTCGCCAAGCACGATTCCGGTATCCTCGATTGTGTGGTGTTCGTCAACATTCAGATCTCCCTTGACCTTGATGGTCAGGTCCATGCCGCCGTGACGGCCAATCTGCTCCAGCATGTGGTCAAAGAATCCAAGGCCGGTGCTGATGTCGCACTTGCCTGAGCCGTCTATATTTAGTTCAACCAGGATGTCAGTCTCTTTTGTTGCGCGGTGGGCCGATGCGCGGCGCTCGCCTGCAAAGATGAATTCGGCTACTTTCCACCAGTCGCGGCTGGCAAAAGCGCAGACTGATTGCAAATCGGCGGGCAGGGAATCGGCGCTGTCCTGCAGCAGTACGGCGCGGCAGCCCAGGTTACGGGCTAGCTCCACGTCTGTGGCGCGGTCACCTATCACGTAACTCGCATCCAGGTCATATTCATCGGTCATATACTTGCCGAACATTCCGGTGCCGGGCTTGCGGGTGGGTGCGTTGTCCTGGGGAAAATGTGGGTCTATGAGTATATCGTCAAACCCTACGCCTTCGCCCTTCAATGTATTAAGAATGAAGTTGTGGGTGGGGTAGAAGTCCTTTTCGGGGTATGACGGGGTACCCAGTCCGTCCTGGTTGCTGGCCATTACGAACTCAAAGTCTGTGTGCTCCCTTAAGAACGACAGGCTTTTGAATACTCCGGGTACGAACTCCAGCTTGTCAAAGCTGTCAAGCTGCTCGTCGGACGGCTCAACTACTATTGTGCCGTCGCGGTCTATGAATAGGACTCTTTTGCTCATATCTGCCAAAGTTATTTAAATTTCTTGAGAGCGTCAATCAACGCGTTGTTTTCAGGGGCGGTGCCCACAGTTACGCGCAGTGAATTGCCGCACAGGGCAATCTTGCTGCGGTTGCGGACAATTATGCCACAGTCTACCAGATAGTCGTAGGCGGCCTTGGCGCCCTTGACGCGGGCCAGGAAGAAATTGGCATCGGAAGGATAAACCTTAATGGTGCAATCCAGCTTGGCGAACTCATCCATCAGGCGGGTACGCTCTTTAAGAATAGAATCAACCCAGCCCTTCACACGGTCATACTGCATAACCTCTTCCATGGCGCGCTGCTGCGTAAGCTGGTTGATGTTATACGGGTATTTTACCTTGTTCATGATCTGGATTATCTCAGGCTGCGCGAATGCCATACCAAGACGTATTCCTGCCATTCCCCATGCCTTGGAGAATGTCTGGAGTACAATCAGGTTGGGATATGATGTCAGTTTCTGCAGATATGAGGGCACGCCTGCAAAGTCTATATATGCCTCATCTACAATAACAATACCGTCAAAACTGTCCAAAACCTTGTCAATAACCTTGCGGTCTATGTTGTTGGCGCTGGGGTTATTGGGCGAGCAGAAGAACACCAGTTTGGTGTTTGCGTCTATTGCTGCCATTATCTTATCAGCGCTGGGCTGGAAGTTTTCATCCATCAGCACTCGGCGGTACTCTACATCATTGATATCAGCGCACACTCCATACATTCCGTAGGTGGGCTCTATTGCCACTGCGTTGTCTATGCCAGGACGGCAGAAAATGCGGTACATAAGGTCAATTGCCTCGTCGCTGCCGTTGCCCAGGAAGATACTTTCAGCCGGAACGCCCTTGATTGCTGAGATACGCGCTTTGAGGTCGCGCTGCAAAGGGTCGGGATAACGGTTGAAGGGGGCGTTATAGGGGTTCTCGTTTGCATCCAGGAACACCTTTGCGTCCTTGCCCTGGTACTCGTCACGGGCCGATGTGTACGGGCTCAGGCTCCAGATATTTGGTCTTACAAGTTCTTGTAACGGTTTCATAGTTCTTTAAGTCGCAGGGTTACTGCATTTTTGTGGGCATCCAGGCTTTCACCGGCTGCCATTGTCTCAATTACGGGGCCAAGTGAGTCCAAACCTTCACGGGTAAGCTCCTGGAAGGTTATCTTGCGCATGAAACTGTCAATGTTCACACCTGAGTATGCCTTGGCATAGCCGCTGGTGGGCAGGGTGTGATTTGTGCCCGATGCATAATCGCCCGCACTCTCAGGTGACCATGGGCCGATGAACACACTACCTGCGTTGATTACACGCTCGGCAAGTTCATTGGCGTTCTGAGTCTGAATAATAAGGTGCTCAGGTGCATACTCATTGGTTATCTCCATTATC
>JAFZKR010000048.1 GCA_017551845.1 Bacteroidaceae bacterium
GGTCTATTATAGGGCATACATAGTCATTGACCAGAAGGTCTATTACGGTGAGACTTACAGTTTCCAGCACGAAATGAAGATAGGCCAGCCTGTCGATCTGGGGCTCTCCGTCAAGTGGGCCGATATGAACTTAGGCGCCGACTATCCCACGGATTACGGCTTCTATTTAGGTTGGGGCGAGACTGAGGAAAAGGAAGGCATGTCATGGGCAAATTATAAATATTGTAGGCCTAATCCTAAATATACTGAGCATTACCCATCATATTCCAGTGACTGGCTGATGACAAAATACTGTCTGAGAACAGAATATGGTGATGTTGACGGAAAGACAGTACTTGAACCTGCGGACGATGCTGCAACAGTTATGTGGGGTGATGGATGGAGAATGCCGACCAATGAGGAATTTCAGGAACTCTTTAGGAATTGCAGCTATTCGTTTGTTATCAAGGACGGCGTGAACGGTTACAGTTTTACAAGCAATTTGAACGGTAATTCCATCTTCCTTCCTGCCGCAGGAGGTCAGATGCTTGGTGAATATCAGAGTGTGGGATCAGTCTGCGCATATTGGACTAGCGAACTTTACGATAATGCCGATTATGCGGCTATTTACTATTACATGTATTCGGAGGGCTTATATCAGGATTGGTGGTACAGGATTTATTGTTATAGTGTCCGCGCGGTATATGTGGAGTGATTATGATAGGAAGTGATAAGGCTGCCGCCTCACAGGAAACGTACGGTTTCCTCGATGGGGCGGCGCTTTGTATGTCTTTCCGATGGCACTCCGTCGGGAGCCGCATAGCCGAAAGGCATAAGAGCAACGGGATGTATGTTGGATGGCAGTCCCAAAAGCTCACGGGTGGCTGCGAACTCAAAACTGCATACCCAGCAGCTTCCTATCCCGAGTTCTTGAGCCTGAAGCATCATGTGTGTCAGGACAATGCTTGCATCCATTTCGCCCGAGGGGTGTCCGGAATCCTCGTGCTTGCGGTTTTTCCAGCATATATTCTCATCGTAACAAATCAGGAACACTTGCGGGGCACCGAATATATAAGGTGTCACCTGTTTCAGTTTCCCTATTATTTCCGGACTCTGTATGACATATATGAGCTGGGGCTGGTAGTTTACGGCAGTAGGTGCAGCCTGTCCTGCTTTGAGAATCTTTTCAAGTTTATCAGGTTCAACCCTGCGGTCAGTGAACGAGCGTGTTGAGTAACGGCTCAGGGCCAGAGTAAGGAAGTCTGTCATATCGGTTAAAGTATTGATTTGATTTCTGTCAGCGAATATACTGTAAAATCGGGAACAATGGTCGGGGAGGGTTCGATATTCCTTATGTTGAACCATATTGTATGGAGCCCGTACTCGGAACCGCCTTTGATGTCAGCGTTCAGGGAGTCTCCGATGATGACTGTCTCAGCAGGCGTTATTCCGCCCATCTGGCTGAAACAGTAGTCAAAATAGCCTCGTGAGGGCTTGTTTATCCCTATGTCAAGCGAACCGAACACTCCATCCACATATCGCATCAGTCCTGCTTTGCCGAGCCGGCTGGACTGTTGCGCGTTGGAGGCGTTGCTGACCACATATACCATGTAGCGTCTGTGCAGGTATTCCAATATCTCCTGTGCATTGGCCACAGGGACATGGGTCTCCCTCAATCCTGCTATGAAATCCTGCTCGAAAGAGGGGCCGTCGGCATCGATTCCGAGGTCCCTGAAAATACCCGCCCATCGGGTGCGGTGAAGTTCATCCACAGTAAGCAGACCGTCCTCAATCCGTTTCCAAAGTCTTATGTTACGGGCCAGGAAGAAATCAAAAACATGTTCGGAGTATTCGAGCCCGTTCCTGCGGAAACATTCGCGTATGTTCTCACGGGCACATTCATTGAAATCGAGCAGTGTGTCATCGACATCCATGAAAACAGCCTTTATCCCGTCTGTCTGTTTTCCCATAAGAATCTTATTTCACGGTCAGTATGAGTCGCCGCAGGGTCCTTTCCGTAACCCTGAACCGGTTGTCCGGGCGGATGCCGAGAACCCAAACTATATCATCCCCTCCGGTTACTACAAGCTGTGAATGTTTTTCGCCAAGATTCATCTTACGGTCCGTCATGAAATCGCTCACAAGCCGACGTCCTTTCATGCCGAACGGAATGAACCAGTCCCCTTCATGCCACAAACGCACGGATAGTGTATCAGGCAGCGCGTCGGCATCAAAAGTGGCCGTATCGGGATTTTTTGAAATTTCCGCTCCATTCTCTTCTATCCTCACGGTGATTCTCCGGCGGTCAGGCAGAAGTGTGGTGAAACCGTCAACAGTCATAATATTGACTGTTCCGGGCTCTTCCCGTTCCAATGGCATGAGAATAAGCTTGTCCCTGTCCTTTAGCAAGAGATGGCTATCCGACAGGAACCGGGTTCCCGGTTGTGAGTCAAGGGATGATGCGATGTCCGGGATGGAAGCGTCATTGAATCCTGCGGGTGACAGTATCTCGAACAGGAAACCTTCCGTTGAAGGAGCCTCTCTCAGTGCCTTAATGTCAATCTCAATATTACCGTTTTTCTCAGTTACCGCTTTACGGCGTGTCTCTTCGACAGATGCCATGTAGAAACTGTATGCCTGTTGCAGATGCCGGGCTGTGGAAAGTACGGCGGACCGGGCCGACGGGTTGATCTCGCGCATGAGAGGCAGAAGCCTTAATCTTATCTTGTTACGGGTGAAACAGGCTTCAAGGTTAGTGCTGTCAGTGATGTATGGCTGTCCGATATCTTTCAGATAAGCCTCTATTTCCTCCCTTGAAGCGCAAAGCAGCGGTCTTACAATATCACCGTTAACGGGTTTGATGCCTGTGAGTCCCTTTATTCCGGTACCTCTTGTCAGGTTAAGCAGAACAGTCTCCACAGAGTCATCGCTGTGATGTGCTATACATATTGCGCGGGCATCCTTCTCTTTCATTATACGCCGGAAATCCCTGTATCGCAGTTCGCGTGCAGCCATTTCTACGGAAATGCCATTCTCTGATGCGTAAGTGAGAGTGTCATATTCACACACGGTTATCTCCGTGCCGAGTTTATTGCATAGCTCCCGGGTGAAGACGCAATCCCGCGTGCTCTCTTCGCCGCGAAGCCTGAAATTGCAGTGAACAGCATGACAGTCATATCCTAGTGAGAGCATAATCCTGAGCAGAGCCACACCGTCGGCTCCGCCGCTCACGCCCACAAGCACTCTGCATCCCTCCCGGAGCAGTGACTGTTCCGCTATGAACTTCTTGACCTTTAGCTCGAGAGCATGCTGGCCGTTACTGTTTCCTGCCATGTTCATGTCTGTATAACTGTCTTGTGTTACGTATGTTATGCCATATCGTATAGAATCCGCCCGCCACTGATATTACCGGATTCCAGAATGTATATCCCATCCATATTCCGAAAACCGTGTTCTTCTGTCCCAATGCCTGGCTTGCCTCCACACTGTTGCCGTCATTTGCTCCTGTGCGCAGCCCTATTCCGAACTGGAATATGCAGCACAGCAGTGATACCACAGCCATTCCCACGAGTGTCCAGATGCTCTCGCTGCTCTTGATGATGGAGCGTGTACTCATCAGTATGGCGAGTGTAAGCGCTATGCTCCAGAGATAGAACGAAAGGTTTATATGTGCTCCCACCCAGTCGTGGAATGTTGGCAGCAGGTACCGTATGGTCCAGGCGGCTATACAGGGTAATATCAGGAGGGGAAAAACTTTCCAGAGTATGCTCAGGAAAGCGCTCATGAACGTTATTCCGGCCGACGGGTAGAGCAGGGGGACTGTGAGCGGGACTACTGTCGCAACAGTAAGGTTAATGATAACGGTATAAGTCACCACCTGTGCCATCTCACCGCCAAGCCTTCCCGTCACGACTGCGCAGGCTGTCGCGGTGGGACATATCATGCAGAGCATTCCGGCTTCGAAAAGAATCCTGTAGCGTAGTATCCATGCGCTGAGAGGGTTGTCCGAATGCATGGCATATACTACCGCTCCGCACAGGAACAGATATGTACAGAGCTGTACGAGCAGGTTGCTGAGATGCCATCTCTGCAACTTGAGTTGCCCCGGGGCAATCCTGCAGAAACTGATGAAAAGCATTAGAAACAGCAGCAGCGGCTGTATCCTGCGGCATAGAACCTCAAGGAATGGTCCTGCGGGATGAATGGCCGGGATATTCATATAGACAAGGTATGCGCCTGCTCCCGCCACCATGCCTATCACCAGCATCCGGTCCTTGAGAAACTTAACAAATCCGCTCTCCATGTGCCTATAATAATGAACAAAGATACTATTTAATTCCGATTTCCGTTTTAACTTTGTCAGGAAAAGCAAATGGCATTTTCCCATACAGATGAAAGGCATGAGAAGAATCAGTCACTTTTTCGTGTTGATATCGGTAATCATCTTATCGGTGGCTTGTGAGGGTCGTGAGGAGTTCAGCTCTTCGCCCGGTTACCGTTTGTCTTTTTCGGCAGATACTGTCAGATTCGACACTCTGTTCACTACTGTCACATCGGCTACGGCCTATTTTATGGTCTATAACAACACATCTTCCGGCATAAGAGCTGATGCCCGTATAGCAGGAGGTGATTCGAGCCCGTTCCGTCTGAATGTTGACGGTGAGGGTGGTTCGTATATCAGCGGCTTGGAGATAGAGTCAGGCGACAGCCTCTTCTGTTTCATTACCGCAAATCTTCCCGACAGCGGAACCCCGGAGCTGTTCATAGTCGAGGACAGCGTGGCATTCATTCTGGAGAGCGGCGTGGTACAGTATGTCAGGCTGGACGCCTGCGGCCGCAACGCACGCTTCCTGAGAGGTGTAAGGATAATGTCGGATACTGTGTTTACAGCCGATTATGCTTACGTGATATATGACAGCCTGTGGATAGCGGGAGGTACCACTCTTGAACTGCAGCCCGGAACGGAGCTCTATTTCCATAAGGGAGCTGGCATGATAGTTGAGGGGACTCTGATAGCCCAAGGTACCCTTGAAAGGCCTGTGCGTATGCGAGGCGACCGTCTGGACCGTCTGTTTGACGATCTTCCGTATGACCTGCTCTCGGAGCAGTGGGAGGGAATCAGGCTCGGTTCCGGAAGTTTCGGGAACAGTTTCGTTTTCTGTGACATCCACGGGGGAGAGTTCGGTATTAAAGCCGACAGCTCAAGGGATGACCGTATCAAGTTCACCATGATATCGTCAACCGTCCATAACGTTGCGGGTAACGGGATAGAGACAACCGGTGCCAGTATTTCAGTGGCCAATTCACAAATCACTAATGCGGGCAGCCACTGCGTAAGCATCACGGGCGGTCAGGCAGAATTCAATTATTGCACAATAGCATCTTTCCCTCTCTGGTGGGTAGGTGAGTCGGCTATTTCATTGAACAACTTCACTGATGCAGGTTCATGGCCGCTTTTCAAGGCTGATTTCAGGAACTGCGTCATAACAGGAAGAGCCGGTGAGGCCATAACGGGAGTGCTTAAAGACTCCATTGCGGGTTATCCGTCAGGGAGTGTGGACTGTTACAGCGTGAGCAACTCCCTGCTCATGACATCGGATACGTTGAACCCCTGTTTCAGGGATGTGGTCTTTGAGAGGGCAGGCTATGGGAATGCCGGTGCTTCCAATTTCCGTGACCGCACTGTCGTGGATAATTACCGTTCCGTCTTCATGCTTGATTCCCTTTCGCTTGCAAGAGGGATTTCCGATACTGTTTCCGCATTCTTATGGCCGTATGACCTCAACGGAACCACGAGGCCCGCACTCGGGGCCGATGCCGGCTGTTTCCAGTTCATACCATACTGATGACTGTGCCGCCATGAGAAAAACCTTTCTTCTTCTTTCTTTTTTTCTATGTTCTCTCGCCCTCTATGGCCAGGAGCGGCTTACTGTCATGTTCTATAACACCGAGAATCTTTTTGATACCGTTGATGACCCGGAAAAGGATGATGATGAATACACTCCCGCAGGCAGCCGTCGCTGGACAAAGTACCGTTATTGGACCAAGATAGGGAACCTGTGCAAGGTCATCGCCGCTGCCGGTGAAGATTCAGCGCCTGATATAATAGGCTTGTGTGAGGTGGAGAATGACTCCGTCATGAATGATTTCACCAAAAGATCGCCTCTTCGGCACCTTGAGTACCGTTATGTGATGACTGAATCGGACGATGTCCGGGGTATAGACGTGGCGTTCCTGTATCGCAGGAGCTCATTCGCACTGATTGGATATGAGTCCTTGAGAATAGACCTTAGACCGTTGAACTACAGGCCTACACGTGATATCCTGCATGTTACCGGAAGGCTTCCGGATAACGACACGGTGGATTTTTATGTATGCCACTGGCCGAGCCGTTCGGGCGGAGTGGAGGAGACCGAGCCTTTGCGGATACGTGCGGCCCAGGTCGTCCGCCGGTCAATCGACAGCGTGTTGACAGAAAGGCACAAACCTTACATAGTGATAATGGGTGATCTGAACGGAGGGCCTGAATCGCCATCAATCAGGGAGGGGTTAGGTGCATTGCCCCGGAGCCGTGGAGAGGAGTCGGCTGATGGTGAACTCATTACGCTGATGGACGGGATGGTACCGGGAAGCTACCGTTATGGAGGGTATTGGGACACTTATGACCATTTCGTGGTGTCAGGCAGCCTGCTGAATGGACTTGGATGCACATCGGTGGCCGATGTAAGGATTTTTTTAGCGGATTTCATGCTCAGTGATGATGAGAAGTATGGAGGCCGTAAACCCTTCAGGAGCTATAACGGATACAGGTACCAGGAGGGTTATTCGGACCATCTGCCTGTGTTACTTTTTTTGGATTTCTGAATTATATTCGGAATTATTGACATATCTTTGATAGCACCAAATTCGCTTGAAAGAATTATCACATAACAAAAACAAATAAAGAAATGAAGACATTAAAAGCAATCGTTCTTTTTTCAGCATGTGCATTGGTATCGGTCCAGGCTGTTGCAAAGAAGAAAATTCCTCTGGTTTATGACCAGGAGTTTACCGGCAGCAAGTATGCCGCACCCGCTTTCCCCACTGTTGATGAAGCAAAGCCATCGGCCACTCTTCCCAACCCGTTCGAGTTCTCGAACAGCACCAAGCAGGTCAAGAAGTTCAAGGACTGGGAGAAGCGTCGTGCCGAGATTGTACGCGAGCTTCAGCACTATGAGATAGGCGAGAAGCCCATGATTGACAAGAAGGATATCGAGGCTACCATTGAGGACGGATTGCTTACCGTCAAGGTGACCCGTAACGGCGAGACTCTGGAGATATCCGCCAAGATCACTTATCCGGAGGGTGACGGCCCGTTCCCGCTGATGATAGGTGCATCAAACAACGCTCTGCCGCGTCAGTTCTTTACTGAAAAAAAGATTGCTACTGTGAATTTCAGCGAGCGTCAGGTAAACAGCTACTCGCAGATGGCCGGCATGATGGGCGGTGGCGGCCAGAGAAAGGACCGCGGTGATTATGATTTTGACAGGCTCTATCCTGAGCTGAAAGACAACGGCGCATACTCAGAGTGGGCATGGGGCGTGAGCCGCCTCATTGACGGACTCGAGATTGTGGGCGCTGCCAGCAAGATTGACCTGAAGCATATAGGTATCACCGGTTGCTCGTACGCCGGCAAGATGGCTCTCTGGTCCGGTGCCATGGATGAGCGTATTGCTCTCACCATCGCTCAGGAGCCGGGTGGCGGCGGCGCTGCTGCGTGGCGTGTCTCCCAGACATTAGGCAATGTTGAGAACCTGGGTGCCACTGACCATCACTGGTTCATGGAGTCCATGTGGGACTGGAAGGAAGATAATGTGTCGAAGCTTCCTTATGACCACCACGAACTCTGCGCTCTGGTTTGTCCTCGTGCCCTTCTGGTGCTTGGCAATACTGATTATGAGTGGTTGGCCGATGAAGCCGGTTACGTCAGTTGCGTGGCTGCCCGTGAGGTGTGGAAGAAGTTCGGCATTGAGGACCGTATGGGATTCTCCATTGAGGGCAAGCACGGTCACTGCCAGCTCCCGCAGAGCCAGTATCCTGAGGTGGAAGCTTTCATTGACAGGTTCCTGCTGGGCAAGGATGTTGACACCAACAACGTCCTGCACGTGAATGATGTCCTTGAGGACAAGGAAGTCCAGAAATGGATCCCTTGGGCAACTGTTGACTTCAAATGATGCAATTGGGTGCAATTGGGGACTGTCCCCAATTGCACGTTTTTTGATGAGGGTGGCCTTTGGTCATCCTCATCTTTTCGCTCGTTTTGCCGGCTTTTGTGTACCTTTGCAGACCGAAAAAAGAAAGTACTGATGAATACAATCTGGATTGTACTGCCGATACTTACGCTCCTGATGTTTGACCTGGGGCTTACGCTCCGGTTGGAGGATTTCGGGAAGGTTTTCCGTCATCCCTGGCCAATCGTGGTGGCTCTTCTGGGGCAACTGGTACTGCTGCCGCTTATCGCGCTTGGGTTGGCGTGGGCTTTCAAGCTGACTCCAGTGTTTTTCATCGGACTGATACTGATAGCCTGCTGTCCGGGCGGGAGTTCATCGAACGTGTTCTCCAAGCTGGCCGGTGGCGATGTGGCTCTGTCGGTAACCCTTACAGCGCTAAGCAGTTTGATAACGCTCTTTACCATTCCTGTAATCATGAGCTGGGCCACACAGATGATAGGTGAGAGTGTAGGCATAACCCTTCCTGTGGGCAACCTGATAAAGCAGAACCTTCTGCTGATGCTCCTGCCGGTAGTGGTGGGAATCATTCTGCACTATGCCTGTCCCGGGTTTGCCGAAAAGACCGACCGTGTGCTCTCCAGACTGGCTTTCCCATTGCTGATGCTACTGATAACCGTGTTTTTCATTCAGCACTATCGCACCATTATTGATAACATGGGCCTGATAGGGATGTGTGTCACAGCACTCATTCTGGTGGCCATAGCCTGCTCGTCGTTGCTTTCCCGTCTGGTGAAGAACAGCGACCGGCAGCGACGCACTGTAGTGATTGAGGTGGGCATGCAGAACGCAGCCCAGGCCATAGCTATAGCCACGAGTCCATTCATATTCCACGATGAGGTAATGGCAATCCCCGCCATCCTCTACTCCCTGATGATGAACGTGGTGCTGCTCATCTATGTTTTCATGGTACGCAGGAAATAACCCTGCTGCCAGTGTTGTTTACAAGGTTTTGTTATGATCAGTGTTAAGGATATAATAAAGAAAAAGATTCTGATGGTTGCAATAGTGCTGCCACTGTGCCTCGGCATATCATCATGCATGAGCAAGGAACGGAGGCAGTTGGATGCCGTTGAGCATATACTTGAGTCCAATCCTGCCAAGGCCGACACCATGCTCAGCTCTATGTCCCTCCCTTCAGGCAAGCATCAGCGTGCCTGGTATGCCGTCCTGCGTACCCAGGCTGACTACAAGAACTGAAAAATGGACTTCCCGATTAATGCGGGTTCGGTTCCCGTAGGCGCACACGAAAATAGGCCCGTAACCCGGACCTTTTCGTGTAGACTACACATAAACCCCTCGAACCTCATTGACAGCCTCACTGAGCTCTTGGAGATAGGGAAATCTCTTTCCGATCCAGATTCACAGCCACGACGACTACAACAGTTTTAAGTTTA
>JAFZKR010000049.1 GCA_017551845.1 Bacteroidaceae bacterium
ACGTCCGAATCCCTCATCGGAATCAATAAGAGCCACGTTGATGGGGTAGCCTTCGATGGTATAGTGTACGTAGGTTACGATACCCAAGCGTTTAAGACGCTCGCGGAAGGCATCGGCGCTGGACTGGCCATTGTAATGAGTTATAACTACTGAGCCCACCAGCAGGCCACGGCTCTGGAACTCCTCACGCAGACGCAGCACGTCCATATCGTAAGTTATTCCAAGGTCACTGCGAACCTTGTTCTTCTCAATATCAAGCGCACTGATTACTATGACTATCTCGGCACAGTCACTCAACTGCATAAGCATACGCAGTTTACTGTCTGGCTGGAAACCGGGAAGTACGCGGCTGGCGTGATGGTCATCGAAGAGCTTGCCTCCGAACTCAAGATAAAGCTTGTCACCGAACTGAGCTATACGCTCCTTGATGTGTTCGGACTGTATCCTCAGATACTTTTCATTATCAAATCCGTATATCATAACGGATTGCAAATATAGTGCATTTTCCACTTTTTCATTATTTTTGCAACAACTAAATTAATGTCCTTATGCTAACCCGACTCGCCTTGATTCTCATCTCGGCATTTATCGCTGTAATCCCGTGTGCGGGACAGTCTGCAAGTGTGGATTCGCTTATGAAATATGCAGGTAACATCCACCAGTTCAACAGCATATTCCCGCAGGAAAAAGTGTTCATACAGTTCGACAACACTTCATACTACACAGGCGAAACCATATGGTTCAAGGCTTTCGTCGTTAATGCATCAACACTTGGTCGCGCTCAGAGCAAGGTGCTTTATGTGGATCTGCTTTCACCTACCGGGGTACTGCTAAAACAGCAAAAACTGAAGATTGTGGCAGGCCAGGCCGACGGTTCATTCCCGTTAATGGACGGCTCCACCGCCCAGGCACGTGAAAAACGCGGTGTCGTGAATTATCCCAGCGGATTCTATGAAGTCCGAGCCTATACCAGTTACATGCTAAACTTTGACAATGAAATATTGTTCTCAAGAGTACTCGCTGTCTATGATCCGCCCAAGGAGGATGGAAACTATTACGAATCCAGCCCGGTAATCACTATTAAGCGCTCCGAGACATCCGAGTTCCGCCCCAAGACCGAGAAGTTACGCAAGATAAACGCATCCTTCTACCCTGAAGGAGGTCATCTTATTCTGGGCAAGCCCTGCCGCATAGCATTCAAGGTTACCGATGATACCGGTTTCGGAGTTGAAGCTACCGGACAGATTGAAGGCAAGGAGATAACTTTCGGCACTATCCATGACGGAATGGGTTGGTTCACCTTCACCCCACAGGAGAGACGCAACCAGGTAATCATTACTGTTGACGGCACTGAACGCACATTCAGTCTTCCTCAAGCCGAACCGTCCGGATTTGCAATGACGGTCGATCCCTGCGATACCGACAGCATCATAGTTAAAGTAGACGGTACACAAGGCATGTCGGGCATGACATTGGGTGTAGGATTAACCTGCCGCGGAGAGCTTATGGATTTTGGAACCATTGAGACCGGTTCTGCTCCAAGCGAGAGGATAATCCCCCTGCATGGCGTCCCTGAAGGCGTATGCCGCGTATACCTGTTTGACAAGAACGGAATCAAATATGCCAGCCGCTCTTTCTATCATCGCAGCCAGGTAGTAAAGGCTCCTTTGCTTGAGGTAACATCCGATAAGCAGAGCTACAAACCATTTGAAAAGATAACACTGAATTTCTCGCTGAACGAGAAAGGCAGTCCGTTCCGCGACCGTTTCTGCCTCTCTGTGCGTGACTCACGTACTCAAACCAACGCCTACACCGATGACCTTCGCACTTCAATGCTGCTGTCATCGGACCTGAAAGGTTTCATTGAGAACCCCTCATGGTATTTTGATTCCGATGCACCGGAACGTGACCAGGCACTGGATCTGCTCTGTCTTGTTCAGGGTTGGGAGCGCTATGACTGGGACATCATGACCGGTCAGAAAGCATTCTCGGAACGCCATCGCATGGAGGAAAGCCTCACATTGAACGGATGGATACTGAGCCCATCAGGCAAGAAGATGATGTCGGATGTTGAGGTTACCGCCTCATTGGTCCCTCAAGATAAGACACTCACCGAAACCTATTCATACGTAACCGACACTCTGGGCTATTTCGGTTTTGACATAGGAGCCGAATTCTATGAGAAGGCAAAATTCACCATAGGTGCCCACACCAACCACGAGCCACTTATAGGAACCAGCGCAAGGATTCAGATAGACCGTCCGTCAATACCTTCAATCCGCGCTTATACCCCCGGTGAACTTGTTTTCACAGGTATCAAGAACAAAAACAACCGGAAAGGCAAGGTGCAGGAAGAAGAGGATGACGGTCTGCCCACTGTAATCAATGTTGAAACCGGTTTCCTGCTGCCCGACGTTGACATTGACGAAGAGCGAATGTATATAGACTACTTCACCTTCAACGCCTTTGATGTGGTCAAGGATGTAGAGTTGGAACTTGACAAGGGAGACTATTCGACTGACCTGATGGGCTATCTTTTAGACAAGGGTTATGAGGTAGTCCTCGATGACACCGGAGGTATTGAGTCCATCAACGGATGGGAACCGTTCTTCTATATTCACAACAACACTAAGTATCTGTATCAGGGTATATACGAGTTTCCCGGCTCGGTCGATACCAAGGATATCAAAGGAATAATAGTTTTTGACAGACCCATGTTCCTGATGAACATACTTACCCAATGTCCTCTGTATCAGGATTATCTGAACTCATCCATACAGACTATCTTTGGTGAGGACCTGTATAGGAGAATGATGCTGGTTGATGTCCAGATCAAGGAAGACCGAGAACTGAGTACCCGCGAGGACCTGTTCAAGATAAACAAGCGTATTACCACCGTTGACGGTTACTCACTGCCTTACAGTTTCTATGCACCTGAATACCCCAACGGTCCTATATTCGGTGATGTCGATTACCGCCGTACACTCTATTGGAACCCCAATGTAATAACCGATGAGGACGGCAAGGCACAGGTTGAGTTCTACAACAACTCCATTACCCAGCATTTCAACGTAGAGGCTGCCGGTATCACATCATCAGGCATACCCTACACGCTTGATACGGGATTCTGATTTTTTGAATAAAAAACGCTTTATTTAAATAATAAAGTGTAACTTTGCGCCCGCTAAGTGCCGCAGTGGCCTTGGCGTGTGTTTACAACATATTGTCTAACTTTATCTTAGTTTCAAAATTTAACTAATGGAAGATTTAAAGAATGTAGCTCCCCTTCAGGAATTTGACTGGGATGCTTTTGAAAACGGAACTGCCAACTCTGGCATGTCAAAAGAGCAGCTCGAGCAGGCTTATGACACAACCCTCAACAAGGTTGCCGACAACGAAGTCGTTAACGGTACTGTCACAGCCATCAACAAGCGCGAGGTTATCGTAAACATCGGTTACAAGTCCGATGGTATTATCCCCATCAGCGAATTCCGCTACAACCC
>JAFZKR010000050.1 GCA_017551845.1 Bacteroidaceae bacterium
GGGTGCCAAGGGGATAATTCTTGATTTGAGGGGCAACGGCGGCGGACTGCTGAATGAGGCCATCGATATAGTAGGTATGTTCGTGCCCAAAGGAACCAAGGTCCTTGAGACGCGGGGCAAGATTCCGCAGTCCGAGAGGACATACGTGACGGAACGCAATCCTTTCGATGCCGGGATACCGCTTGTGGTGCTGACGGACGGACAGTCGGCATCGGCATCGGAGATAGTGTCCGGTGCGTTGCAGGATCTGGACCGTGCGGTGATATTGGGCGCACGTACTTTCGGAAAGGGTTTGGTGCAGAGTACCAGGCCACTTCCCTACAACGGGGTACTCAAGGTGACTACGGCAAAGTATTATATCCCGAGTGGCCGGTGCATTCAGGAGATAGACTATTCAAAGCGTGATGAGAAAGGGCAGGCCGAGCATATTCCGGACAGTCTCGTGCACCTTTTCCACACGGCATCAGGCAGGCCTGTGAGGGATGGCGGAGGAATCACCCCGGATGTGATATGTAACCCTGATACTATGCCTGATATTCTGTACAACATATCCCAGGACGTGGTGCTCTTCGACTATGCCAACGAGTTCTGCATCAGGCATGACTCTATAGCTCCTATGGATGAATATGAGTTCTCGGACTCCGACTACAAGGAGTTTATGGATTTTGTATCAAATTCGGACTTTGTCTTCACCTCCAACAGCAGCAAGGCGCTGAAGGCACTGAAGAAGATTGCACAGAAAGAGGGGTTGGCCCAGAAGGCTGCCGATGAGTTCGATGCCCTGGAGCTCAAACTGGATTATGACCTGAAACATGACCTGGACCTGTTCAGCAATGAGATAAAGAGGCTGGTGGGTATGGAGATAGCTTCCCGGTATTATTATCAGAAAGGTGCAGTTGTCCAGAGCATGAGGGGCGACAAACCGCTTGCCGAGGCGGTGAAGATACTGGATGACGGCGAGCGTTATTACTCTATACTGAGGGGACCGGGCAAATGACTGCGGTCAGCGCGGCTCGGTTTTGAATATGAATGCGCCGGAATTCTTTCCGACAGATATCTTGGTTGACTCCTCGGGGAGTTCGTGTACGGTAACGTAATCAGTTTCACTATCTACTACCAGGAGGCTCGACTCCTGTGCGAAACGTTCCACGCTGAGTGTCAGCTGGGCTCCAGGGGTGCCGTTGAAGAGCAGGCTGTCATTGACATAGACTGAAAGCGGTGTTCCTGACAGTGTGGCATCGAGCACGATCTCATACCGGCCCTTGAAACTTTTCTCCTTGTTGAAATCCAGACGGAATGCCCAAAGGAGGAAAATCACCACGGTTATCAGGACCAGAACAATAAGTATGAGTGAACCTAAAAGGAAATTGTTGTTGGCTCTTGCCGTTTTCTTGCCCATAGAGAAAGATTCCTTTATTTTTTATGCAAAGCTATCCTTTTTTCTTGTTGTTTTCATGATTATTTCCGAAAATTGCACCATAATACATACAAAACAATCAAGTGATATGAAAAGATTTGCATTCGTAATGCTGGCAGCGTTCCTGCTGGCTCCCGTGATGAGGGTTATGGCTCAGCCTGATCCCAATTTCCACATCTACATCTGCATAGGTCAGTCGAATATGGAGGGCAACCCGCGTCCTGAACAGATTGACAAGGAGAATGTAAGCCCCCGTTTCGTGACGATGAACGCTGTGGATTTTCCTGACAGCAAGATGGGCGAGTGGCGTACGGCTGTTCCTCCGTTGGCACGCCCCAACACAGGTCTTACCCCGGCCGATTATTTTGGCCGCACAATGGTTCAGAACATGCCTGAGAATGTTAAGATAGGTGTTGTGATGGTGGCAGTGGCAGGTTGCTCCATTGACCTTTTCGACAAGGATAAATGCGAGGAGTACATACCCAAGCAGGCAGACTGGATGAAGAACATCTGCACCGCTTACGGCGGTAACCCCTACAATCGTCTGATAGAGCTCTGCAAGAAGGCTCAGAAGGATGGTGTCATCAAGGGTATCCTGCTGCATCAGGGTGAGACCAACACCAATGATCCCCAGTGGCCGGCCAATGTGAAGAAGGTCTATGATGACATTCTGGCTGACCTGGGTCTTGAGGCCGGTTCAATTCCTCTGCTTTCAGGTGAGGTTGTTCCCGCCGATCAGCGTGGTGTCTGCGCCGCTCACAATGAGGTAATGGCCAAGCTGCCGGAGACTCTGCCTCAGGCATTGGTTGTTCCTGCATACGGATGCGAGGCCGGTCGTGACCATCTGCACTTCAACTGCAAGGGGCTGCGCGAGTTCGGTCGCCGCTATGCCGCCCGCATGCTCGGCTACCTGGGTTATTGAAAATGTGAAATTGGGGCCTGTCCCCAATTTCACATTTTTGTGTTTTTGTTTGGTCGTGTAGAGCATTTGCACTATATTTGCACCCGATATGATGATGTGTGGAGAGGCCGAGGGCCTCTTTTTTGTTACCATACAATCTCTTATCAGGAACAAGAACTAAATTTATATGATTGACAAACAACAAGTTATTGACATTGCCCAAAAGTGGCTTGAAGGTAAGAGCGACTATTTCCTCGTGGATGTGGAAGTGACTCAGGACAACAGGATTACTGTTGAGATTGACCAGGCGGAGGGTGTCTGGATCGACGATTGTGTGGAACTCAGCCGTTTTATTGAGTCGTCATTGGACCGTGACAAGGAGGATTATGAACTTGAGGTGGGCTCAGCCGGTATAGGCCAGCCTTTCAAGGTGCTCAAGCAATATATCAATCATATAGGTCAGGAGGTAGAGGTGCTTCCCAAGAGCGGTCCGAAGCTCAAGGGGATACTTGTATCGGCCGATGAAAAGGGGTTCGTACTCAAGACCGTCCGCAAGGAGAAGGTGGAGGGAAGCAAACGTCCCAAGACGGTCGAAGTGGAGATGCCTTTCGGCCACGATGAGGTGAAATATGTAAAATACGTAATAAGTTTAAAGTAAAATGGCTACTAAGAAAGAAGAAACGGTCTCATTGATCGATACCTTTCAGGAGTTCAAGGAACTGAAGAACATTGACCGCATGACGCTGGTCTCAGTCCTTGAGGAGAGTTTCCGCAGTGTTATCTCAAAGATGTTCGGAACGGACGAAAACTACTCTGTAATCGTTAACCCCGACAAGGGTGACTGTGAGATACAGCGTTTCAGGACAGTTGTCAATGACGATGAGGTGGAGGACGCGAACACACAGATCTCTCTCTCCGAGGCACGTCTGATAGATGAGGACTTCGAAGTGGGCGAGGAGGTGTCCGAGATGGTGGATTTCTCCAAGTTCGGCCGCCGTGCCATTCTGAACCTGCGCCAGACATTGGCTTCCAAGATTCTGGAGCTGGAGAAGGACAGTCTCTACAACAAGTACATGGGTATGGTGGGGACAGTGGTCTCGGCCGAGGTGTATCAGATCTGGAAAAAGGAGATTCTGCTGCTTGACGAGGACGGCAATGAACTGCTCCTGCCCAAAACCGAGCAGATCCCGAGCGATTTCTTCCGCAAAGGTGAGAGCGTGAGGGCCGTGGTGGAACGCGTGGAGAACGTGAACAACCCGAAAATCATTCTGAGCCGTACATCGCCGGTATTCCTGCAGCGCCTGTTCGAACAGGAGGTTCCCGAGATAGGCGATGGCCTCATCACAATCAAGAAGATTGCCCGTATTCCCGGTGAAAGGGCCAAAATCGCAGTGGAGTCATACGATGACCGCATCGATCCCGTGGGCGCATGCGTAGGTGTAAAAGGTTCACGCATACACGGTATCGTGAGAGAACTGAGGAACGAGAACATTGATGTGATAAACTACACATCGAACATAGAACTCTTCATCAAGCGTGCTCTCAGCCCGGCCAAGGTATCGGAACTCAAACTCGATACCGAGACACGTCGTGCAGAGGTTTATCTCAAGCAGGATCAGGTTTCGCTTGCCATAGGTAAGAGCGGTCTGAACATAAAGCTGGCCAGTATGCTGACAGAATATACGATAGATGTATATCGCGAACTTGAAGAGACTCCTGAGGAGGATATCTATCTGGACGATTTCCGTGGCGATATAGAGGACTGGGTTGTCGATGCTCTGCATGATGCCGGCTTCGAGACAGCCAAGTCAGTTCTCCGAGCAGACCGTTCAGTACTCGTGGAGACAGTTGATCTTGAGGAGGAGCAGGTGGATGACATACTGAACATTCTGGCTCTTGAGTTCCAGGATGAGGAGGAGTTTCATAAATTCCTGAAGAAGTAATACTGTTCAGACAAGATCCAAGGGAAAAATAGGTTAACAAAAGCATTTTTATAGATGGCGATAAGAATTAGCAAAGTTACAAGGGAGTTGAATGTGGGTTCCACTACGCTGGTGGAGTTCCTGCACAAGAAGGGTTTTCCGGAAGTGAATGATGACCTGAACGAGAAACTGACCGATGAGCAGTATAACCTGCTTGTGGCCGAGTTCAGTCGTGACAAGTCACTCAGGGAGGCTGCCAACCGTTTTCTCCAGGACCGTCTTTCAAAGCGTCCCAAAGCTGAGGAGAAGGAGGAGAAACCTGTACCGGCAGAGCCGGTGAAGGCAGAGGAGACAGTTGAGACGGAGATACCCTCCGAGATGGTTCCCAAGTTCAAGACTGTGGGTAAGATAGATCTGGATAAGCCCAGGAAGAAGGAGGAAAAACCCGCTCCGGCCGAACCTGTCAAGATTGTCAGGAAACCTGAGCCGGCGGTTGAGAAGGTAAAGGTGAAGGAGGAGCGTGCGGGGAAGGATACCGCCGCACCGGTAAAGGAATCCAAACCGGAACCGAAGCCGGAAGTGGCTCCCGAGCCTAAACCGGAAAAACCGGTACAGGAAAAGGCTGCTGTGACCGCCAGGGAAGAGGCTGAAGAGCCTGTCGTTTCCGTTAAGCCGGAGCCCGAAGCTGTGAAACCCGAACCGGCACAGGTTGAGGAGACAGTGAATCCGGTTGCTTCTGATGAGAACCCGGCTGAGCCTGAGGTACCTGTGGAGGAGTCCATATTCAAGATTGACGCACCCAAGGACGGTGGTCTGAAACTTAAGACAGTGGGAAAGATTGACCTGACAGCCATCAATCAGTCAACCCGTCCCAAGAAAAAGTCCAAGGAGGAGAAGAAAAAAGAGCGTGAGGAGAAGGAACAGCAGCGTCAGAAGCAGCGTCAGCAGTTCAAGGATTCTCTCATGAAGGAGATAAAGCCTTCGTCGGCCGAGACTGAAAAGGCTGGTGAAAGGGCCGGTGGTCCGAGAAAGAAGAACCGTATCCGCATAGGAGGCGAGAAGGTGGATCTCACCAAGGCCGATAGTTACGGTCAGTCCCACGGCTCGTCCGAGGCTCATGGAAAGGATAGTCAGAAAGGCGGCGGACGCAACAGCAAGGACCGTCGTCATAACAAGAACGAGAAGAACGAGTTCTCAAATGAGGATGTAAACCGTCAGATAAGAGACACCTTCTCATCATTCCAGAAAGGTAAGACCAAGTCTTCAAAATACCGCAAGGACAAGCGTGAGCAGGTCCAGCAGCGTCAGATGGAGGCTATGGAGCAGGAGATGGCTGAGAGCAAGGTGCTTAAGCTCACAGAGTTCGTGACAGCAAATGAGCTGGCCACCATGATGAACATACCCGTGACGCAGGTTATAGCTACCTGTATGAACGTGGGTATGATGGTGTCAATCAACCAGCGTCTGGATGCCGAGACCATCAACATTGTGGCCGATGAGTACGGTTTCACCACTGATTTCGTGAGCGCCGAGGTGGCCCAGCAGATAAGCGAGGAGGCCGATAAGGAGGAGGATCTGGTGCCGCGTGCTCCTATCGTAACCGTTATGGGTCATGTTGACCATGGTAAGACCTCTCTGCTTGACTACATCCGTAAGTCAAACGTGATAGCCGGTGAGGCCGGAGGTATTACCCAGCACATAGGTGCCTACAACGTGAAGCTGGAGGACGGCCGCCACATCACGTTCCTGGATACTCCGGGTCATGAGGCTTTTACCGCCATGCGTGCCCGCGGTGCCCAAGTTACCGATATAGCAATCATCATAGTGGCTGCCGATGACAATGTGATGCCTCAGACCAAGGAGGCCATTGCACACGCCACTGCAGCAGGTGTTCCTATAGTATTCGCCATCAACAAGGTCGATAAGCCCGCTGCCGACCCCGAGCGCATCAAGCAGGAGCTGGCACAGATGAACTTCCTGGTCGAGGACTGGGGAGGCAAGTACCAGAGCCAGGACATATCGGCCAAGAAGGGTACAGGTGTTCCCGAACTTATGGAGAAGGTGCTGCTTGAGGCCGAGATGCTTGACCTCAAGGCCAACCCCAACCGCAAGGCTACGGGTACAATAATAGAGTCTTCACTTGACAAGGGCCGTGGTTATGTGGCTACGGTGCTGGTATCGAACGGTACCCTCAAGATGGGTGACATTGTGATTGCCGGTACATCATGGGGTAAGGTCAAGGCTATGTTCAACGAGCGTAACCAGAAGATGAAAACTGCAGCTCCTGCAGAGCCGGTACTGATTCTGGGCTTGAACGGAGCTCCGCAGGCCGGTGTAAGTTTCCACGTTGTGGAGACTGAGCGTGAGGCCCGTGAAATCACCAGCAAGCGTGAACAGCTGCAGCGTGAGCAGGGCGTGCGTACCGCACAGACTCTAACTCTTGATGAGCTGGGCCGCCGTATCAAGATGGGCGATTTCCACGAGCTCAACCTGATTGTCAAGGCCGATGTGGATGGTTCCGTAGAGGCTCTGAGCGACTCACTCATCAAGCTCTCGACACCTAATGTCCAGGTGAATGTGATCCATAAGGCTGTGGGTGCGATTTCCGAGAGCGATGTGAGTCTGGCAGCTGCTTCGAACGCCATTATCATAGGATTCGACGTGCGTCCGTCAGGTGCCGCCAAGCGTCTTGCCGAACAGAATGATGTGGATATCCGTATCTACTCAATCATATATGATGCCATCGACGAGGTGAAGTCGGCCATGGAGGGCCTGCTTGCACCCAAGGTCAAGGAGGAGGTTACATCGACCATCGAGGTTATGGAGGTGTTCCATATCTCAAAGGTGGGTATGGTGGCAGGCTGCCGTGTTCGTGACGGTAAGGTTTCACGAAGCGACAAGGCCCGCGTTATACGTGACGGCATTGTAATACATACCGGTGACATTCAGGCCCTGAAGCGCTTCAAGGATGATGTCAAGGAGGTGCAGTCAGGTATGGAGTGCGGTATCAGCCTGGTATCGTACAATGACATCAAGGAGGGTGATATGATTGAGACGTTTACCCAGATTGAGGTCAAGCAGACTCTCTGACTTGAGGTTATCATTCAAATCCTATGGAAACGATTGACTGGATAATTGTGGCTGTCCTGGCCTTGGGTTTTGTGACGGGACTTATCCGTGGCCTTATAAGGCAGGCGTTCAGCCTGGGAGGACTGATTATAGGTGTGGTGTGTGGAGCGTTTCTCTACAAACCGCTTGCAGGATTCCTGCTGAACGGTCTGAAAATGACCGAAAAGGTGGCTGAGGTTCTCTCTTTCATCGTGATACTGATGATTGTCCCTATTGTATTCGGACTGTTGGGAAGGATGCTCTCCAATCTGGTTCATGTGGCCGACCTTGGTTTCGTGGACAGGTTGCTTGGTGGGTTGTTCGGCACCTTGAAATGGTTCATCCTCCTGGGGCTTCTGTTCCAGCTGATGGATATGACGGGCGTGACGGAGAAGGTGATGAAGAACCGCGAAGACAAGGAGAAGGGATTCTATCCCACTGTACGTGACGGTTCCGATTTCTGCCTGCGTTGGGTGTGGAACAAGGTCAGGGACAATGTGCCTCTACCCGGCTTCGAAGATACGGATAAAGAGAAGGATGATTCAAAGGTGCTCTGAAAAGTGAAGGATAACGGTTCAGACAACAATCTGGTCAGGGAGATTTCGGCTGAGAAATACAAGTATGGATTCACGACAGATGTCCATACAGAGATTTTCGACAGGGGCCTGACGGAGGATACTGTCCGTCTTATCTCGGAGCGGAAGGGCGAGCCTGAGTGGATGCTGGAGTTCCGTTTGAAGGCGTACAGGCACTGGCTCACCATGGAGATGCCTCATTGGGCTCATCTGGATATTCCGGAAATAGATTATCAGAACATATCATACTACGCTGATCCCACTGCAAAGAAGAAGGAAGGTCCCAAATCCATCGATGAAATCGACCCGCAGGTAATGAAGACCTTCGACAAACTGGGTATTCCGCTTGAGGAGCGGCTGGCGCTGAGCGGTGGTGTGGCCGTCGATGCTGTGATGGACTCTGTATCGGTAAAGACCACTTTCAAAAAGACTCTGGCCGAGAAGGGGATAATATTCTGCTCCATGGGTGAGGCTGTCAAGAACCACCCTGACCTGGTAAAGCAGTATCTGGGCAGCGTAGTGAACTATCGTGACAACTTCTTTGCCGCCTTGAACAGCGCTGTTTTCAGTGACGGATCATTTGTATATATTCCCAAGGGTGTACGCTGCCCTATGGAGCTTTCCACATACTTCCGTATCAATGCTGCCGGGACAGGTCAGTTCGAGCGTACGCTCATCGTGGCCGATGATGACAGTTACGTGTCATATCTGGAGGGCTGCACGGCTCCTATGCGTGACGAGAACCAGCTTCATGCCGCTATCGTGGAGATTGTGGTGCTGGACCGCGCTGAGGTCAAGTACAGCACCGTTCAGAACTGGTATCCTGGTGATGAGAACGGAAAGGGTGGTGTATATAACTTTGTTACCAAGCGAGGACTGGTGAAAGGTGTGGACAGCAAGCTCTCCTGGACACAGGTGGAGACAGGTTCGGCCATTACCTGGAAATATCCCAGTTGCATACTGCAGGGCGACGGTTCACAGGGTGAGTTCTACTCTGTGGCACTTACCAACAACTGGCAGCAGGCCGATACGGGCACAAAGATGATACACATTGGCCGTAACACCAGGAGTACTGTTATAAGCAAGGGTATATCGGCCGGACACAGCCAGAACTCTTATCGCGGACTGATCAAGGTGGGTGAGCATGCCGACGGCGCACGTAACTACAGCCAGTGTGACTCATTGCTGCTGAGCGACAAGTGCGGAGCGCACACCTTCCCGTATATGGACGTGAAGAATGAGACGGCCATTGTGGAGCATGAGGCGACCACCTCCAAGATATCGGAGGATCAGCTTTTCTACTGCAACCAACGCGGAATACCTATGGAACAGGCCATCGGCCTTATTGTGAACGGTTATGCAAAGGAGGTGCTGAACAAGCTGCCTATGGAATTTGCCGTGGAGGCCCAGAAGCTTCTGTCGGTTTCATTAGAGAATACAACAGGTTAGGACAATGATGCTTAAGATAGAAAACCTTCATGCCGGAATAGAAGGCAAAGAGATATTGAAGGGTATTGACCTTGAGGTGAATGCCGGTGAGGTTCATGCCATTATGGGTCCCAACGGCTCGGGCAAGAGCACCATGAGCAATGTGCTTGTGGGCCATCCGGCGTATCAGGTGACCGAAGGCAAGGTAATGTTCCAAGGCAAGGACCTGCTGGCCATGAACGCTGAGGAACGCAGCCATGAGGGATTGTTCCTCTCATTCCAGTATCCGGTAGAGATTCCCGGTGTGAGCATGACCAACTTCATGCGTACCGCCGTAAACGAGAAGCGTAAGGCGCAGGGACTGCAGCCCATGCCCCCCGCTGATTTTCTTAAGCTCATCAAGGAGAGGCGTGAACTGGTGAAACTTGATTCCAAGTTCATGAACCGTTCCGTGAACGAGGGGTTCAGCGGCGGTGAGAAGAAACGCAACGAGATTTTCCAGATGGCCATGCTTGAGCCCTCACTGAGCATACTCGATGAGACTGATTCAGGTCTTGACATAGATGCCCTGCGGATTGTGGCCGACGGAGTGAACCGGATCAGGAACGCTGAAAACGCTTTTATAGTGATAACCCACTACCAGCGTCTGCTTGATTACATAAAACCGGATGTGGTGCATGTGTTGTATAAAGGACGCATAATAAAAAGTGCAGGTCCTGAACTTGCCCTTGAACTTGAGGAACGGGGTTATGACTGGGTTATAAAGGAGTACGAGGATTCTGTAGGATGAAGCCGGAGCAAAACTACATAGATTTATTCGGTCAGAACCGTCTCCTCATTGATAACGGTTCGGCTGGAGCTATGAATGCCTTGCGAGACAAGGCAGCGGAGTGCTTCAGGAGTTATGGCTTACCTGATAAGAGACTGGAGGAGTACAGGCATACCGATGTCTCCGCCTGGTTCGCGCCCGATTGGGGAATGAATCTTGGCCGCCTGGAGATGAAAGTGGACCTGACGCAGGCTTTCAGATGTAATGTCCCCAATATGAGCACTCTGCTCTATTTTCTGGCCAATGACGTGTTCGGGGCATCAATGATGGCCTCCAAGGTATCGCTTCCGGATGGTGTATATGTGGGTAGCCTGCGGGATGCGGCTAAGGATTTACCGGAGATTGTGGATAGCCATTACGGCCGTCTGGCTGACATGGAACGTCCGGGCATTGCTGCGTTGAACACCATGTTTGCACAGGACGGGATGATGATATATGTTCCGGACGGTGTGGTGATAGAGAAACCTCTGCAGCTTGTCACTTTGCTGTCATCGCCCGTGGATATGATGGTGAACCGCAGGATTCTGATTGTGCTGGGACGCGGTGCTCAGCTTAAACTGTTACTTTGCGACCATGCGCTGACGGCCAACCGTTTCCTTACTACCCAGGTTATAGAGACTTTTGCAGGTCCTGGCTCACGATTGGAACTGTATGACCTGGAAGAGACTCATAACGCGGACCTGAGAGTATCGGAGCTGTACATAAGAGAGGAGGCGGACAGTCAGGTCGAAACGGATTATGTAACACTCAACAACGGACAGACACGCAATTCGGCGTTCGTAACGCTGTACGGGCCCGGAGCCAGTCTATCCCTGAACGGGATAGGTATCATTGACAGGGAGCAGCATCTTGACAATATGACCTTTGTTGACCACAGGGTGGAGGATTGTACCAGCAGTGAACTGTTCAAGTATGTCCTGGATGACAGTGCCACAGGTGCATTCGCCGGCAAGGTGCTGGTACGCTCTGGTGCACAGCGTACATCATCGCTGCAGACAAACCGTAATATATGCCTGACACGTGAGGCCCGTATGTTCACTCAGCCTCAGCTGGAGATTTATGCCGATGACGTGAAGTGTTCGCACGGTGCGACAGTGGGACAACTGGACGACAAGGCCATGTTCTATATGCGTCAGCGGGGTATTCCGGAGAAGGAGGCCCGCATCATGCTTATGCAGTCATTTGTGGGTGAGGTGACGGGACGTGTGTCGTTGGAGCCGTTGCGTGACCGTCTGAACAGACTGGTGGAGAAACGTTTCCGTGGTGAATTCTCACAATGCGAGGGTTGCCGGGTGTGCCGATAAATATTATGAGGACTATGATTGACGTAGAGAGTATTCGAAGGGATTTTCCCATATTGGGTCGTGAGGTGTATGGCAGGCCTTTGGTCTATCTGGACAATGCCGCCACTACTCAGAAACCTCAATGCGTCATTGATTCCATAGCCGATGCTTACCGGAATGTGAACGCCAATGTACATCGCGGCATACATTTCCTCTCGCAGGAGGCTACGGAGATGATGGAGGCAGCCCGTGAGAAGGTGCGCAGGTTCATCGGTGCAGGCAGTACGGAGGAGATAATCTTCACCCGCGGTACAACTGAAAGTATGAATCTGCTGGCAAGCTCGTTCTCCGAGGCGTTCCTCAAGGAGGGTGATGAGGTTATCATATCCGGGATGGAGCATCACAGCAACATTGTTCCCTGGCAGCTCCAGGCCATGAAGTACGGATTCAAAATCAGGGTAATTCCAGTAATGGAATCCGGGGAGCCGGATATGGATGCTTATAAGGCACTTTTCAATCCTAAAACCAGACTTGTAAGCATTACGCATGTTTCCAATGTTACAGGTGTTGTGAATCCTGTTTCCGAAATAATCGGCCAAGCCCATTCGCACGGAGTTCCGGTGGCCGTTGACGGAGCTCAGTCCGTGCCTCACCTGAAGGTTGACGTTCAGGCTCTCGGGGCCGATTTCTACGCTTTCAGCGGGCACAAGATTTACGGCCCTACAGGTATAGGCGTGCTATATGGCCGAAAGGAGCTGTTGGAGCAGATGCCCCCCTATCAGGGTGGCGGCGAAATGATAAGGCGTGTCACTTTTGAGCGCACTACCTTTAATGAACTGCCCTACAAGTTTGAAGCAGGTACACCTGATTATATAGGCTCCATCGCCCTGGCCGCTGCGCTTGATTATGTGGAGAACATAGGCATGGATGCTATTGCCGGATATGAGTCAGAGCTTTGCGCTTACGCTATTGAAAGATTGAGAGGGATACCGGATATGCGGATAATAGGAAACCCCAGGCATCGCAGTGCTGTCATATCCTTTCTTGTGGGGAACATCCATCCGTCGGACATAGGTACCCTGCTTGACCGTCTGGGCATAGCGGTACGGACAGGACATCATTGTGCAGAGCCTCTTATGGATAGGTTCGGCATTCCGGGTACGGTGCGGGCATCGTTCGCATTCTACAACACACATGCGGAAGTTGATGCTCTTGTGAACGGATTGGAACGTGTAATAGGCATGTTCTGAATATTGTATTGAATAATTGTTTAATTTTGCACTGTTTTTAAATTCTACTCTTATGAAGAAAAGTATTTTTAGTCTGTTGGCACTTGTGTTTTGCGCATTCGCAACATTGTCATGCGAAGGTGATGATGAAAACAAGGAGAATAACAACGGTAAGGAGGAGGAAAAGACAGAGAAATATCTGACTCTTCCCGAACAGCAGGAGATATTGGGTAATCTTGCCGGTGAATTGGCTGCCAAGATTGACCTTACACAGCTTCAGGAAGCAATTGCAATGCTTTCTCCCATCAAGGAACTGCCTATGGATGATATTCTTGATGCAGCTGAGAGAAACGAGGTTATGGGAGCCATGCTCGAACAGTTCAAGGAGATGGCCCAGACCGAAGGTAATGTTGTATTGGATCTTTCAAAACTGAATTATCGTTTCGCCCTTGTCTTCAAACCTGTCACGATGGCAGACGGCAGTTTTGAGATGGCACCGGAGTTTGAACTTGTCAACCGCAATCATGACCGTTTCCAGATAGACGTTGACGAGAGCATTCTGGGTTATCCGCTCTCTCTCTGGTTGAAGGGTGAAGGTGGAATGACTACAGTGGAAATTGCCGATGATGAAGATGAACTCTCCATATCGCTTCCCAAGAACATTGCTGTCAGTCTGGATAGTGACGGTCAGAGCCTTTTCGGCGCTAAACTGGTGATTGACACTGATCTCAAGATGACACTTCATGGAAAATTCAATGATGTGCTTTCTTCCGATGATGATCAGTATTCCATCGATTATGATGACGATACATATCTTACAGTAGATTGTGGCCGTTTCAATCTTGAAATAGCCGTCAATGCTGTGCAGTATGCATTAAGTGCTGCCATTCAGTATGTACCGGAGTCAGGTACCAAGATTTCGGTTTCTCTTTCCGATATCTCTTCAAACTCTGAACTGCTCAAGATAGAGGGCGGACTTGACGGTACGTTCAAGAAGAATATGACACTTGATGAGGAGAGCATCCTGGCATGGTTGATGGATTCAAAGAGCTGCCGCAAGCTTTGGGCCGATGTTTCACTCCTGGCAGGCGAGGCTACTTTCAAGGTGAAGCTTGACAATCCGATTGACGGCATACCCGCAGAGGACCGCATTGAATATATGAAATATCTGGAGAGTGACGAGAAGATGCCTGAGGAATTGAAGGAAAAGCTCATCAGCCAGATAATGCCGTATTTTGACAACGGTTTCTATTTCAAGGGATATAGTCCTGCACAGTCCAAGCTGGCATTCGTGGAAAATGAGGAGGGTTTGTTCGTGGTTTCATGTGATCCCAAATCCGAGGAATCAATGTCTGTGATGGAATTCCTCCTGACGGAAAAGATACAGGAATCAGTCAGCGCTATTTTGGCAAAGGTTCTTCCTATCGTTTCGATGTTCCAGTCAGATAATATTAAATAAACAGATATAGAAAACATACAGGGAAGGGGACGGATTCATTCCGTTCCCTTTTATATAAAAGAAGATGAAACAGAAAGCATTGCTCATGATTCTTGACGGCTGGGGTATAGGTAACCATTCCAAGGCCGATGTTATTTACAACACTCCCACTCCTTATATGGATTATCTTAATGCCAGCTATCCTCACGCACAGCTTCTTGCCAGCGGAGAGAATGTTGGTCTTCCTGACGGGCAGATGGGTAACTCGGAGGTAGGTCACCTGAACATAGGTGCCGGCCGTGTCGTTTATCAGGATCTTGTAAAGGTGAACCGTGCGATAGCCGACGGCAGCATACGTCAGAACAAGGAGATAGTATCGGCGTACAGCTATGCCAAGGAGAGCGGAAAGAAACTGCACTTGATGGGTCTGGTATCGGACGGAGGAGTACACAGCTCACTCGAGCACCTGTTGTGCCTGACCGACATAGCACGCGAGTATGGTATCGACAAGACTTACGTCCACTGTTTCATGGACGGCCGTGACACTGACCCGAAGAGCGGCAAGGGGTTCATTGAGCAGCTTGTGAAGCGTGGTGACAAGGTGGCTACCATAATAGGACGTTACTATGCTATGGACCGTGACAAGCGTTGGGAGCGTGTGAAGATTGCTTATGACCAGCTTGTGAACGGCGAGGGCCGCAAGGTTTCCGATATGGTCAAGGCAGTGGAGGAATCATATTCCGAGGGCGTTACCGACGAGTTCATGAAGCCAATAGTGAATGAGGCTTACGACAGCCGTATAGAGGAGGGCGATGCAGTGATATTCTTCAATTTCCGCAACGACCGTGCTAAGGAACTTACAATAGTGCTTACACAGAAGGATATGGATGCCGAGGGTATGCACACCATTCTCGGTTTGCAGTATTATTGCCTCACTCCGTATGATGCTTCGTTTACAGGTGTTCACATACTGTTTGACAAGGAGAATGTAACCAACACTCTTGGAGAGTACATCTCATCACAGAACCTCA
>JAFZKR010000051.1 GCA_017551845.1 Bacteroidaceae bacterium
GAAACGCATTACCTCAGCGTCTGACTTGCCGCGCGGGCTGAAGTCTGAACCACCCTTGGCACCACCCATAGGCAGTGTGGTAAGGCTGTTCTTGAAGGTCTGCTCAAAAGCAAGGAACTTCATGATGCTCAGGTTAACGCTGGCATGGAAACGTACACCACCTTTGTACGGTCCGATGGCGCTGTTCATCTGTACACGGAAACCGCGGTTGATATGGATCTCACCTTTATCATCCATCCAAGGTACACGGAACATGATTACTCTCTCGGGCTCAACAATGCGCTCCATAATCTTCTGGTCCAGAAGATAAGGGTTCTGCATGATGTAAGGTGCTACACTCTCCACGACCTCACTGACGGCCTGATGGAATTCCTTCTCACCGGGATTCTTGGCTATAAGCTCAGCCATGAATTTGTCAACGTAATTCTTTACCTGTTTGTCCATAATAGAATTGATTCGTTATTTTGTATATTTTGTGAATTTGCTATCAAAATCGATTGCAAAGTTACCATTTGTCATTAAAACAAGCAAAGAAAGCGCAAATAAATTCACGTTATTTATGAAAATAATTCAATTTGATATGCATAATCACCCAAAACTACCACAAAAACTACCACTTTGAGCATAAATATGCACAAATCAGCGCACGCTGCATACATTTTGTCATCGGTTCATTTTTTGAGAGAACTTTTTGGGGTATCAGTATCTGAAACTACGGGCCTAAAGGCCCTATCCCATTGTCCATTGGCCAATGGGATGGACCTTGTTTTATTTTGCTAACGCAAAAGGCTCCTTCGGAGCGGGCCCCTCCCATTCACAGCGACATGGGCGTCGATGGTTTCTGATACCGATACCCCAAAAAGTTCAGTGCACTCAGGATCCTTGTCACGTTCTTTATTCTTATTTTTTGTACTTTTGCTTCAAATTAGAAAAGGATGAAGATACTTGTTACGGGAGCAGCCGGATTCATTGGCTCAAAACTGGCTTACCGCCTTGCGGAGCGCGGCGATGAGGTCGTGGGACTTGATAATATCAATGATTATTATGATGTGCGGCTTAAGTTGGGCCGATTGGAGCAGTGTGGAATTATTTCCCACAGCGGACGATACATTGACGGCTCAATACGCGAGAGCACTCTGTTCCCCAACTACCGTTTTATAAAGATGGATCTGGCTGACCGCGGACAGATGGCTGAGTTCTTCCAACAGGAGAAATTTGATGTGGTGGTCAACTTGGCGGCACAGGCTGGTGTACGCTACTCCATCACCAATCCTTATGCATATCTGGACAGCAACTTGGTGGGTTTCATGAACGTGCTGGAGTCTTGCCGCCATAATGATGTCAAGTACTTGGTTTACGCTTCGTCTTCATCGGTCTATGGAATGAATGACAAGGTGCCTTTCAGCGAGGATGACCGCGTTGACAATCCCGTAAGTTTGTATGCCGCCACCAAGAAGGCAAATGAACTTATGGCTCACTCATACAGCAAACTGTACGGTCTGCCCACTACAGGACTGCGTTTCTTCACCGTTTATGGACCTTGGGGACGCCCGGACATGGCGCCTATGCTGTTTGCCACCGCCATCAGCAAGGGCGAGCCTATCAAGGTGTTCAACAACGGAAACCTTAGCCGCGACTTCACCTACATAGATGATATCGTAGAGGGCACTCTCCAGGTAATTGGCCATCAACCCAAAGCTGAGAATTGCCCCAATAACGTCCCTTGGAAAGTCTATAACATTGGTTGCTCAAATCCGATTCAATTGATGGATTTCATCAATGAGATTGAGAGTGCACTTGGTGTTGAAGCAAACAAGATATTCCTGCCCATGCAGCAGGGCGATGTACTCAAGACCTATGCCGATACCTCCAAGCTGGAGCACGATTGCGGCTATAAGCCCACTACCACACTTCACGACGGCATAACCAAGTTCATCGAATGGTTCAAATCTGACTTAAACCCCTTAAAACCATAATGATTATGAGTAAGTACGTTTGTGATGTATGCGGATACGAATACGATCCCGCAACAGGTGATCCGGATAGCGGCATAGCCCCCGGTACTGCATTTGAAGATCTTCCCGCTGACTGGGTTTGCCCCATCTGCGGAGTAGGCAAAGACCAGTTCTCCAAAGCCTGACACGTTACTCTGCGAGTTACTTGATGATACTGACGAATTAGGGACGGTTCCTAATGCGTCATTCGCTCTTTATTACATCGGCGGGATTGGTGCACATGATGGCGCGGATCTTGCGGAAGATGGAGATTGCAACTATGAGCGCGATTGTTATCAGCGTTAAAGGTGCGATCCAGATGTATGCTTTAAGATAATTCTCTATTTCCATTGTTTTTCCGATCAGAGTCATTGATGCAAGTATTCCAATCGGAAATGCTACGGCAAGCATTATGCAGTATGGCTTGGCGAACAGTCCCATTATGTTCTTTTGCTTGGCTCCGTTTATCTTACGCAGGGCAACCTCCTTACGGCGGATGTTCGTTTCGGCCGATATTGATGATGACACACTTAGTATGACAATCAGTATGCACACCAGACCACCTGCCTTGAATCCCAAATCGGCCAGTTTCAATTCCTCATCGGCGTATTTTGGAACCGGCCGGATCTTGGGCTCCTCTAATGATGACGGATTCACTTCTTTCCAGGTGTTGCGGATAAGGGTCTCTGCCTCCGACTTGGATACGCCCTCATGGAATCTTATGAAAAAGTTTCTATCAAAATAATTGTTTGCATTATACCTGAATCCCATGCTGGCTACGCCGTTCATGACATTAGGATTACCGCACATCAGTTCATCATATACTCCGGCAATATGAATGGGCTTTTTATCTGATCCCGACAGTAGTCCCAGACTACCGAAATCAACATTGTTTTCCAGATATCTGTTATAAGTATTTCTGTCCAACAGGTATCCTTCGGACGGCGGGACTTCATCCAGCCACTCAATGGGGATATTGAAAAAACTGAAATAACGGATATCATAGCCCTTGACAAGGAAATCCTCCTGAAGATATCTGTCACCAGATCCGACAATATATTCATAGCCATCTATCCCGTTCCATTCCCTATCTGAAGGAACAATGTCTTCAACCTGAGGCAACTGACTGATTTGTTTAGAAAATGACAGTTGGTTGTCTGTCCAGGAATCACCTTCTTCAGTCTCCACATAGAAAGTTCTGCGGCTTTCTGACTTGGAGAGGGGATTATATGGTCTCGGGGCTGTCAGTGCTATAGACATGATAGAGGCCAACGCAAATACAGCCACTGTAGATTCAACGCATATTACAATGTTTTTCAACAGTTTGCTTTCGCGCCTGTCAGCCACAATCCTGTTGCGAATCAACTTATTTTGCCCATACACTGCGATACGGCATGCCGTCACACAAACCACTCCCACTGCAACGACAGCCAGTGTATCCAACTGTAGCAGGTCTGCCAGATGGAAATATCGGTCACCCATATAGACTGCCTGATTGAGCCAGTTGCAGATATAAATTGATAAATAGAATGCCAATGCCAATGAACAGGTAAGAATGAGCATTACTTCGGCCATCATCATCAGAGTCAGGCTGCTCTGCCCGGCACCCAGACTGTAACGTATTGTATTGGCCCTGTTCCGCTGCTTCAGTACCATTATCATGTGCTTAAGGAAGTTGGTAACCGCAACCAGAAGGACTATGATGCTCAAAAGGCTCAACAATGCATTCCTTATTTTTCTTTCAGGTTTCACGTTAGGTGTGGTCAGTTGCATCACTCCGCTTCTGAAAAGGTCTTTCAATGTATATGAAGTGAGTCGGGAGTTTATTTCATTAAGGTCAGTGCCTTCCTTAAGGACCACATCTATATCATACAGAGGCAGGTTGACCGGAAGCCTTGCTGCGCTGAAAAACACATCTGAGCAAAGAGTGCGGCTCCATCGGTCATCACGTACCACATTTACAATCTGGAGGGTATCAAACCGGTTTTGGCTGGTCACAATGCACCCGCTGATATCCTTGTCATAGCCCATCCGTTTAAGCAGCGACTCCGTAACCACAATTTCATTCCTCTTATCGGGCATTCGGTCACCATAAAGGAGTGACAGGTTCCAATACCTGAAGAAATCTCCTTCCACATATTTACATTCTATCTTGCTGCTGCAATAAACCTTGGTTGAATCAGCAAATGTCAGGCTTTCAGTAATACCGCTATGCACTGATACCATCTCCACCTCGGGCATCTCCATCAGTTCAGCATAATTTTCGCTATATGGCATCTGGCTCCTATAGGCTACAGGTGGACGGGATTCAGACTGCAGGTTTTCGGCCGATTCCATATATACAAACACACTCCTATTGTGACCGGGCAGCCGGTTCTCAAAGAAATCAGCGTAGTTTACACCGTAGAAAAACGCCGAGAACATGGCCGTTCCTATGGCCAGGCAGCAGACGCTGAGAATTATATAAACCCAGTTTTTGCGTATGTTGCGAAACGCAGTTTTGAGATAATGAACAATCATTGCAAGGGCTTTGTTTGTTTGCAGGCTCAAAAATACCCCTTTATGCAGCCTCATTCCAAAGGAAAACAGCAAAATCGTGCTTTTCAGGCCAAAAGTGTCAAATTTTTAGACACATGTTTGTCACTCTCCGCGGAGATTCTGTTCCAGGATGTTCTTGACCTGGGCGTTGTCTTTAGTGCTGCCCATAAGGAAGAAGAGTTTTGCAAGAGCCGCTTCGGTTGTCATATCGCCACCCGATACCACACCGGCATCACGCAGGGCGCATCCTGTGGCGTAGAGGTCCATATTGACGGTTCCGGCCAGGCACTGGGTTACGTTGAGCAGAATTTTGCCCATAGCCGATGCTTCACGGACAATCTGTATGAACCAATCCTTTGATATGGCATTGCCTGAGCCGTAGGTCTCGATTATCACGGCACGGGTCTCAGGACCAAGCAAAATATTACGCACCACTTGCGGTGTTATACCCGGATGAACTTTTAGAATTGAAACGCGGGTATCGAGTTCAATATGAATTATGAAAGGTTTGCCTGTAGCAGGCAGAATCATCTTTTCGTTGTAGCGGATGTCTATGCCGGCGGTTGCCAGGGGCGGATAGTTTGGAGATCGGAATGCATTGAAAGATGTTGCGTCGGCCTTGGTGCTGCGGTTGCCGCGCAGCAACTGCGAATTGAAAAAAATGCACACCTCAGGCACAAGTGCATTTCCCTGCGCATCTTTTGCCACTGCAATCTCAACTGATGAAATGAGGTTTTCCTTGCCGTCAGTGCGCGGGCGACCCACCGGAAGCTGGCTACCGGTAAATATGACCGGCTTGGACAGGTTTTCAAGCATGAAGCTCAGAGCCGATGCGGAATAAGCCATCGTATCAGTCCCATGAAGAATCACAAAGCCGTCATAATCATCGTAACGGTAACGGATTATCTCAGCGAGACGTATCCAGAGAGCCGGTTCAACATCCGATGAATCAATCAGGGGCGAGAATGTGTAGTGATCAATACGACACGTAAACTTGCCCAGTTCGGGAACCGACTCTATCAGGTCGTCAAAATCAAAGGGAGTGAGCATACCGCGCTCATCCTCTTTCATTCCTATGGTACCGCCAGTATAAATGAGCAGCACTGATGACCCTCCGTTCTCCATAATCCTGAAATCAGAAAATTGCTATGCACTCCATCTCGACCAGCCAACCCGGACGGCATACAGGAGCCTGTACTATCACACATGGTTGCTCCGGAAAACGCTTATCGATAATGCGTTTTACAACCGCGTAATCAGCAGGATCACGCAGGTAAACTATAATGGAGCCCAGCTTGTCAAATCCGCAGCCAGCCTCAGAGAGCAGCACCTCAACATTCTCAATCATCCTTTTGGTCTGCTTTTTCACATCACCCTCATAGCGAATCTTTCCCTTGTTATCAATGCTTGCGGTGCCTGAGATATATACATATTTACAGTCCGGGTACTCTACTACTGTACCGCGCTCAAACCTGACTCCGTATGATGATGTACGGTTAAGATGGCTCTGACCATATAGATATCTGATATTCACCTCTTTTCCTGATACGGCAACAGCATCAAGCATCACTTTGTTGAGATGGTTTTCTGTACGTCCCTCTATACCGGTGCTTGCAATGAAATGGGTTTCAGAGGTAAGTCCGTGACGGTCAAAAACAGTATTACGGCCATCGACCACACCTTTATAGTTGACGTCAATATTCTGCACAAAAAGCCATGTACGCACACAATTGTCCTCCAGTGTCAGACCCTGGCTGCCCAACTCTGAACCCAACCCTTCAAGCAGACTGACTGTCTGGCTGTAAGAATCCTCAAGAGGCGACACTCCACCTGTTAACCAGAACTCATCAATCCCACGTTCAGACACTTTATGCAAACGGTCATTTATGCGCTGTACAGAAGCTTTAGGTCTGCACCATACCATTGCGGCAATCTTGGTTCCATTCAACGGAGCCTGCCCGATAATGGAAACCGGACAATCATGACCCAATTGCTTGCGAATCAGAACAGCCTGGTTGGCGGGATCACTCAGAAACAAACGTATGAACACGGCCGGTCCGTCTGTACTGATCACATCCTGAATATTTTGCATCAGGCATTCCAGCTGCTTGTCAAATGGCATCAGCGGATCATTCAGTATCAAAGCCGAAAAGGAATCAACCTGCTGACCATTTCCTCCATCGCTGAACCACATACTGGTGGGAATACTTATCTTCTTGTCTGAATAACAGGAATAGAGCATTTTCAATAATCAATTGTTGCGCGAAGATAGTGTTTTTCGGCTTATTCATTTTGCCGAATGGTGCAAAAAGAATAAATTTGGCGTCACGAAAATAAAAATCACTATTTATAAGTATGAAAAGACTATTCATCATCGCATCATTGGTTCTCATTTGCACAGGCATTTCCGCACAGGAGGAAAACAAGGGGACAGAGTTAAAAGGATATGTTTTCACCACCGTGGATTCATTGCCCATCACATCCGTCAAAGACCAGGCACAATCAGGTACATGCTGGTCATTCTCATCAATAGGGTTCTTCGAATCAGAACTTCTGCGCCTGGGTAAGGGAGAGCATGACCTGGCCGAGATGTTCGTGGTACATAAGACTATGGAGGACAGGGCCAAGGCCGCCGTTCGCCTGCATGGTGACATTGAATTCGCTCAGGGCGGCAGTTTCTACGACGTGGTCTATTGCTGGAAGAATTACGGTATGGTTCCTCAGGAGGTGATGCCCGGAATCATGTACAAAAGCGACCGCATCAACCACACAGAACTGACTGCAGTAGCTAAAGCATACGTGGACGCATTGGCCAAGGGAAATCTCAAGAAACTGTCCGATGTGTGGCAGAAAGGTTTCTCCGGAATATATGATGCATATATAGGCGAGTGCCCTGAGAAATTCACTTACAAAGGTAAGGAATATACACCCAAGTCATACGCCGAGTCACTGGGCCTGAACATGGATGATTATGTGTCTCTCACATCATACACTCACCATCCTTTCTATGAGCAGTTCGTGATTGAGATTCAGGACAACTGGCGCTGGGGCCTCTCCTACAATCTCCCTCTTGACGAGTTCATGGAGGTTATGCACAATGCCATAAAGACCGGCTACACATTCGCATGGGGTGCCGATGTTTCCGAGACCGGATTTCTCCGTTCAAAACCCGCCATCTGTGTGGTTCCCACCGATGAGGACAAGGAGAACAAGATTCTCCGTGAACCCGGAGAAGAGAAAGAGATCACCCAGGAGCTGCGTCAGGAGGGTTATGACAACTGGGAAACTACCGATGACCACGGAATGCAGATATTCGGCATAGCCAAGGACCAGAACGGCAAGGAGTACTTCATGGTCAAGAACTCATGGAACACCACCGCCGGTAACAACGGAATATGGTACGCCAGCGATGCATACGTCGCTTACAAGACCATGAACATCCTGGTATACAAGGATGCTCTCCCCAAGGACATCAAGAAGAAACTCGGTATCAAATAATACAATTTCCAAGCATACCGCATAGCATGGCGGCAGGAGTGTTTGCGCACTTTCCTGCCGCCTTCTTTTTTTTAAACACTGCTAATAAATATAAAATACTAACTAATTGTATTGACAAAAAGATTCGGGTTTCCTAACTTTGCAGTTTGGAACAAACCGGACTTTCCACTATCAGCCGTTCAATTCGGAAAGAGAACGGAAAGCCCCATTACTTTACTCACTATGAATAAAATAGAAAATAACATAAATAATGGACTTCAAATGGAACTACCAGCCTCCCACACAGGAGCTTTCCGAGGAAGCCAGTGAGTTGTCAAAAGCGACGGGGCTAAGCCCCATACTCTGCCGACTGCTCATTCTGAGAGGCATAAGAAGTAAAACCGAAGTACAGAAATTTTTCAATCCGCAGCTGAACGAGCTGCTTGACCCTTGGCTCATGGAAGACATGGACAAGGCTGTAGCACGTATAAACAGTGCGATTGAATGCAATGAGCGTATTCTGGTTTACGGTGATTATGATGTGGACGGAACAACAGCCGTATCACTGGTCTATAACTTCCTGAAACGGGATTATGACAATCTCGACTACTACATACCGGACCGCTACAACGAAGGCTACGGTGTGTCGGAGCAGGGTGTCGATTATGCATACGAGACAGGCGTCAAGCTGGTCATAGTGCTGGATTGCGGAATCAAAGCCATTCAGGAAATAGCTTATGCCAAGGAGAAAGGCATAGATTTCATCGTATGCGACCATCATGTGCCTGATGACGAGCTGCCTCCTGCAGTAGCCATACTGAATGCCAAGCGCTTCGACTCCACCTACCCCTTCAAGCATCTGTCTGGCTGTGGTGTGGGATTCAAACTGATGCAGGCATACGCTCTTGACAACGGAATCCCGTTCAGCGAACTTCTCCCCAGTCTGGATCTCGTGGCCGTCAGTACAGCATCGGATATCGTTCCCATCATGGGCGAGAACAGGGTTCTTACCCATTACGGCCTCGAGCAGCTGAACAGCAATCCCTGCACAGGGTTAAAAGCCATCATACAGGTGTGCAAGCTCAATGAAAAGACTCTGAACATAAACGACATCGTGTTCAAGATAGGTCCACGCCTCAACGCCGCAGGACGTATGAGCAGCGGCAAGAAAGCTGTGGATCTGCTTGTGGAACAGGATTTCCAACGTGCACTTGAACTGGCAGCCCGCATTGACCAGGAAAACGATGACCGCAAGAAGGATGACAAGGAGATAACCGAAGAGGCCAACGACATTGTGACCAGTCTTCAACATGGAGAGAACATGCACTCCATTGTCCTTTACAACGAGAACTGGAAACGTGGAGTAATTGGCATCGTGGCATCCCGTCTCACCGAGGTGTTCTACAAGCCCGCCGTAGTTCTCACCAAGACAGGCAATCTGGCAACAGGTTCAGCAAGATCGGTCTCCGGGTTCGATGTCTATAAGGCCATTGAAAGCTGCAAGGACCTGCTTGAAAACTTCGGAGGACACACTTATGCAGCCGGTCTGTCACTCAGAGTGGAGAACGTCGGGGAGTTCAAGCGGAGGTTTGAGGAATATGTGGCGAATCACATTGAACCTGACCAGACCGAAGCCACCATCGACATCGATGCCGAGCTCGATTTCAAGGACATAACCCCCAAGTTCTTCAAGGACCTCAAGAAATTCCAACCGTTCGGGCCCGACAATGAGAAACCCGTCTTCTCCACCCGTAACGTCTATGACTACGGCACAAGCAAGGTCGTGGGCCGTGGACATGAACATATCAAGCTGGAACTCATTGACAGCAAGAGCGGACATCCGCTCAACGGAATCGCCTTCGGACAGAGCGAATACGTCAACTATATCAAGACCAAGCGGTCATTTGACATCTGCTATACCCTTGAGGAGAACAATTTCAAGCAGGGCGATATACTCCTCCAGATAGAGAGCATCAAACCCAATCAGCCTGATGCCAAAGCGTGACAATATCCTATCATGACATACCGCGAGATACTCAAACACTATTGGGGCTATGACAGTTTCCGCGGTGTGCAGGAACAGATAATAGAGAGCATCGGCAGCGGCCATGACACTCTGGGACTTATGCCCACCGGAGGTGGGAAAAGCATCACATTCCAGGTTCCGGCCCTCTCCAGGGAGGGGGTATGTCTTGTCATCTCCCCGCTTATCGCGCTCATGAAAGACCAGGTCCGGCTCCTCAGGGACAAAGGCATAAAGGCCGCCTCCATCCAGACAGGGATGAGCCGCGAGGAGATTATCGCAGTCATGGAGAACTGTATTTTCGGAGATTACAAGTTCCTTTACGTATCACCGGAACGTCTATCCTCCGAGCTCTTCAGGACCAAACTCAGACACCTCAAGATAAACCTCATCACCGTTGACGAATCACACTGCATATCACAATGGGGTTATGATTTCCGGCCATCGTACCTCCAGATAGCCGACATCCGCAAGATGCTTCCCGGAATTCCCGTGCTGGCCCTCACCGCCACCGCCACTCCACGCGTAACCGATGACATCCAGGACAAGCTGGGATTTGCCCATAAGAATGTCATCAAGATGAGTTTCTACCGGGACAACCTCTCATACGTAGTGAGGGCTACCGAGAACAAGCTCGAAGAGTTGAAAAACATTCTGGACAAGGTTCCCGGTTCCGGAATAGTCTATTGCCGGAACAGACGTGAGACGAAAGAGGTATCGGACTGGCTGAACGCCAATGATATCCCATCGGTATCCTACCATGCAGGCATCGACCCTATCCTCAAGGATGAACGGCAGAAAGCCTGGACCGATGGCCGATACCGCATCGTAGTGGCCACCAACGCCTTCGGAATGGGCATCGATAAGCCCGATGTCAGAGTCGTGGTGCACATGGATACCCCCAACTCCATCGAAGCCTATTTCCAGGAAGCCGGTCGTGCGGGACGTGACGGCAACCGTTCCTACGCAGTCCTGCTCCATTCCCCCGGTGACAAAAGAACCATTTCAAAACGTATCCCGGACAACTTTCCCAAGGAGCAGTTCATCAGGGATATCTATGAGAAACTGGCTTATTACTACGAGATGGCGGTTGGAGACGGTCGCGGATGCTCCTTCTCATTCTCCCTAGGTGAATTCTGCCAGCACTACTCTCTTCCCGCCATACCTACGGACAGTGCCCTCCGCATCCTGACACGTCTGGGATACATTGAGTATTCCGAGGAAACCGATTTCTCCGCCAAGCTGCAATTCACCGCCACCCGCGACGAGCTCTACCACATTCACCAGGACAGTCTCACCGAACAGATAATGAGTGCCATTCTCCGGCACTACAGCGGCATATTCACGGATTATGCGTTCATTGACGAGAAGTATATATGCACCCTCACGGGGACTGACAGGCATACGCTCTACACCATACTGACCAACCTTCAGAGCCAGGGTGTGGTACGATATGTCCCTGAGCGTAAGACGCCACTCATCACATGGACCAGGGAACGTGTTGACACCGATATGCTTTGGTTCAATCCCGAAGTTTACGGAGCCCGGATGCAAGAGTTCAAAGAGCGGATAGGAGCGATGATGGAATATGTGACACGTACCACAGGATGCCGCAGCGCCATGCTTCTGAAATATTTCGGTGAAAACCAGAAAAAACCCTGCGGATGCTGTGACCTCTGCCTCGAAAAGGTTTCGGGCAACATGACCCGTGCTGAAAAGACTGAGATAACGGATTCGCTGCTCAACTGTATCCGGGAGCAGTCCGACCCGAAAAAAATATATTCTCTCCCCTATCCCAAGGAGAAAATCGACATTGTCCTTCATAATCTGGCCGATGAAGGCATCCTGAAAATTGAAAAAGGAATAATTGTATATGATGATAAATCTACAGGAAATCAGTGAACTTAACGGCACTGAACATGGATTCCCCATAATAGCAGGACCGTGCAGCGCCGAATCCCGGGAGCAGGTGCTCGAATGCGCCCACAGTCTCTCCGGCATGGGCATCAGGATATTCCGTGCGGGAGTGTGGAAACCCCGTACCCGTCCGGGCCATTTCGAGGGATGGGGTGAAAAGGCTCTCGGATGGCTCAAGGAGGTCAAATCGGAAACGGGGATGACTGTAATGACTGAGGTTGCCAATTCACGTCACGTGGAAGCTGCCCTCAAAGCCGGGGTTGACATGTTCTGGATAGGAGCCCGCACCACTACCAGTCCGTTCGCTGTACAGGAGATAGCCGATGCTCTCAGAGGTACCGACATTCCCGTATTTGTCAAGAATCCCATCAATACCGAGCTTCAGTTATGGTTAGGAGCGTTCGAGAGACTATACGGGGCAGGCATCACACGACTCGCTGCAATACACAGGGGGTTCAGTGTTCACGACGAACACATTTACCGCTATTCTCCGCAATGGCAGATTCCTGTCGAACTGCGCCGTTGCATTCCCGGACTGCCCGTCATCTGTGACCCCAGCCACATGGGAGGACGCAGCAGCCTCATTCCGTCACTATCCCAGATGGCCCTTGACATGAAAGCCGACGGATTGTTCGTGGAGGTACATCCCAACCCCCGGGAGGCTCTAAGCGATTCGGCCCAGCAACTCACCCCTGAACAGTTCAAGGATATGTTGGTCCATCTGAAGCCCCGCAACGAATCACAGAGGGAAGATATAGAGATAATGCAGCCTTACCGTCTTGTCATAGAGGGCATAGACCGCAAGATAGCCGCCCTGCTCGCCGAACGGCTCAAGGCATCCAGAGAGACCGGCAACATCAAACTGCTGCGTAACCTCACCATCCTGCAGCCTGACCGGTACAAGGCATTGGCCGATGATATGGTGGCCGAAGGAAAGAAATACGGACTTGAAGAGAAGTTCATCCGTTCCATCTTCGAAACCATACATGCCGAAAGCATCAAGGACCAGCTGAATGAATTCAACAACCAATGATATGATGAAAAAAACTCTTTTAATCCTGTCAGTAATCCTGCTGACACTGGCCTCCTGCAACAAGGAGCCCATACGGGTGGCCTGTGTAGGCGACAGCATCACCTACGGTCACGGCATCAGGGACCGTCTGCACGACGCCTATCCCGGTGTGCTCTCCACCATGCTTGGTGAGAAATATGACGTACGCAACTTCGGTGTGAGCGGTACCACCACAATGACTGGAACCGATATGCCCTACATGAACGAACAGGCATACAAGGACGCCCTCGAGTTCAATCCGCAGATAGTGACCATCAAACTCGGCACCAATGACAGCAAACCATATAACTGGAAGGAGAGCGCTCACTTCAAACAGGACCTCAAAACCCTCATAGAGTCCTTCCGCGCCCTCCCGTCCAAACCACAGATATGGCTCTGTCTCCCTGTGCCGGCCATGGGACACGCCTGGAACATCAACGACAGCGTAATCTACAATGGCGTGATACCATACATCAGGGAAGTGGCTCAGGAGGAGAACCTTCCGCTTATTGACCTCAACACCCCCTTCCAGGGAAAGCGTCAGTACTTCCCGGACACCATCCACCCCAACGAGGAGGGTGAGAAGATGATTGCCGGAATCATATTTGATAATATCTTTGCAAAGAAAAAGAAATAAGCACAATGGATCCAATCTTGAAAATCGGACATGTGTCCAAGACCTATACCGGACACAAAGCCCTTGACGATGTATCGATGGAGGTCCCTCGCGGCTCCATCTACGGCCTGCTCGGCCCCAACGGAGCAGGCAAGACCACTCTAATCCGCGTTATCAACCACATGACCATCCCCGACTGCGGTAATGTCTGGTTCGAAGGCCATGAAATCACCGCCGAAGACATATACCAGATAGGTTATATGCCTGAGGAGCGCGGTCTCTACAAGAAGATGAAAGTAGGTGAACAGGCCGTCTTCTTCGCCCGTATGCGTGGAATGGCCAGGTTTGAAGCCATCGACAAGTTGCGCCAGTGGTTTGACCGCTTAGGCATCATCGAATGGTGGGACAAGAAGGTAGAGGACCTCTCCAAGGGAATGGCACAGAAAGTGCAGTTCATTGCCACAGTGGTTCACGAGCCCAAACTGCTCATATTCGACGAGCCCTTCTCCGGTTTCGACCCCATCAACCAGAACCTGCTCAAGGAGGAGATACTGGGCCTTCGCGACCGTGGTGCCACAGTGATATTCTCCACCCACAACATGGAATCCGTTGAGGAGATATGCGATGATATCACTCTCATCAACAAATCCCACAACATCCTGTCCGGTCCGGTCGAGGAGATACGCCGCAAGGCAGGAGGCAACACCTTCCAGGTGATATACAGCGGCGATAAGGAGCAGTTCATCAACTCCGTCAACGGCAAGGCCACACTGCTGGGTGAATCCGACGGCCTCATAGGCGGTTACACCTGCCAGAAGATACACATAGCCGATGACTCCGACATACGTCCCGTCATAGGAGCCCTCAATGACAATGTGCAGTTGCGCTCATTCCAGGAGATTATCCCAAGTATGAACGATATATTCATCCGTGCCGTGAACGGTACACTTTAAACCCATATTTGACTATGAACAAGATAGGTCTTATAGTAGAACGCGAATTCACAGAGCGTGTCCGCAAAAAATCATTCATAATCACCACACTCCTCACCCCGCTGTTCATGATAGCCCTCATGGTTGCCCCCGGTCTCATCATGATGAAAGGCGGCTCATCCACCAAGAACGTGGTGGTGGTTGACAACACCCCCGGTCAGTTTGTAGGCAAGCAGCTGGTATCGGGCAAGACAGTCTCCTTCAGGCTGCTCGGAGAGGAGATGACAGTAGGACAGGCACGAGCTCAGTTCAGCGATCCCGACATTGCCTTCGGCATACTCGTCATAGGCAGCGACATAGTGGATAACCCGCAGAACCTGCAGCTCATCCTGAACGACGCCTCATCCATGAGTGTCGAGGATAATATCCAGAACCAGATTCAGGGAATACTGCGCACCGAACGTCTGAGCCGCTATGACATAGAGGACATAGACCGGATACTGGCCGATGCCAATGTACGCGTAAACAACATCCAGACCCTCAAGAACAACGGTGTTGAGGATGACGGCAGCAGTATGGAAGAGACATCGACCGCAACCTCATGGGCTATGGGTCTCATATTGGGAATGCTCCTCTATTTCATCCTTATTGTCTATGGCCAGCAGGTACTGCAGTCCGTCATTGATGAGAAACAGACACGCGTGCTGGACGTCATGGTCACCTCCTGCAAGCCTTTCGACCTTATGATGGGCAAGATTCTGGGCATAGCCCTTGTGGCTGCTCTGCAGATAGTCATCTGGGCCGTACTCGTGATAGGAGCCAGTGCCTTCATCATGCCTATGGTTATGGGTAATACCGGCGTTGACATTGCAAACACGATGGCATCGGGCGCCACTGACCCTGAGGTAATAGGTATTGTGAGCAAGCTCACCAACGTGGGTTACCTGGCAGGCCTCTTCCTGGAACTCCTGCTCTACATCGTGGGCGGATTCCTCTTCTACGCCTCCATGTACGCAGCCATAGGTTCAGCCGTCGATACCCCACAGGATGCAGCCCAGTTCAACGGTATCATCATGATGCCCGTCATCGTGGCCATAATAGTCATGATGAACGTCATGAACGATCCCAACTCGAATCTTGTGTTCTGGTGCTCCATGATACCCTTCACATCACCCATCGTGATGATGGCCCGTATCCCCTTCGGAATACCCGTATGGCAGGTTGCGGTATCACTCGTGGTGCTCTACATATCCTTCTTCCTTATGACCTGGATTGCTGCCCGCATCTTCCGCGTAGGAGTATTCATGCACGGCAAGAAACCATCTTGGAAGGATCTGGGCGCTTGGATCAAAATGAAGTAGCGTCAACCCCACCACTCGCAAGCGGACTTTTCGCCTGCAAGCCAGACTATATCGCCAGACTTGAAGCGATAGTCCGGCTTGGGGTTGGTGGTAACCTGACCGTCACTCACCACACTTATCACCATGCATCCGTAGGAGCGCATATCAGTCTCACGCAAGGTCTTGCCCGTGAGCCACGAGTCATCCCTCAGCGTAATTGACTCCAGTTCAAACTCACGGGGAGCAAGAGGCTGGTCATCGGTCTGCTCAGGCTCGAAAATATTTTCAGTCATATCCTTGCGGAACTCCGCGAGCTGTTCCTTCGTGCCCACCGCCAGAAGCTTGTCGTACGGGAACACCACCTCATCGCCCGTTGGAATCATTATGCTGCGGCTCCCACGGACAATCTTCACTATGTTCACGCCCGATTTATGGCGGAAAGGAAGCTCCTTGAGGCTTTTGCCGGCATAGAGAGAATCGGGCGAGATGGTAATTATGTCCGTCTTGACATTATAGCGTGACATCTTGTCGCTCACGGACGATGTGACGGGAGCCATTCGCCTTTGCCGCTGCTCCTTCTCGTTCAGGTTAGCCATAAAGCGGTCCTCCACAATTGTGAACTTGCTTATGGAACGACGGCCTATGAAGAAGAACGCCACACCTGCCACCAGTATGAGCAGTATAGTCCAGAACGCCATGTTGAAGTGGCTGGCTATCACGCTCACCACGAAACCCATTGCTATGAGAATACGCAGCAGGGCAAGCGAAATCACAGTCCATACATTTGACTGCCGGGCCTTGATAAGCTTTATGGACGAACGGTTAATATCATCGCCCGAAATGGCTATTCCCACAAGGAAGGGCGACATCACCAAAAGTGTCACCACTACACTTATGAGGTTACGCACAAACGGCGTAAGCCCCTCCAGACGGTTATTGATGAACTTGTCAAGAAAGAGATGAGAGCCCAGGTCAATCGCTATCAGTATCACCCCGTAAAGCAGCACACGTATGGCCAACTCCCTGATGAGCTTTCTCCATTCGTTCTGCGCCGCAGCCGAATTCTCTCGCTCCTGGCTTGAGAACGAGTTGATTTTCTGCACAAACTGCTCCGGCAGTCTCCGAATAAGATAATGGTAAGCCGGAGTACCTGCCTTTATCATATAAGGTGTAGTGAACGTCGTTATGACCGACACCGTGATGATAACCGGATAAATAAAGTCACGCATCACCCCGAGCGACACACCCAGACCAGCTATGATGAACGAGAACTCCCCCAGCTGTGCAAGACTGAAACCTGCATGAACCGCGTTGTCCAATCCTTGGCCCGCTACAACCGCACCGGATGTGGAGAAGAAGAGGATTCCCGTCATAACGGTAACAGTCAGGATCAGTATAGTAACCCAATGCTCCGCAATCACATGCGGATCCACCATCATACCCACTGACACGAAGAAAATAGCTCCGAACAGGTCCTTGATACCCTTTGTAAGGTACATTATATGTTCACTCTCCAGAGTCTCAGCCAGAATAGAGCCCATCACGAACGCACCCAGAGCCTCCGAGAAGCCCGCCAGGCTGGCCAATGACACCATCACGAAACAGAGGCCAAGACTCACCAGCAGCAGAATCTCGTCATTCAGATACCTGTGAGCCCTCTTCAACAGCGTGGGAATAAGGTAAATACCCACCAGAAACCACAGAATCAGGAAAAACACCAGCTTGCCTAACCCCATGAGCATCTCACCGCCAGCAAACTTGTTCGATACCGCCATAGTGGAGAGCAGCACCATCAGCACCACCGCTATCAGGTCCTCGAACACCAGCGCCCCGAACACCAGCGGAGCGAACGGCCGCTCCTTAAGCCCCAAATCATCATACGCCTTTATAATGATAGTGGTGGATGACATAGAGAGCATACCTCCCAGGAATATGGACTCCATATTGCTCCACCCCATGGCCTCACCCACCAGGAAACCCAATATGAACATTCCCACACACTGCGTCATTGCGGTGATGAGCGCACTGCTGCCCACCTTGAGCAGCTTCTTGAAACTGAACTCCAGGCCCAGTGCGAACAGGAGGAATATTATCCCTATGTCGGACCACTCCTTCACCTGCACCGTGCTGGTAACAGTGGGGAAGAGGCCCATGTGAGGCCCCACAAGAAAACCAGCCACGATATACCCCAGGATAAGGGGTTGCTTCAACGCCTTGGAAATTATAGTGAACACCCCCGCCGATATAAGTATCAGCGCCAAGTCCTTGACAAGATTCGCCTCCTCAGTCATAACCGATAGTCTTAATGCCGCAAAAGTACAAAAATGTGTGTCACTCTCAACGGAAGATAGTTACTATTTCATTTCTTTCTTTTTTCCGGCAGGTTATCAGCGAGTTATGGCATGTTCCTGAAAAATTCGCCTGTTACTTCCTCTGGCTCTTATTTGGCTTTTACATGGCTCTTCATGGTAGCTCCAAGAGTATGGCTACAGTATGGCAAGTACGAAGCAATAGTATGGGTAGAGGCTGGGGATATGCAATTGGCCATCCCTATTTTTATGTAAAAAATGAAATACTTCTGTTTTTTTACTAATTTTGCGCCGTCTTGTTCCTGATACCCCTTCCGGGGTATGGGATCAAAAGGGAATCAGGTGTGAATCCTGAACAGACCCGCTGCTGTGAGCCCTCAAAAACAGGACTGTCCATAACCTCAATGCCACTGCTCTGATGAGCGGGAAGGCGGACAGACCGGGGTAAGTCAGAAGACCTGCAAGATGTTATTTGTAATAAAACTGCCGGGACTCAGTACTTATTAACTTTATATTACAATGAAAAAGGTATTATCATTTGCTATGATGGCCCTCACAATGGGCTTTGTGTTCGTTTCATGCGAAGAAAACGGAGAAGAGGAAGTAAAATCCTACACTCTTTCTGTCTCTCTTGCCAAGGCTGATTCCGTTTACCTGGGTACAGGAGGACCAGTTTATGGTTACGGCTATAGTAAAGAAGATATCACTATTGACCCGTTTGTCCTGACTCACTCGCATGTTGACTGGGGTTTTGGCAACTCATTCGGTGAAGGTTTCACCTACACGAACTGCACAGATGACACCACACCCGGATACACCAACCTTTCTGCAATCACAAAGAAGGGTGTAAAGACCAACGCCTATTTTACCGCCAACACCGGTGGTGCTGACTATGATGAAGGTATGCCCGCTGTTATTTCATTCAAGGATGGCAAGGCTTACAACGCCAAGGAGTGCTATGTCACCAACTCTACATACGCATATCTGGCCATAAAAGACCACAATGACGGAAACGGTGAATATTCCATGATTAAGGAGTGGACTGACAGTGATGTTTTCACACTGATTATCACCGGTTACAATGGTGACAAGCAGACTGCATCAGTTAAGTTCAAGCTGGCCGATGGCAAAAACATTGTAAACACATGGCAGCAGATTGACCTGAGCAGCCTTGGTCTGGTTACAAGCATCAAGTTCAATCTCACATCGACTGATTCATACACCGGTTACATGAACACCCCGGCTTACTTCTGCCTTGACCAGCTCACAGTGACAGAGTAATAACAGGTAATGAATTCCGGCAAAAAAATAGTTACTTGTTTGATAGCAATCTGCACCCTGTGTCTCTCTGTTGAGGCACAGGGGCAGATTTTCTTTGATACCATACGGACTGAGAACCTTCAGGAGGTTCCGGTCACAGCAGAGCGCACTGACGGAGCACGCTCCATATCGTCTCAGAAGAGTGCCGGCTCACAGCTCCTGCAGGCCACCGGCTCCCTGCAGGTATCGGATGTCCTCAAATACTTCAGCGGCGCAACCGTCAAGGATTACGGAGGCTTAGGCGGCCTCAAGACCGTCTCCGTAAGGGGTCTTGGCGCATCACACACTGCAGTCGCTTATGACGACGTAATAATTACCGATAACCAGACGGGGCAGATTGACCTGGGCAAGTTCTCAAGTTCGCAGACCGAATCCGTGCGGATGGTGAGCGGTCCTGACAATGACTTGCTCCAGCCGGCAGCCCTTGCCGCACAGGCCGCAGTGATAAGCGTAACCGCAGGCCGCCCATACCTAGGTGACAGCAAAGCCCGCGGCAACATACAGTTCAAAGCCGGCAGTTTCAATACCTTCAACACTCAGGCTTCAACTGAGCTCAAGGCAGGCAAACTGGGTGCCGCCTCATTGCAGGCCGAATGGTTGGGAACCCAGGGTGATTATCCTTACATACAGGAAGGTGCAGGTTCACGCAGGATGCTCAGGGAAAACTCGGATGTAAAGCGTCTGAGATTGGAAGGAGCCCTGTTCAGTGATATAGGCAGGAACTCAACTCTCACCACGCGTGTCTATTGGTGCCAGACTGAGCAAGGTCTTCCTGCAAACATATACTACAACGATAACGCGGCATCAGAGAGACTGATGAATAATTACAGTTTCATACAGTCCACACTCACCTCACCTGTCAATGACCGTCTATCGCTCCGGTTCAGTGCCAAATACAGCATCAACTACACCCACTACAGTGACTCGAAAGCCAACACCATCCAGGGCTATATAGACAACCGTTACACGGAACAGGAGGGATACATATCGGGTGTGGCACTCTACAGACTGGCCGCCAGGCTGTCAGCTTCGGCAGGCATTGACGGACGTTACTCAAAACTGGGCAGTCTGGGAGCAATGCAGGCCTGCCCCACCCGTTACACCGTAAACAGCACAGCCGCACTCAAGTATGCATCTGAACGTCTTACGCTTACCGGCCGTCTGAATCACGTAATCACAAAGGAGGAGGTTGTAATACGTCAGGCTGCCGAGAGCTATAACCACCTCTCGCCCACCGCGGGAATCAACTGGCTTGCATGGCCTGCGGCAGGACTGCACGTAAGAGCATCCCTGAGCAACACATTCCGGCTTCCCACATTCAATGACCTCTACTTTGAGCAGATAGGCCGCCGCGACCTCCGTCCCGAACAGGCTACAGTAACCTCGGCCGGCCTGATTCTGGAAAATGAGATAAACGGCATATTCTATTCGGTCTATGCTGATTTGTACAACAGCAATCTTAAGGACAGGATAATGGCTGTACCGGGCAAGAACACGGCCGTCTGGATGATGAAAAACATAGGACGCGTCACTGTTCACGGCCTTGAGACAGGTCTGGAACTCCGCACATCACAAGGTCCGGTGCGTCCGGCCCTGCAGGTGTCATACACCTACCAGCGCTCAATGGACAAGACGGAGAGCGGCAGCACCACCTGGAACCACCAGCTGCCTTATACCCCAAGACACTCGGCATCGGCCGTGGCTTGGGTTGACAACCCTATCGTCAACGTAAGCTGCAACCTTCTTTATAGCGGAGAGTATTACTGCAACGGTTACAACGGTCCACAGTACCACATGCCCTCTTACTATGAGCTGGGCTGTTCTTTGTGGAGACAGTTCAGATTGTATAAAGGCGGACTTGTCCTTAAGGCTGAATGTATCAACCTTACTGACAGCCGCTACGAGCTGGTACGCAACTACCCCATGCCAGGCCGTCAGTTCCGTTTTTCAATTTCGATAGACCTATGAAAAGAGATATCCTGAAAATACTCCCCATATTGCTCCTCACATCGGCATGTGACCCCGAGCCGGTATTGCTGGAACCGGGCCAGGTAATTGCCGATGCCGGTCATACGGGAATATTCGTACTCTCCGAGGGGCTTTTCAACCAGAACAACAGCACTCTTTCATGGATAGACTTCGGTACCGGCCTGCCGGATTCATGGAACTCACAGACAGGGGCTTCATTTGACTGTTTCGAGAAGGTTAACGGGCGTCGCATAGGTGATACGGCCAATGACTTTCTGCTATACGGGAGCAAGCTCTACATTGCCGTATCAGAATCCAGCACCATTGAGATATTGGATGCATCCACATGCCGTTCTCTCCAACAGATTCCCATGAGCCGTGAAGGAAAGGCATCACAGCCACGCCGGATTGCCGCTTACGGCGGATTTGTCTATGTGTGTTGCTTTGACGGTACTGTTTCACGCATCGACACCCTCACCATGAGTGTCAGTGCAACTATCCGGGTGGGGCGCAATCCTGACGGGATATGTTATGCGGGCGGTAAACTGTACGTCTCCAATTCCGGTGGACTTGACGCACAGAATCCTGACAATACAGTATCGGTTATAGGTCTTGATCCTTTTACTGAGATAGGGCGCATAACTGTCCGTCCCAATCCAGGCAACATTTTCAGTGACGGCAATCATATATATGTAGTTACACGAGGCATCTTTGACTACACTATAATGAATTATGACAGCCGTCTTCACCGCATTGACGTCTCATCGGATCAGGTAACCGATACCTACGATATACCTGTTCTGAA
>JAFZKR010000052.1 GCA_017551845.1 Bacteroidaceae bacterium
GAATCAAGATAAGCCTGGATTCCCAATCAATGATTCGCATCAACTCACGCTCAAATTCATTGGGAACGTTTGAAAGATATTCTAAATGACGCTCAAATAAGGTTTCCATACTTCTGTTTTCTACAATAATACAAATGTTTATCTGAATAAACAAATTAATGTGAAAATTGTTTATTATGATAAACAGATGATTTGCATCTGTACCATATTTACAACATAAACGACTATCACTAATTCAAAGAAAACAGCTATGAGATCCCTGTCTTACACAAAAGTGACCGTCCACTTGCGCAAGAGTACCTTGCGTAATGAATGGTATGTCTATCTTGAATCCTATCCTGTTTACGTTAAAGACAAGGAAGGTCCGCAACGGATTCGGGAATACCTTAACCGCACCGTCTCTACCGTAATCTGGGACAAACGACACATTGCACGTACCTCTCCTCAAGGTAAGATTTCATATAAGCCGAAGAGGGATGAGAACGGTGTAATCCTCTGTCATAGCGAAGCAGATCGTCTTAGTTGCATTTATGCCAACAATGTTCGCAACATTCGCCAAAAAGAATATGACAACTCCGACCTTTACTCAGAGGAGGAAAGGCATCTTCTGGAGCAGAAACGCAAGAATGAGAGCGACTTCATATCTTATATGAACGATTATAACGAGACACGAAACCGGCTACAAAGCATAGACAAATACAAGAAATGGATACGTACTATAAAAATGCTAAAAGTCCACACAGACGGGCAGTTGTTGTTCAAAGAAATAAACGAAAACGTCTGCGAGTCATTCCGCCTTGCCTTGCTGCACAATTCAAGTAAGCTCTCACAAAAGGGCAGGCCCATCTGCCAGAACACCGCATCATACCTATACGATATTTTCAGGTCTGCCCTCCGCCAGGCTTTCACGGATGGATATTTCCCGGAAGACATCGCAAACCGGCTGAGACCTATCCACCGCACAGAAGTAAGGCGCGAGTACCTTACTGAAGAGGAATTGAATAAGTTAGCAAACACTCACTGCGCATCCGACGTAGTTAGGCGCGCTTCCTTATTTTCGGCTCTCACAGGCCTCCGTCACTGCGATATACATAAATTATGTTGGTCAGAAATAGACGATATCAGCGACCCTCCTCGTCTGAACTTCATACAGCAGAAGACAAAAGGAGTAGAGTACAAGCCATTCTCCAGACAGGCTTTGGAACTCTGCGGCCCGCGAAGAAGCTTCAACGAACTGGTTTTCGGTGGCCTACCGGAGGTTAAGATGATGTCTTACTGGATCAACCCTTGGCTAAAAGCCGCAGGAATAGAGAAGAAGATCACCTTCCATTGTTTCAGGCACACCTTCGCCACTCTCCAGCTGGCAAACGGTGTGGATATTTACACAGTCTCCAAGATGCTGGGGCACACTAACGTGAACACAACACAGATATACGCCAAGGTAATTGACAAGAAGAAAGAAGAAGCAGCCAACGCAATTGTAATCTCTTTCAAATAGTTTACACTGTTCTGTCCCATATTTGTATCAAGCTGGTTCAATTCATTGGTAATCATTATAGGAAAACATCCGTATTACACTTTCGGTTCTGCTCTTGACACTGGCGACAGCCATGTTCGGGCAAAACGTAACTGTACGCGGAAAGGTTACTGATGCAGAAACAGGAGAAGGAATCCCTTATGCAACAGTAATTGTCCGTGGTACAATCTCAGGTGCTGCTTCAGACGCTGACGGTAACTATGAACTGTCAGTAGCAAGGGGAGCAACACTTGAATACTCTGCGGTCGGATATGTCACTGCCGCTGAAGTAGTCGACACCCGTACCGTAATCAATGTCGAGCTCAGGCCTGACGCAGAGTTCCTGGATGACGTTATAGTCGTTGCCTATGGTACTGCATCACGCGCAGCCTTCACCGGTTCCGCCGTTCAGGTAAAAGGAGACGATATTGCAAAAGTCTCTCACGAATCTCTTGACAAAGGTCTGGTAGGCCGTGTTTCCGGTGTGCGTATCTCCTCTGATAACGGTGATCCGGGTTCCGCTGCCAACATCCAGATCCGTGGCGTCGGCTCCATTTCAGGAACCACACAGCCTCTTTACGTAATTGACGGTGTCATCATCGACCCTGCAACATCAGGAGATACCAGCGTTGGTTATAAGAGTACCGCAATTCTCAACAGTATCAACCCTGACGACATTGAGACGATGACAGTCCTCAAGGACGCAGCTGCCGCTTCACTCTATGGATCACGTGCAGCCAACGGTGTAATCCTCATCACCACCAAGAAAGGTAACGCAGGAAAGACAACCGTTACCTACACTGGTGAGGCGGGTATTACCCAGATTGCCAACATGAAGGCTTTCGACATCATGGACGGCCCTACCTTCATGAAGTGGGTAGCCGATGCATATGACGGATATTTCCAGCAGTATGGAATTGAAAGCTACGCAAAGTATGCTGGCTATTCAGGAACAACTCTTGAGCTTATGCAGAACAACGGCTGGTTCTATGACGGATCAGGCAAGACCTCTACCAAATGGCAGAACGAGGTGTTCCAGAACGCTCCTACCACCAACCACCAGATTGGCGTAAGTGGAGGTAACGACAAGACACAGTTCTACTCTGGACTCGGTTTCACCCAGAATAAGGGTGTGGTTCTCGGATCAAGTTTCAGCCGTTTCTCAGGACGTCTCAATGTAGACCATAAGGTTAATGACTGGCTCAAGGCTTCCTTCCGCCAGATGCTCTCATTCAACAGCACAAAGGGTTACAATGACCAGAGCGATCAGGAGCAGGGATGGGGAACATCTACTCCCACCTCCAGCCTCTTCCAGCAGGATCCTACCGCTCCTCCTAAGGATGAGGACGGTAACTGGCTTACCGGAACATCCTGGTCTGGAAACGTAGACAACCCTCACCTTGCATTCGAGGATGACTCATACGAGTACTACAATACCAATACAACCCGCAGCATGTCCAACCTGGACGTGACTCTGACCTTCGCCCCTTGGCTGTATTTTACCAACACCTTCGGATATGACTGGTCTGACAGCCGTCAGTATCTGTGGTGGGGTCCTGATTCTGTTGACGGTGGTTCTTATACCGGTCTCAAGAGCGAGTATGACCTTCAGTCAAAGACACTCTCCAACTCTTCCGTACTCCACTTCGACACACAGATCGGAAAGCACTCTGTTTCCGCCATTGCAGGATATGAGTATTCAGACCACTATTCAGACTATATCTACGCTTCAACCAGCAACTTCCCTACACCTAACCTGACCGCCCTTTCTGTAGGACAGCTCAATGGTGCAGGCGGTTCACGCAACCGTTCAGTGATGAACAGTATCCTCGGAAGCGTAAACTACAACTATGCTGACACTTACTACCTGTCAGGTTCCTTCCGTAGGGATGGTTCCTCTCGTCTGGGTACCAACAATCGCTGGGCTAACTTCTGGTCAGTATCAGGCGCCTGGAGAGTGAGCAATGAACCATTCATGCAGGGTATGCCTCTCTTTACTGACTTCAAGCTCAAGGCTTCATACGGAACAAATGGTAACCTCCCTGGAGGATACTACAGTTATAAGCAGAACTACTCTATTGGAAACGCCTATGCTTCTGAGCCGGCAATCTATGGCTCTTCAGCCGGAAACGACAACCTTGGTTGGGAGAAGTCACAGAACTTCAATGTAGGCTTCGAGTGGAATATGTTCAACAGGGTAAACCTTTCTGTGGAGTATTACAATAAGCTCACTAGTTCGCTTCTGTTCCCTCGTCCTACTTCAATTGTAACAGGATTCAGCAGCTATACAGCCAATATCGGCAACCTGCTCAACTATGGTCTTGAGGTCGAGCTCAACACTCGAAACATTGTGACAGAGGATTTCACCTGGACAACAGATTTCAACTTCACATGGCAGAAGAACGAGATCGTAAGCCTTCCTGACCACGAGGACGTATCCTCCGGCGACGGCGGCCTCTACCTCCTCCGTGAAGGATGGTCAATGTATTCATTCTACCTTCCTGTCATGAAGGGTGTGAACCGTGAAACGGGACTCGCAGAATTCTGGGTTGATCCTGAGGATGAGTCCAAGGGTGTTACTAATTACTATTCACAGGCAGGAGCCGGATATGTTGGAAAGGGTATTCCTGATTTCACTGGAGGTATGACAAACACTTTCACCTACAAGAACTACGACCTGTCCTTCCTCATCTCTTATCAGTTCGGTGCTTCTCTCTTCGACTATATGGAGTACTTCACCGTAAGTGACGGCGTCCGTATGGGTAACTTCAACCAGTTGGCAAAAGCTGCCGATTACTGGACTCCTGACAACAAGGATGCCAAGTATCCTAAGGTAATCTACGGACAGTCATATCGTTCAGACCGTTGGTCTTCACGCCACGTAAAGTCAACCGACAACATCCGTATGCGTGAGATCACTCTGGGTTATACAATGCCTATCAAGAAGTTAGTAGACAGCGTACGCCTTTACGTCAAGGCTACCAACCCGTTCATGGTTTGGTCTGCTACACCGGACGTTGATCCTGACGTTCCTATCAACGGTTACAGAACTGTTGACGTTCCTGTTACACGTTCATTCCTCGGTGGTATCACTATCAGGTTCTAATCTTAATCAGACAAGTTTATGAAAAAGATAATTTCCTATACCATTATCGCTGCATCGTTGCTTTGGGCTTGCCAGCCTCTGGACCAGGAGCCTTCAACTTCGCTTTCTGCTGAAACTGCTATCCAGACTGTGGATGACCTTTCGTATGCCGTCAACGGTGCTTACTATCTTGCAACTGCAGGCAGCCAGATGACACTGGCTTCCGAGTTGGCTATCTATGCTGACGAACTTGGTCCTGACTCAAGAGTAGTCAATGGTTCCGGTCAGTTCGCACAGAAGATTCATGAGCGTTCAGTCACTCCTGTTGATTCTTGGAATGCCTACGGATACCTGTACCGTGCCATAGCCAATATCAACAAAGCCCTCCTTAAGGCTCAGGATATTGAGGATCAGGAAGGTGCAGCTCCTTACATTGCCGAACTTATCGGTATGAGGGGACTCTTCCATTTCCATCTGGCAACATTCTTCGCTCCTATTCCTACCTCCGGCAGCTCAAACACCATGGGTATAGTTCTCTCTACTGAGGTTTATCCTCTGGATTACAAGGGAGCACGTGCTTCTCTGGATCAGACATACCAGCAGATCATTGACGACCTTACAACCTATATCAACAGCGGATACAACAAAGATCCTTACAACGGCCTCCTGAACTATTGGGCTGCCCTTGCAATCCGTGCCCGCGCTTATCTGTACTGGGGTAAGAACGCCGAGGCTCTTGCTGACGCAAAGAATGTAATCGAGAACTCTCCTTACAAGCTTTATACAATAGATAATTACACTAAAGTGTGGGAAACCGACTCAGGAGACGAGATTATCCTTCAGTATGCACAAGATGATGACTACAACGCTCAGCGTTACGCTCCCGGTTACTATACACATCCGGATGGATATACCGAGTATCTTGTAACTGACGAGTTCGTAGAGTTCATGCAGAGCAATCCTGACGATATCCGTTCCCAGATGGTTGCATATCGCACCACTGAGACCGGCAAGGGACAGGATGGCTGGTTCCCTATGAAGTATCCTGGAAAGAAGGGCTCCAACGTGCCTCTATATTCTCACAGCATCAAGGTTGTACGCCTTTCTGAGATGTACCTCATTGCTGCCGAGGCAGCTCTTAAGACCACCGGTGCTGCAGCAGCAGTTCCATATCTGAACACACTCCGTCAGAACCGCATAGAGAATTATGTTGACGCAACTACCACTGATATCGATGATATCTTGAACGAGCGTCGTAAGGAACTCTTTGCAGAAGGTCAGATAGCATTCGACTTCTGGAGGAACGGAAAGGATGTTGTCAGCGGTCCCGCAACCTACAAACCTGGAGACAACTACAACGTTCTTCCTATTCCTAAGGAAGAGATTGATTATTGTGGTGGTGTTCTCATTCAGAATCCAGGTTATTAATAGTATTACTCAATCAAAAAAGCGGGGGCTCAACCGAGCCTCCGCTTTTTTTGATATGTTGTCCGATAGACTAGCGGTTTCCGCCTGCCCACCAAACGTTCTCTGTGAAGATGTAGTTTCCTGCGTCAGTGTAGAGAGCGGCAATGTTAGGATTGGTGGTAACATCGTCAGCTCCGTAAGGGCACCTGAGAGGGAACTGGCCAGGGTTGATGAGTCCGTAGATGTCACCCTTGCCTTCAGCCTTGAAACGACGGATGTCGGCAAAAGTCTCTGCGGTTTCTCCATTTGCACCC
>JAFZKR010000053.1 GCA_017551845.1 Bacteroidaceae bacterium
CGGAACGGACATCAACGATGACGAACTTGTGGTACGTAGGGATGACGTGTGGGGCAGCGGCCGTCTTTCCACGGAGGAGATGCCGCTAATAGGTGAGTTCTTCCTGGACGGCGTACCCGTGTTCTGGTACGTGCACAACAAGGAGCGTTGCCTGAACAGCGGTCAGTATGTCCAGCCCTGGGACCTCGACACCCGTGACATAGAGGGGATACTCGTGTTCGACGAGCCTGCCACACTGACCGAGATAAGGGAGAGCGTACCGCTGTACATGAACCTGATAAGGACGAACAATGTGAGTCCGGCGTTGTCGGCCATGAACGGCGGTCAGTCTGGTTTGAGTGAGAGCAAATACTACCTGATAGACGTGCAGGTGAAGGAGGACCACGAGTTGCTGAGCGAGAGCGCCAAGCGCAACCTGGGCCAGCGCATCACCACCATGCAGGGATTCTCTCCGCAGAGGGCCGAGTTCTACAGCCCGCAGTACCCGGAAGGTCCCATCGAGGGTGATGTTGATTACCGCCGCACGCTCTACTGGAACCCCAACGTGATAACGGATTCATTGGGCTGCGCCCACGTGGAGTTCTACAACAACTCCTACAGCACCAACTTCACGGTCACCGGAGCAGGCATAACAGCTTCAGGCACTCCATACGTGCTGGATGCGGATTTCTGATGCAAAGTTGATATGATTTATTCCACCTCGCAGCCGGGAAATCCTTCAGCTTTGGCTTTCTCCTTTGATGCGCAGAAATAGACCAGCTGGGCCTTGGTGCATACTGTGCCGTCGGGGTCATAGACCTCGGCGTCGATGAAGGCCACGTTACGCATCATGCGGGAAATGCGGGCGCGTACGGTAATGAGGTTGAGTTTGGTGGAAACGGGTTTAAGGTACTGGATATCCATCTTGGAGGTCACTCCTGTGGTCTGGAGCTTGCGGCACACCACCCAGCCTGCTGTCTCGTCAATGATAAGGGCCTGGATGCCTCCGTGCAGGGTGTTGATCCATCCTTGGAAGTCATTGCCCGGTTTCCAGCGGGTCAGGATGTCATCGCCCTCCTCATAGAACTCCAGGTGGAGTCCGTGACGGTTTGTGGGGCAGCACACTATGCAGTTGTAGCCTTCGGTATCAATCCAGGGGTTTATTATCTTCTTTATGTCCATTGTCCTTGGGTTTATTGTTGTTCTCCTGATACAGAAAACGTCTTATCTTGTGGGTGGCGGTCTTGTTGAAAGGCTCTTTCATGAATTCCACATCCTTGATTTTGAGGAACTGGCTCACTTTGGCATTGACGGCATCCTTGAGCTCCTTGCGGCGTTTCTCCATGTTCTCGATGAAACGGTCCTCACCCTCAAGGTCCCAGTCTATCACACCGTCAATAAGCTGTACCAGCGCCACTAACTGTCCGGAACGGCTTATTACCAGTGACTCGTTCACGTTCTCCATATTGTTTATGACGCTCTCTATCTCTTCGGGGTAGATGTTCTCGCCGGAGGAGCCTATGATTACGTTACCGGAGCGTCCGTGTATGTAGTAGCGTTTCTTCTTGTCGGTACTGGCCATATCGCCGGTACGGAACCAGCCGTCGGGGGTCATCACCTCAAGGGTGCGCCTGTAATCCTTGTAGTAACCTAACATTACGTTAGGGCCTTTGACCTGTAGCTCGCCTATTCCTGTTTCGGGATTGACATCGGCCAGACGTACGCTTACCTGATGCGATGCAGTGCCCGTGCTGCCTAAGTGCGTCCTCTTGGGGCCGGCATCACAGATGAGCGGAGCGGTCTCGGTGAGGCCGTAGCCTATGGCGTAAGGGAAGCGTATCTTACGAAGGAATCTCTCCACCTGAATGTCCAGCTTGGAACCACCTATGCCGAAGAACCTTATCCTTCCACCGAACTGTTTCATGAGTTTGCGGCCCACGAGGAAATGGAGCAGGAAGGGCAGATGTTTCTCTAGATAAGTGAGGAAACGGCTGGCTGCAATGGTGGGTAACACCTTGTGGTTGATGATCTTCTCAATGATGAGCGGCACTGAAAGGATGGTGGTGGGCCTTATCCGGGCCAATGCCTGTGTCAGTATGGTGGGGGTGGGAGGTTTCTGTATGTAATAGACTGATGAACCTGTGGAGAACGGATATATCATGCCTATGCTCATCTCGTAAGTGTGGGCGAGGGGCAGTATGGAGAGGAACACATCCTTACGGTAAACAGGGTGTGCGTACCACGCTTCAAGCACGTTGGCGCAGAAATTGCGGTGGCTCAGCATTACTCCCTTGGCGTTGCCGGTGGTGCCTGAGGTGTAGATAATGGCTGCTATGTCCATGGGGTCAGGACGCTGGGTGCGGCCGTCGCAGGTATATTTGGAGTCATCGGCCTTGATGAGAGTGAAAGTGCTTAAGTCTATGACAAGCTGGAGCTGCGCTAATGTTTCGGAACTTATCTTGGAAATCTGCTTTTGGGACACGAATATGGCCTTTGTCTCAGAGTGATGCAGGATATTCTCCACCTCATTGGGCGAAACCTCGGGCAGCATGGGTACCGCAATACGCCCTGAGGTGGTTATGGCGAAGAACGCAACTGCCCAGTTGGGCTGGTTTTCGGACAGTATGGCTATCTTGTCCGATGCGTTTATCCCGAAGGTGGAGAGCAGTCCGGAGAGCCAGTCGCATTTGTCGCGGAAGCTGGAGAAAGTGTAATGTGCACCTCCGTCCACGTAATCCGAAACCGTCCTCTTGGAGTAAGTGGCGGTGGAATAGTCAAAGAGTTCCGCAAGTGTGGAAAAATCGTGTCTCATCAGTGTGTTAGGTAGTTTTTGGGATGCCTTGCACCAAGGTTCATTGATTCGTAAATGCTTTGGATACGTTTGGTGTCGGCTGCAGCGTCATCAGTCAGTTCCACTTTCTTTCCGCAGCCTATGTTTTTTTTCTTCCAGTCATAATACGCCAGATAAACCGGAATACCGGCTTCAGTTGCAATCAGATGATACCCCTGTTTCCATCGCCTTACCGGCTTACGGGTTCCCTCAGGTGCAATGGCCAGGTGGAATTTTTCCCTCTTTTCCATCTCGTGGAGCACCGACCGCACAACAGCAGTGGGTTTCTTCCTGTCCACAGGAATACCGCCCATAAGCCTGATGAACCAACCTAAAGGAGGGAAAAACAGCTCTTTCTTGACCATACAAAGGCAGTCACCGCCTATGGCCTGATAGAAAAGATAGGCAACAACGAAATCCAATATTGAGGTGTGGGGTACTCCGAGCAGTATCAGTTTGTCCTCTTCAGGAAGATGTTCATCAATAGTCCAGCCCCATATTCTAAGTATCAGTCTGCAAAACTTTCGCCACATATATTCATTCAGTTGTCCTGCAAAATTACTCTAATAAGCCATAATTCAGGAAAATAACGCCCCTATTCTTAAACCCTATTGCACATATCAATAAAAAATGTCGTGATACATTGATACGGTTCATTTGTGTCACAAAATAAGGCCCCTGCAAGGAGCCTTATTTTGTGGAGCTGGAGGGAGTCGAACCCTCGTCCAAACGGGGAAACCATACGCTTTCTACAGGCTTATCTCTACTTGGATTGTCGGGCTATGACTTGGATAGAGCTACCTGGCCATAACCTTATCTTCTAAGATTTCATTCATGACGCGAAGCCGCCAGGAACTATCCCCGATTTGGCTGCACCACCGTATCGACGAGCTTCGGAGCAAGAGCTTCCGGGTGATGTCTTGTCACAGCACCTGGTGCCGTGATTAAGCCGATCTACTGTACTTCGATCAAGCAGCAAGAGCAAAGTTGTTGTTGCCAGAGAATTGTTGACTGTCTTTTTATAGTGCAGACCGACAGAGCACTGCCTGCTTACGTACCATTCCTGCCCGCTGTCAAAGCCAGACAGCCCCAGATGAACAGTAATCAATAAGACGGAACTCATGTTCCGCCGCAAAAATACATATTTATGGGAAATAATCATTAGCTTTGTTTGAAATAAAGATTCTGTAATGACTGATTCTTAGAGTGATGTTGACTGATGGAGAGAATTGACAGTAGCCTGAGGGCATATATTGAGACTGCCATAATACCCATGTATGACAGTTTCGATTCCGGACATGACCGCCGACACGTGCTTGCGGTCGTGGAAGAGTCCCTGCGCCTCTCGTCATTCTATCCTGTCAATATCAATATGGTGTATGCATCGGCAGCATATCATGACACCGGGCTGAGAGCGGGGCGCAGGCTGCATCATCTGGAATCCGGACGCATAGTGAGGCATGACACCAACCTGCCCGGTTGGTTCACCAGTGACCAGATTGAGACGATTGCCCAGGCTGCCGAGGACCATCGTGCCTCATCGGACGGCGAACCGCGTTCCATATACGGGAAGATTGTAGCCGAATCGGACCGCCAGATCATTCCTGAGACCGTGATTCTCCGGGCTGTACAGTACGGCGCCCATAATTTTCCCCACAGGGACAGGGAATTCCACTGGCAGCGTTTCTGTGACCACATGGATGAGAAATATGCCAAGGGAGGGTATCTGAAACTCTATATCCCGGAATCCCGTAACGCTGAGGGACTCGCCCGCCTGCGGGAAATAATCAGTGACCGTGCCCTCTTGAGGGATTGTTTCGATTCAGCTTACGCTGTTGCGTTCAAGAATAAATGACAACCGTGATTTTTACAAAAAAAAACGGCTTTTTCTGCAAATAGCACAAAATAGCACACGGAAAGGCTTCACTGTGATTATAAATTTGCATCACAACCAATAAAAAAGCTTATGAAAAGATTTCTTTTAAAATTGATGTTGCCTTTGATTGTGGTATCTGTAACTGTCAACATGTCCTCACAGTCCATTGATTTAAGCCATATAGATGATATGGACTATTATTGGTACCGCGGTGAAAAGGTACATTTAGATATTAATAAAAATGTGCTTGTGGTGTACTATAGTAATCCTGAAACCGGAAAGTATTTAGAGGATAAATACAGACTGAAACCAGGTGGTATTGTAGGTGCTGATGAGATAGGGCCGGTTCAAATATCCGACAATAAGATTGTGTGCGTATATACGGTCGTGTCTTCTGATTATGATGCGATTTATCAATCAATGCGGAAAGAGGAAAGTGTTATTGACGTGATTCGTGTGGTTGGGGAAGGAAACGTGAATCCCATAACTATACCAGGGGATTTTTATATCGATTTGTCCGATGATGCAACCTTGGAAGATGCCATGAGTCTTGCCGAGGAGTTAGGAGTAGATTTCGTGGAGTATTTTGATTTTGACCGTTGGTATAAATTTTATACTAACAAGAACTCCGTGGGCGATGCACTTGTATGTTCAAATCTGTTTTATGAAAGCGGAATCTGCAAGGCGGTTGATCCTGGTTTCGGACTTGGTGGACTTTCTGTAGTATATGGTTCAATGAGCAATAACGGAGTGGCTTATCAATATGATATTGAGGAAGCAGGCATTTATTACACCGTTCATGAAGATGGACTTTATGTTTCGGCAAAAAGTGTTTTTGTAAGCTCTGAAAAAAAGGTTGATTCATCGTATGAAGGTGAAATTGTAATTCCTGAGGAAGTGACTGTAGGAGACACTGTATTTAAGGTGGTAGGAGTGGATCATTATGCTTTTTATGGATGTACCTCTCTCAATCAAATTGTGATACCGGCCCAAGTGGCTACAATCGGTGATTACGCATTTGGTGGTTGTAAAGAACTGAGGGTAGTCAATATTCAACCTGGTTTCATTTCCATCGGTGAGTATGCTTTTAATTCTTGTTCGTCATTGGAAGAAATAGTATTGCCTGAAGGAATAGAGTCTATTTCCGAAGGTTCTTTTTATAACTGTATATCGTTGAACAAAATAGTTATTCCCGGATCTGTCAGAGATATTGGTCGTTATGCTTTTTATGGTTGCAGCAGCCTAAAGGAACTGTATATACCTGAGGGCGTGAAGAGCTTGGCCAATGAAATCATACATGGGTGTATTAATCTGAAATACCTTACTATTCCTGAAAGTGTTGAAAATGTGGATTTGGCGAGTCTGATTGTAACTCCGATTACAATGATGGCTCCTACACCGGAAGGCGTAGAATTACCAAAATTATATCTGTATGAACACAAGAATCACATTCGTTTCATCAATGATGAAATAACCGTTTATAAAAAAGGAATAGATAATTTAAAGTTCCTTTCTTATGAATTACTCAATATGCCGGAAGACAGTCTGTTTAATTGTAAAATAGGACCGGATGTGGACAGCATACCTGATTATTTCCAATTGAATACAAAAATAAGATACTCTCTTCTGTATAAGATTGAATCTCTCTTTATTCCAGACAATGTAAGGTATATTGGGAAGTGTGCTTTCTATGGATGTGATAATCTGAAAGAACTGATTATGGATGGTAGTCCTGTAATATCGGAATCAGCTTTCGGCAGATGTGACAATCTTGAGACTATAGCTTTATCTAGTCCAGTCCCTCCGTCGGCCAATATTACTGTATCAGACAATATATCCCTGAAAGCCGAGGTGGAAACTGGAGAAAAGCCTAATTATTTTTCTTACGTTGAATATATTGAAAAGGTATTCGATTTACCTGAAGCATCGGATGGCAAAGCCTACTATTTGTTGGTGAAAGACAGTAACGGCGAAATTACTGTTAATCTAGAATACGATATTCCCGGGTGGTATGATTTTTATGTTTCGGTTGTACCCAACTCATTGATACCTGATGCTGCCGATGACAAACCCATGTATATATCTGCTTTTATAGATTACATGGACAGTACCGGTAATAAACATACGTATAATAGAACAGATCCTAAAAATGCAAGAAAACCATACACATTTGTGGTGGATGGTGATGAAATGGACACTCTTTATGTGGGTAGGGTTTATTTGGAAAACTCAACTGAGTCAGGTCTTAAACGTACTGTTTCTGTCAGAATCAGACCTTATGTTACTAACAGTAACAGCAAGACCTATTCACGTGCTCTTGGTCTTGACTGCGTGATGTTGAAATTTGTCAGTTTAACTGATCCGGCTTTAGTGACTGATCCGTATTCCGAACTGGAGGAACAGGAATTGTCACCTGAGGTTAAAGACTCCATTGTTGATGCATTGCTTGAAACTATGTTCAGCCGGAATGTGTATGAGAATGCGTCGCTCATTGTACCGCAGGATGCTATCAGTGAGTATTCGACATCGATGTTGTGGAAACGTTTCTTGAATATTGAAGGGTATGTTTCCGGCGGATATGATTCGGATTTTGATAATGATTTTTTCTATTTCAATCTATACAATCAAGTTGCCTTTGTGGCAGCTCGTGATATAAGCAGGGAAAAATTCAGGGGTATTTTCGGTTTTGACGGTCCGCTTACTCCACGTGATCCCATAGCAGGAGGGTCACAGCCACGTACTCCATTGCGTATCTTGATAAGGAACAGGATATCGGCTCCGGCTGCTGGATCTGATTCATATCGTTCCGCTTTTTATAGCGGTAATCTCATCATTCCTGAGTCCGTTACATTCAATGATAATTCATACAGTGTATCAGGTATTGACTATTATGCATTCTTGGGTTGCAGCGAACTTAAATCAGTCACAGTTCCTGAGGGTGTCACCAACCTGGGCTATGGTAGTTTTGCCGGTTGCATTGGCTTGAATTCCGTAGTTCTGCCTTCCGGAGTCAGGAATATCCCTGATGCCATGTTTTACGGCTGTATCCGGCTTGATAACATTATTATTCCCGAGGGAGTTGATACTATAGGACACAGTGCATTCTATGAATGTACCGGTCTTACTGAGATAGTGATTCCATCAGGAGTGGAGGTTATAGATGAGTATGCTTTTGCATACTGTGTAGGCTTGAAACGCGTAATCATAGAAGGTAACCCCGAGATTGCTCCTACTGCGTTCCTTGGCTGCGGCACAAGACTGGAGATAATAAAGACCGGAATTGAAAGCATTGATGCTGACCATCATGAAGTGTATGGTCCGGTTCATTACGGGATAGACGGTCGGCCGGTAGCGCCCGATGCTCCGGGCCTCCACATCATCCGTATGCCGGACGGAAGGATGAAAAAGGCCCTGATCCTCTCGAAATGATGGAACAATTTGGTGAAACCAGTTATACAGGGATGAGATACAGAAAATAGCATAAAATAGCACACAGAATCGATGTCATAACCAATAATTTTACACTCGGAAACCAAGCTTGAAAAGCCAGGCTTCCATAACAAGAACGAATACATTTCTAACCTTTTATAAAAATGAAATTATGAAAAAGTTGTTTTTGCTGATGTCCGCTGTAGCAGCGGTGTCCTTTTCGCTCGTCTCGTGCGATAATGATAAAGGCGTTCGTCCTCAGTCCGAGGAGTATGTCGAGGTCCGGTTCCAGGCAAAGAATCTGGAATTCTCCGCTTCGCCCATAACCAAGTCCG
>JAFZKR010000001.1 GCA_017551845.1 Bacteroidaceae bacterium
ACATGTGGCAGTCGTCAGGTAAGTATGTTCCCCGCAAGGACCAACTGGCCAAGATTGCTCCGGTAATTATCGATATGGGCTGCTTTGACCGCGTTGAAACTAACGGCGGTGCAATGGAGCAGGTAAACCTTCTGTACGGAGAGAACCCCAATCAGGCAGTCCGTACATTCACAAAGCCTTTTAATGAGGTAGGCATCAAGACCCACATGCTTGACCGTGGTCTGAACGCATTGCGCATGAACCCCGTTCCTGCCGATGTACGTCAGCTCATGTACAAGGTTAAGCACGCTCAGGGCGTTGATATAACACGTATTTTCTGCGGTCTGAATGATCCGCGTAACATCATACCATCAATCAAGTGGGCCAAGGCAGCCGGCATGACCGCTCAGGCAACCATGTGTATCACCTACTCTAAGGTACACAATGCTGAGTACTACATCAACCTCGCTGAGCAGCTTATCGAGGGCGGCGCACAGGAGATATGCCTCAAGGATATGGCCGGCATAGGCCGTCCCGCTATGCTGGGCACAATTGTACGCGCCATCAAGGAGAAACATCCCGATATCATCATACAGTACCACGGCCACAACGGCCCCGGTTTTGCTGTTGCCTCAATGCTTGAGGTTGCCAAGGCCGGCGGTGACGTTCTGGACGTAGCCATGGAGCCCCTGTCATGGGGTAAGGTTCATCCTGATGTAATAACCATTCAGGCTATGCTCAAGGATGCCGGATTCCTGGTTAAGGATATCAACATGAAGGCTTACATGGAGGCCCGTTCACTCACCCAGAGCTTTATGGACGACTTCCTGGGCTACTGGATCGACCCCAAGAACTCACTCATGAGCTCACTGCTGGTAGGCTGCGGCCTGCCCGGCGGTATGATGGGATCACTCATGGCCGACCTCAAGGGCATGCACGCCGCCATCAACGCAAACCTCAAGAAGAAGGGTGAAAAGGAACTCTCCGAGGATGAGTTGCTCGTTGAACTGTTCGATGAGGTACAGCGTATATGGCCCATGCTGGGTACTCCCTGCCTGGTTACACCGTTCAGCCAGTATGTAAAGAACGCTGCACTTATGAACCTCTACTCCAAGTCAATGGACGAGAAGCCCTTTACCCGTATGGATCCCGCCATGTGGGGCATGGTACTGGGCAAGTCAGGTAAACTGCCCGGCGAGCTGGCTCCCGAGATTGTGGAGATTGCCAAGGAGAAAGGATTCGAGTTCTATACCGATGATCCTCAGGTACTCTACCCTAACGAGCTCCCGCGCTTTGAGAAAGAGATGAAGGAGAACGGCTGGGACCGCGGTCAGGACGATGAGGAACTCTTTGAGTTCGCAATGCATGAGAAACAGTACCGCGAGTACAAGAGCGGTCAGGCTAAGGACCAGTTCAACAAGGATCTTATGGAGCGCATGGAGAAGGCTCAGGCCGGCACCGCAGGCTCTCCTGTAAAACACTTCAGTGCAGCCGACAAACGAGCCATTCTGCATCCCGATGCTGAACCTGTTCAAGCAGCTGTAACCGGTCGAGTAATTTGGGATCTTGATTACGTTGACCAGTCCTGCAACCCGCCATTCGGCAAGAAGTACAAGAAGGGAGACTGGATATGCGGCGTTCAGACTCTCGGCAATACATTTATCGACAACATTTCAGTTCCCTATAACTGCCATCTGGTATCAGTAGAGAAAGAGCACGGAGCTCTCGTCTCAAAGGGTGAAGTTATTGGCTGGATTGAAAAATAGCACATAATAAAAAAGTCGTTTCCTTGTGTCATATTAGCGATGGCACAAGGAAACGACTTTTTTATGCTATTATGTACTGTTATTTGAGAAGGTTTCCCAGAATTGAGCGCGTAAGAGTGCGGGTGGCAGTAGTAGTGGCATTGCCGATAGCCTTGTTGGCAATACTCTTACCGGTAGTTTTGGTCTTTGTCTTTTTACCTGTGACCTTGTTTGCAACCTCATTACCCACACTGCGGCTGACTGATGAGATTGCAGCACCCACTGCAGCTGCGAAAATCTTTGATCCCAGACCACCTGATTTTTTGGTTTTCTTCTCTTTGGGCTCTTTTTCGGCCTTTGCCTCCTTTGTCCTTCGCAAGCTACGCTCCTCTTCCTCGGCAGCAGCCTGAAGTTCGGCCTGTTCCCGCTCTGATTCAGCCAGTAAGACCTCGAATGCACTCTCACGGTCTATTACACGGTCATATTTCCCGAACAGTCTTGAAGCGTTAATGGACTGCTTGCGCTGTGACTCGCTGATAGCACCTATCTGACTAAGCGGGAAGAGAACCTTGGCACGCTGAACCATACCTGGTACGCCCTTCTCGTCAAGGAACGAGACAAGTGCCTCACCTGTACCGAGTTCCATAATGGCATCCTCAGTCTTGAATTGCGGGTTGGCACGAAATGTCTGAGCTGCAGTACGGACAGCTTTCTGGTCCTTTGGAGTATATGCACGCAAGGCATGCTGTACTCGATTACCAAGCTGCCCGAGAATATTCTCAGGAATATCAGTAGGACTCTGCGTCACAAAATATACTCCTACACCCTTACTGCGTATAAGGCGTACCACCTGCTCGATCTTATCCACAAGGGCCTTTGATGTATCCTCAAAGAGGGTATGAGCCTCATCAAAGAAGAACACCAATCTGGGCAATTCCAAGTCACCTACCTCCGGCAGTTGGGCATATAGGTCTGACAACAGCCAAAGCAGGAATGTGGAGTAAAGCTTGGGATTGAGCATAAGACGGTCAGCTGCAAGCACATTCATCACGCCGCGGCCTCCCTCCGTCTGCATCAGGTCAAATATGTCAAATGACGGCTCCGCAAAGAAAAGCTCACCACCCTGATTCTCCAGAGTGAGCAGAGCACGCTGTATTGCCCCCACACTTACCGCACTCACAGTCCCGTATGTAGTTGTCAGTTCCGATGCATGCTGAGCCACATAATTAAGCATAGACCGCATATCCTTCAGGTCAATGAGCAAAAGCCCCCGTTCATCGGCGACACGGAATACTATGTTCAAAACGCCCTCCTGTACATCGGTAAGACCAAGCAGACGTGAAAGCAGCTGAGGCCCCATATTGGAGATTGTAGTGCGCATGGGATGTCCCTGCTCGCCGAACACGTCAAAGAAACGTACAGGACAACTTTCAAATACCGGAGTTTGAATCCCGAACTCTGCGATACGCTTCTCAATAAAACCACTGAGTGCACCAGGTTGGCTTATTCCGCTCAGATCCCCCTTCATATCGGCCATAAAACAGGGTACGCCAGCTTGGCTGAATGTTTCGGCAAGAACCTGCAGGGTTACGGTTTTACCGGTTCCGGTTGCACCTGCTATCAAACCGTGACGGTTTGCCATCTTTCCACAAATGGATATAGGTCCTTCAGGACCGTGGGCTACATAAAGCCCATTCTCGTTGGTAAACATATAATAGTATAGGTTATTCTTTCAACAACAAACGTATATAAAAAAAACGATTTTTACACCTGAACAGATATAAAAATCGATACATGGAATACAAACAGATACTATAGCGTATCTAAATATGCCATTATGGAGAGTGCTGCGGAACGGGCATCATTTACAGTATCAGAGATACTCATGGGACGCTTGCAGCTGCCTGCGGCGAACAACCCTGGACGGTCTGTCTCATTGTCATAAAGATGAGGGTTCACAGTGCGGATAAAACCGTACTCCCCACATATATCACATGCCTTGCCCAGAATCTTCGTACCTGCCGATGCTTCCATTCCTACCATAAGAACAAGCAAATCAGTGGTCATCTTGAGCGGCAGTCCCATCAGGGTGTCCTCACTCTTGAGCTGTACACGGCCGTCAAATGTACCGGCAGCCTCTGATATACGTCCACGTATAAAATTTACGCCGTATTTTTCCTGTGCAGCACGATACATCTCTTCGAATCCCTGGCCCCACATACGCAAGTCCATATAAAAAACCGATGCATCACACTTGGGCAATTGCTTGCGTACCTCAATAGCCTGTTTGACAGCTGTCACACAGCATATTTTTGAACAGTAGTGGTTACCGCTTTTCTCGTCACGAGAGCCTACGCACTGCAGGAACGTAATACGTTTAGGTTCATCGCCGTTAGCATTCAGTATCTTGCCGTGCTTTATCATCTGCTCCATATCAAGCGATGTGATCACACCTTTGTAGATACCGTACCCCAACTCCTCCTTCCTGTGAGCATCAAAAACCTGATAACCTGTAGATACAAGGATAGCATCAGCCACGTATGTCTGACCTTTGGCATCAAACAGTTTCCATTCGGAGCCCTGCCATCTGATATCGGAAATATCCGTTCCCAATGCAGTGGTTATACCGTCAGTAAGCAACTTACCGCTCAGGTCATCGGCTATCTCCTGAGCTGTCTGGAAGTTGGGGAACAAGAATGCCTTGTCCTGAATATTCTTAAGCGGTGATTCTGATTTCTCAAAAAGAGTTACCTGAACTCCTTGCTTGGCCAACACCGATGCAGCTTCTATGCCGGCGGGACCGGCTCCTATTATAGCGACTTTTTTCATACTCAACAATTTACACTAACAGGTTCTCAGGTTTTTCAGGGGCACGTAGTATTTTTCCATCGGCCGATTTGTACTTCTCCTTGGGATCATACTGTATGCCTATTTTGTCAAGCAGGCGCTCTGCCTGAATCTGATGTATCTGAAGACCAAGTTCCCACGGGTTGTAGCCTAACAGCAAGCCGGCCATCTCCTCATAAGTAAGCACAGGGATGCCGTATCCCTCACGGTCATATGTCTTGTGTTCCATCTCAGCAATGGTGTATTGCCAGCGGTCAAGGAACATAGAGCAGCCAGGGCAGTTGGATACTATGAAATCAGGCTCATACGGCTCCATTGATTCCAGTTTCTTTTTGGTGTTGGAGACTGAATATCCGCGGTTTTCCTGCACTAAATACTGACGGAATCCGAATCCGCAGCAGTGACGACGTTCAGGATAATCAACCACTTCACCACCCCAAGCCTCAATCATGCCGGCCAGCACATAGGGAAACTCGGCCTTACCTACACCCTTGTCAGGGAATATCTTGGCATAGTGACAGCCTATATGCTCCACCACCTTGAGAGGCTTCCCTGTAAAACGGTTTACCAGACGGTATTTCATCTTCTCAGCCAGTTCATTGCGGAAATGATATATCACATCCGATGGGTGAGCAATGTTCTTGGGTATATTGAACTCGCGTTTGCAAGCCTTGTAGAGGTTCTCACGGGTCTTCTCCAGAAGCTCCGGATGCTCCTGCCACATGTGACACATCTCAGTGAACACTCCGAATGATGTTACGCAAGAGGGAACGTAGTTCTCATAACCGTGTTCTGTCATAAGTGAAAAGAGGCGTGCAACAACTGTCATTGTGGTTTCAAGAGGAACCACATCAGTATGGTAACCTATACCGGTGCAGGTGTGCTGACGGAAATCATCAAAGATATCCTTGTTCAGTTCTTCGCGGAGCATACGCAGGAATGCGGCCTCTGATCCGGGGAAGAAGGTCTGACGGATACAACTGCGCTCATAAAAGTAGTGGTCATCGGCTATAGCCTTCTGATATTCATTCCAAAATCGGTTTGCCATAATCTTGTCAGTTTATCAGGTTCTCTGCCACAACTTCGGCAATATCCATTACAGGATAGTCATTTGTGGCATGCTGGAACGCTTTCTTACACATAGGGCAGGCAGTCACTATTGCATCTACCGGCTTGCTTGTCAGGTTCTGTAGTGATGCGTTCCTTATCTGGGTCTGCTCCTCAATGCTGAGCCTGGTATCACCCAGGTTGAATCCGCAGCACACACTCTTCTCTCTCTGGAAACGGGTCTTCTGAAGGTTAGTCACGGCACTGAGCACCTCACGAGGTTCATCATAAATGCCACAACCGCGACCCAGTTCACAAGGATCATGATATGACACCTTTCGGTCATCATGACGCACTTTGATACGACCCTGCTTAATGAGCATGTCAATGTATTCAGTGTGGTGAACAACAGGTATGCTCAGGTTGTATTCCTTCTTGAATGACTGATAGCAGATGGGGCAGGATGTTACGAGCATCGTAGCGCCTGATTTCTCTATCAGATCAGTATTTTTCTTACGTAATTCAGCTGCCTGATTTGTAAATCCCTGCTGTTGCAACGGACGGCCGCAACATATGGTGTTAAGTTTGTCCATATACCAGTATTTCTGGTCAGCGGCAGAGAATATGCGTTCCATTGACTCTGTAATGCCCGGAGTAAGATGTGACATACATCCACCGAAGTAGGCTACACGACCTATTGCATTGAAAGGGGTCTGTGTCTTGTTCAGGTAAATGTAGTTGCCTGTGGTGTCAATTGCACCCTTTGCTCTGGTCTGACGTCGCAAAGCGCTCAAATCTATGCCTACGGGGCAGTCAACAGTGCATCGGTCACACATAAGGCAGTTATCGGATATCATCTTGAGACGACTGCCATGCTCCTGATTGCGAAGGCTGCGGATAAGATATACAGATTGTATCTCATGATTCTCCAGCACTCTGTCAATCGGACAGCCCGATATACACACACCGCAACGAGAACATGCGTTCAGTTCAAAATAAGTATAGCCGGTCTTATCTGTCTCCTCTCTTACACCAATTTTGCGAAAATAGATAAGCAGCAACTCCGTAAAGATGTGCATGTATCGGGTGAACGGCATTGTGATAAAGAAGACACCCAGCATAAGTGAGTAGAGCATCCAGACTGATGTCTCAAGACCACGAACAATCATAGGATCAAACAGATTTCCCACAGCCTGGGTAAAGAAGCCCCCGTTTCCGTACAGACAGGCAGTGACTGACTCTGCAAGCAGACGCATGGGGAATATCATCCAAAGAGAGAACTTGGCGAACCTGTCAACCAGAGTATGCTTGGTGGTGCGCCGCATGCCCAGAATCTTGGACCAGAAAATCTTGATAATGGCCATCGTGAGACCCAGGAACACATACAGCAGCAAAGCATCCATCAGGTCTGAATAGGCCTTGTGCTGACGGAATGAAGCTGGAGTCTTATGTACAAAATAACGGTAAAAAATGCCAACGTAGAATGGACGATGATAATGGATACGGGCTATTCCGTCTTCAGTCTCAACACGGTAACGGCGGGGGTTGAGAAATTCCGGATCCCGGTTTTCACCCTTGTTGTAAACTATCCAGCCGTTCTGGTTTTCAAGTTCACGTACGGTCTCTATTGACTGCTCATGCTGCAAGGTGTAGAATGCGTCACGGCTCTCTATGGCACCAACCACTATCAGCAGGAACCAGCCTAAAGCATATGCCTGGTGCATAATACCCAACAGCAGGTTCTTCTTGAGGATACGAACGTGGAGCAACCCCTCACGTATCATTTCCCAGATAGCGGGGAATATTTTCCAGGAGTACCAGTTACTGCGTATTACCTTGCGCTGCTCATGGCTGAACTTGCGTATCCAGCGGATGTACTTGTAAATGATAATGCTGAATAACAGTAATGTTCCAATAAGGAACGGTATCACAAAATCATTATATGGATATGCGTGTATCTTCATCTTGTCTTACTGTTTAGTTTCGTCAAGAATCTGACGCATATTGATAATCAGCGAACGAAGGTTTACCCCACGGGGACAGACCAAAGTACACTTTCCGCAGAGCATACATTTCTTCAACTCCTCTTCCAGTCCTTCGTACTCGCCACGACGGAAAGAAGTGTGAATGCGGCGTATGTTGAAATCGGTAAACTGGCGTGCAGAACAGGTAGCACTGCAGCATCCGCACTGGAAACAGCGTTTGAATGACGGAGCACGTTCCAGCAACATGCGGTATCTCTCAAGAGACACCTTATCCATATTCTCTGAACGTGGAGTCTTAATGACAAAACCGAACTTATTCATTGTGCGGGCCGTTTAGAATAGTGTCATGGAAATCCATGCCTCCGGTTACACGGAATATGTTTCGCAGTTCCTCCATCGTCTCGGCGTTGATTTTGCGTAGTGCGCCTGCACCCTCACCGTGATAATTGGCACCTAATTTGGGAGCGATAGCCTTGATGTTCTTGATGTACCATTCCCAAACAGGACCCTGCTCAGGATGCTTTTCAGGAACAACCTTATCAGGATGAACACAGTAGCCTATTTCAAGAATATTATTACCTATTCCTTCCATCAGATCCACCTGCTGGCGCCCCATGTGACTCTCTTTGTAATAACCCATCTCCTGCGATACCTTACGCAAAATATTGATTACTGCACCGGGCACATTTCCGCGTGGGCAACGTGGCTTGCATGACATGCATTGCCCACAGAACCAGATGGTATCGGAACGCAGCAGTTTCTCCACCTGTTCCTCATCACCGCGTTGGATGGTATCACATATACGGCGCGGGTCATAGTCATAGAATTCGGCAGCCGGGCAGATTGCAGTACAAATACCACAGTTCATGCAGGCCTTAAGCGAATCCTCATAACGGACATCGGCCTTTATCAAATCTATGAGATTTCCCATAATCCAAATTATGATCCGTTTTACAAACTCATCCAAAATTAGATGGTCAAAACGGATTATCCTAATCTGATTTCTATGTATTGACGGATTTTGACAAACTTGATCACGTTTTTTTACTGTTTCAGCATCAGTCAAACTTCTTCCGGTTCATTTTCATGGCACGGAACAGCAACTTGGAGAGAGGTTTCTCCCGATGACGATAGACCAGGTTGATATACCATCCAAGCTTCTTGGCCACTGAAATACGATATGTCTCCACAAACTCTATCAGTGTTCCGTCCGGATCCTCTATGTAAGTGAAACGGCCTGCGGCATCACCCATATTGAACTGTTTGCCGTCAGGGCAACTGTCAACGGTGAACGGGTGACCGTTCTCGGAACACCACTTGGCCAGTTCATCCATTCCGGTCACGTCAAAGCATATCTGTATGAATCCCGGGTCACCCCAGTATCGGCCCTCATAAATCTTGCGAGGTTCACGGTCCAGGCATTGTACCAGTTCAATGTATCCTGTAGGGAAAATGGGAGCGAACGCACCCTTGTTAGGCTCGGCCCATTTGAGCATCACCCTACGGAACTCACCGTCACCGCCTGACAACGGCTCCAAGTCCACGGATTTACCCTTTACATCAAAAACCTTGACCTTATAGCCCAATATGTCCGAATATACCTTTAGTGCCTTGTCAATATCAGTCACACCAATCATGCAGCCCAGCATTCCACCGAACTCTTTACCTTCATCCAGAAGCAGGTAATCATCCTGAACTGCCTGGAACCAGTTACCGGCGGGATCTGTTACATAGAATGTCTTGGATCCGTCAGGAGCAGTTACAATGGGGCTAACTTTATCCCACTTGGCACTTACGTATGCATGGGCTTTTTCTACATTGCGGCATTTGACCTTGGCGCAGAAAATGCCCAGGTCACCCACCTTGACCTGAAAGCCTACAGGCTCCGGTTTACGGTCCGAATATTGCCATATCTCGAATCCGCCTCCACCCTGAAGGTTCATGGCAATCGCAGCGTGACGTTTCTGCGGCTTCCCGCCGGTATATGGCAGCATACGCTCAGCCACTGTATCATCCTCAAGAATACGGATATCAACTCCGAAAATGTCAATGTACCATTTCCATGAATCATAAACCGATGTGGTACCTACTCCTATCTGCTGGATTCCTGTAATGAAAAAACCGCCTGAATACATATATTCTTTGTAATTTGTGTTTTGCAATATTAGGTATTTTCCACGGTTCCTGCAATCCCATAACATCCAAAATGCAGTCTGAGGACAAAAAAACGGAATCCGCTTCCCATAATTCCGCAAATTGGTTTATATTTGCCAATTACAAACCTCAAAACATACATAATGAAATTACATCTGCTTTTACTCGGATTAGGTACCCCTGAGATAATACTCATTGTTCTGGTAATACTGCTTCTGTTCGGTGCCAAGCGTATTCCTGAACTTATGAAGAGCATGGGCAAGGGAGTAAAGAGTTTCAAAGAGGGAATGAAAGAAGTTGAAAAGGAAATCAACACTCCCGATGAAACTGCCGATGATAACAAGAAGGAGGCGGAATCCAAATAATCCGTAATTCTGTATCCCCGTAAATCGTCATTCCCGCCGCTATGGCATCCACCGATGACAACCACATGACATTCTGGGATCATCTTGATGCGCTCAGGGATGTCATCCTGCGTATTCTCGCCGTAGCACTGGTGGGTTTTATTGTCGCATTCTGCTTCAAGGAGCCGCTCTTCCGATTCATTCTGGCCCCGAGCAGTCCCGATTTCATCCTCTACCGGTGGATAGTCGCACTCGCCGGTTCAATAGGTATTGATGCAACACCCCTGCAGGACTTCAATGTTGAACTGTTCAGCACCACCCTGACAGCCCAGTTCATGATACACATGAAGATGGCTTTCTACATAAGTCTGGTGATAATAATGCCTTACACGCTCTATTTGCTGTTCGGATTCGTGTCGCCTGCGCTTCACCGGAACGAGCGTCGCAGCACCACAAAGGTTGTGGTATGGTCCTATATACTCTTCATGTCCGGCATTGTACTGGATTACCTTATTATATTCCCCTTGGCTTTCCGTTTCTTAGGAACCTATCAGGTAAGCGCCGACGTACCCAACATAATAACCCTGGAGTCCTATACCAACCTGCTCATAACCCTCACCCTGCTTATGGGCATACTCTTTGAACTGCCCATTTTAGCATGGTTTCTCGGCAAGCTTGGCCTTATCGACTCGGAATTCATGAAACATTACCGCCGCCATGCCATAGTAGTAATACTGATCATAGCGGCGATAATAACTCCCACAACCGATATCTTCACGCTTAGCATTGTGACTCTGCCCATCTATCTGCTTTACGAGTTGAGCATTGCCATCGTCACGCGCAAATGATGACACACTGTCATTTCATCCTCCACCAGTCAAAGGTGAACAGGTCCTTGCCCACTCCCGTGAATACGAAGTAAAGGTCATGAGTGCCCTTTATGCGTTTCTTTATCTTCTCAGTAAATGTCTTGAACTCCAGTTGACCGCCTGTTGGCGTAATCGGCATCACAGCCACAGCAGGACTATCTTTGCTGTCTAAATGAATCTCGATGCATCCTATCCCTTCCGATCCTACTGACGCCACGAATTTCCTGGCTCCCTTCTGCCCGAAATCAACACCCCGCACCAGAATGTATTCACCGTTGTCAATATCGTGGACGTACATATTCGAACGAATGTAACCCGGCTCATCATTCTCCTCATCATTCCTGTTTACACGTGAAGTCTTGAGACCGTAACCCCAAGCCATAGTCTCAGCCTCAATACGGTCTTTCCTTTCGGTAATGTAGGGATTGAACGGTTTCACCTGCTCCACCACATTGTCAAGGAAATAAGGAACCTCCTGAATGGTGCCGTCCGGATTGTAACGCATCTCGGCCACTGAAACGGAACGCTGCTCTGCATGGGCGAACGTCTTGAGATGCATAATGTCATAGTTCAGGCCGAACACGTAGCTTTTACCCTTGTACTCGATTATTCCGGGATGATTTCCCCGGGTACGCACCGTATGGTCCATAATATGACCTTTGTACTCCCACGGCCCCTCAGGAGAGTCACTCATGGCGTAACCTATTCCCTCCGGACAGCATGTGGATGCAAAAGCCACATAATAATGTGCGCCATGTTTCCAGAACCAAGGTCCCTCCTGATAATCCTCTATCTTAGGATGCTTGACTATGGGGCCGGCAAGCGAAATCATATCCTTGCCCAACTTGACCGAATACAGGTTGGGATTACCCCAGTACATATACGCCTGCCCGTCATCATCAATCCATACAGTGGGGTCAATGTCATCCCAATGTTCCCTCTGCCAAACCAATGGCTCGCCTAATGGGTCATGGAACGGTCCATATGGGGAATCGGACATCAGAACACCTATCCCGTGACCGTGAATCGGGCAGTACATGTAATATGCACCGTTTGCCTCAACCACCTGCTCTGCCCAGGCACCGTTCTTTCCGTCATAGTACTTGAAATCATCTAACGAAGCCACTGCCCCGTGGTCCTGCCAGTTCACCATATCATCCGATGTATAGAGCAGCCAGTCAAACATCTGGAACCCGCGGGCGCCATCCTCATCATGAGTGGTATATAGGAACACCTTGCCGTCTATCACGACAGGAGCAGGATCGGCAGTGAACCGTGTCTGTACTATAGGCATGTTGGCATGGGAGTTGAACTGCCACCAGTCCAGGGTAAACGGTTCCGGAGACTCGCAGCGGAACACGAGATATACATCATGTACTCCTTTGACATCAGTATCAATAAGGTATGTGAATGCTGCCGTGCGGAATCCTGCGTTATCCGTATTAACCGGAACCTTGCAGAACGGCTCACCCTCCATGTTGTCAGTATAGAACTCAATGATACCGCTGCCCTTCTGCTCGCCGACCACAACTACCACTGCCTTCTGTCCGCAATCCTTGAAATCAACGGAACGTACGCGAATCCAGTCTCCGTCACTGATGTCTGTCACGAAATGGTCACGACCTGCGCGGCGATCCACCTTGAGCCCGCGAGACTCAGCCTGTGTCTCAGCCTCCACCCGCTTGTAGGGATCCAGATTCTTGACAGGATTCACCACACCCTCCTTGGTAAACGGAATGAAGGGGAAGGAGCCGTCCTCGTTGAACTTGAACTCCTCCACGCAGGCCGAACGGTTATAACCGCCTCCGCCCGGCAGTCCGCCGTTATGGTAGAACATGAAGTCACGGCCCTTGAACGTGATGTTTCCTCCGTGAATGGTAAAACTGTTCACCGCCTCATCCATAATACGTCCGCGATAGGTCCAAGGGCCGTTTATGGTAGGTGCAGTAGAGTATGCCATATGTTCCGGTACACCTCCTGCCGGATAAGAAAGATAATATGTACCGTTACGCTTCATGAGCCACGGACCCTCCTCATACTGAGTCATCATCTCGTTCCGGCCTTTCGCCCAGTTCATCTTGGACTGAAGCTCTCCGAAACACTCGGGATCGTGATAGCCGGGAACCTCTTTCCAGCCATCCTTGAATGATACCATATCATCATTCAGTTCACCGTACCACAGACCTTTGTTGCCCCAGAACAGGTATGCCCTGCCGTCATCATCCACAAACACCGTAGGGTCTATGAATCCGAATCCTTCGGCTAGAGGTCCGCCTATGCCATCGGTCCACGGACCTTGCGGATCATCGGCCACAGCCACTGCGAGGGCATCGCCTCCGGTAGCCTTGTTGCAGCACACGTACCAGTACCACTTGCCGTTGCGCTCTACACCCTGACTGGCCCATGCACGTTGTCCCTGACGGGCCCATTTGAATGTAGCGGTTGTAACCTGTGTCCCCAGATAAGTCCAGTTGACCATATCCTCAGTGCTGAATAGAGCCCAGTCCTTCATATTAAAATCACGGTTGCGACCATCCTCATCATGATCAACAAACAGGTACACCTTGTCGCCATACACGAACGGCGCAGGATCAGGAGTAAACATGGTGCTGATAATTGGGTTCTGTGCATTCATGCACATGCAAGAGCTGAAAACAGCTGTAAACAGAAAAGTTCTCTTAAGCATAATATCCGGTATTTTGTTGTTTATCAATTGTTATTCTCCATTACAGTCTCGGTCTGTACTTACAAATTCCAGCAGTTCGCGGTAGAGCCTCTGGACAGGCAGCCCCACCACATTGAAATAACTGCCCTCAATGGACTCTACCCCCACGTAACCTATCCACTCCTGAATACCGTAAGCTCCGGCCTTGTCCATCGGGATGTAGTGGTAAACGTAATGGTCAATCTCCTCCTCACTCAGTTTGCAGAACCTCACCTGGGTTGTCACAGCGAAACTGTGCTCACGCCTTGAGGTAAGGAACGTCACACCGGTAATCACCTCGTGTTCGCGCCCCGATAGCAACCGCAGCATACGTTTGGCGTCAAGCTCGTCCATCGGTTTTCCCAATACCTGCCCATCAACATATACTATAGTATCGGCCGTTATCACAAGCTCATCGGGAGCAATCAACTGCTTATAGGGAGCCGCTTTCTTACGTGAAATAAACAGCGGTATCTCCTCCCCTTTCAACCCTTCGGGCCAGGACTCGTCTATCCCCTCTATAACCTTTACACTGAACTCCAGTCCCAAGCCTGCCAGCAGTTCCTTACGGCGCGGAGAGTTCGAAGCCAGAATCAATTTATAAGGTATATCCTTTATCATAACCCTTCAAATATCACCACCCGAACGCGTGGTCATCCTTCATCCATTTGCCCTGCACCTTGAGCACATGCTCCAGTACATCGCGAACGCAACCCTCACCTCCATTGAAGGGCGATACATACTTACAGAGAGACTGAATCTCAGGACATGCATCAGCTGGGCAGCAAGGCAAGCCGCAACGGCTCATAACCTGCCAATCCGGAATGTCATCGCCCATATAGAGTATCTCTTCCGGCTTAAGATCATATTTCTCCACAAACTGGTTGAAATCGTTTATCTTTATGCTTGATGCAATATAGACATCCTTTATCCCGAGCCCCTCATAGCGTTTGCGGACCTCTTCCACACGGGCCCCTGTTATTATGCACAAGTGCAAGCCCATCTTGACGGCAAGCTGCATTGCATATCCGTCCTTCACGTTTACGGTACGCACAGGATCGCCATCGGGCGACAGGGCCATGACAGGCTTGCTGAGTACTCCGTCGACATCGAAAATCAGGGCTCTGATAGCGTTCAGGTCATAGTTTATCATTTAAGTTCTTTATTTATGTCAGTTGATACCAGCCGATAAATATCAGCATATTCCTTATGCTCACTAAGCAGTTCCAAATGTTCTTTCATCACCTTGCGGTCACCACGAATAGCAGGGCCGGTCTGTGCTGCGGCAGGACTTAGTGTCTCCACCTTGCGGGCAGTTTCACGCACCAGCGGCAGCATCACACTGAAAGGCACACCCTCCTCATTCAGCAGCTGTTCGCTTATGGCATACATGTGATTTGTAAAGTTACAGGTGAACACTGCTGCCACATGCAGTTTTTTTCGGCCTTTGGAGCTTAACGGAGTAACATTCGGTGACAGGTCAAGAGCCATTCTCCGCACACTCTCCAATTCTTTGGCGGAACTTCCCTCAATGAATACAGGAACCTGCCCCCAATCAACCTTTATGCCTTTGGAGAAAGTCTGCATAGCATACAGCACTCCGTAACGTACAGCCCCAGCCTCCTTCCATATATCCATCGGCACACTGCCGGCTGTATGCAGGAACAAAGCCTGTTTCCTTCCCTTCACTATGACAGGAGCCAGCTGCAACAGGGCATCATCACTCAGCATTGTAAGATAGACATCGGCCTCCGGAAGTGCCTCAAGCCGGTCAACAGCATGAGCGCCCACAGCTGCAGCAAGCTCGCGGGCGTGCTCTATGGTACGGCTGTAAACCCCCGTAACCGTATGCCCGGCCTCTTTAAGACGTGGTCCCATACATGAAGCCACACGGCCTGCTCCCACCAATGCTATTTTCATTCCGCCTTAGAACTTACCCCAGTGTACTTTACTCCACTCAATCTTGTCATCCTCATAAGGCTTGCGGTCCATATTCTTGTGGCCCACACCCACAATGCATAGCGGCTCATACTGTTCCGGAACGCCCAACAGTTCAATGATAGTCTGCTTAGTTGTTTTACCCTCAGCGTTTGAGCGGCCACGCATGTGACACCAGCAACTTCCCAGCCCCAGATCCTCAGCCTGCAACTGCATATCTATAGCTGCTATGGAGCAATCCTCAACCCAGCAGTCGGTCTTTGTGGGGTCACCCAGCACCACAACCGCAAACACAGCCTCGGCCAGAAAACCAGAACCCATCTCGCGGCTCTTGGACAGAGCCTCAAGTACAGCAGGGTCATCAATTGCCACAAACTCCCATCCGCGGTTGTTCTTTGCAGTAGGTGAAATCAGTGCGGCACGTAGAATGGTCTTTTTCTCTTCCTCAGTAAGCTTCTCTTCCGTGAACTTACGCATGCTGCGGCGGTTGGTCAATAATATGCTGAACTTTTCCATACAATATAGTTTTTGCGAATTTAGCAATAATAATTGCACTGAATGTACGTTCGGGCAGTTTTTTACGTTTATTATTCCGGATGAGGATAAAAAAACAAAAGTCCGGAACATGGGGCAAGTCCATTTTGCTCCTGCTTTTGATTGCATCGGCGGTTGATACTGCCAGTGCACGTCGTGTGTATGTACACGGACATATCACCGATGAGAACGGGAATCCTGTCGAGCTGGTGACCGTCAATGAAGACAGGACCATGCAGTCCTCCATGAGCAATCTCAAGGGTGACTATTCATTGACCGTCACCACCCTTGATGACACCGTGCGCCTCACCTTCCGGCTTATCGGACACGAAACACGAAAGCGCGTCCTTCCATCGCCCCCGGATACCGTCCGCTTAGACATAATGCTCCCCACTGCACAATTCGCCCTTGAAGGAGTGGAGATAACCGGAACACGGCGTCAGACAGGCGGTATCCAGCAGATAAGTGCTGAGGGACTGCGCTTCAATGCCGATACAGGCGGCGGCTCCGTAGAATCAATCATAGCCACACAGCCCGGTGTAAGCAGCCACAACGAGCTTAGCAGCCAGTACAATGTTCGAGGAGGCAATTTTGACGAGAACAGTGTCTATGTGAACGGTTCGGAAATCATGCGTCCGCTCCTGGTCCGTGCAGGACAACAGGAGGGACTCAGCTTCATCAACCCTGATATGGTGGAAACAATAGGGTTCTCAACAGGAGGATTCGACGTATCATACGGGGACAGGATGTCATCAGTTCTGGACATAACCTACCGCAAGCCCAAGGGTTTCGAATCCGTCCTCACCGCAAGTCTGCTTGGAGGCAGTGCCTTTGTAGGAGCCGGTAATGACAAGTTCAGTTTCTCCGGCAGTGTCCGATACAAGACCACCTCATATCTGCTCGGCACACTTGACACCAAAGGCGAGTATGCCCCCTCGTTCCTTGACTGCCAGACATACCTGAGCTGGACCCCTGACGAGAACTGGTATATTGGGCTGATAGGCAATATCTCCCTGAACAGGTATAATTTCACACCTTCAACTCGCAGCACAAGTTTCGGTACGGCCGAGAACCCCAGACATTTCGAGGTCTATTTCGACGGTTGGGAGAGCGACCGCTTCAACACCACGACCGCCGCAATGGACATAAAGCGCAAGATAGGTGACAAGAGCGTACTCCAACTAAATCTGTCGGCCTTCGGCAGCCGGGAGAGCGAATCGTTCGACATAATAAGCCAGTATTGGCTTGACGGAGACAATAACCAGCGTCAGCTTGCTGTGGGAACATTCATGCAACATGCCCGTAACCGGCTCGAATCCAAAGTTTTTACCGTCTCCCTCAAGGGAGAGCACAAGACAGGTGCCGCAGGAACCATCAGCTGGGGAACTGAATACAGGACGGAATCCGTCGATGACCGCATGAGGGAATGGGAGATGCGTGATTCCGCCGGATACACCATCCCCTACACCCAATCCGGCCCGTTGGAAATGTACTACTCCATCAAGTCAGTCAACAGCATCCGGAGCAACCGTATTTCGGCTTATCTACAGGACACATGGAGATACAGTTTCAATGCCGGTCTCCTAACACTCAACGCAGGTATCAGGGCGTCACACTGGAACTGGAATGATGAACTCATTGTCAGCCCGCGACTCATTGCAGGCTTCACCCCTGCGTTCAACGAGAACTTCACATTCAGGTTCTCCACAGGCATATATTACCAGTCACCTTTCTATAAAGAACTCAAGGACACAGTGAGTACAGGAGGCATAGGTCAGGTACTGCTCAACAGGGATATCCGCGCCCAACGCTCCCTGCAGGCAGTCATCGGCGGAGATTATGACTTTGAAGTCTTTGACCGCCCCTTCAGGTTTACCGCAGAGCTGTACTACAAAAAACTGGACAGACTTATCCCCTATAATCTGGATAACGTAAGGATTGTCTATTACGGTGAGAACTGCGCTCACGGATATGCAGCCGGACTCGACATGAAACTATTCGGCGAGTTCGTGGAAGGAACCCAGTCCTGGCTCACATTCTCCATCATGAACACCAGGGAGAAAATAGGCGGGCAGTGGCTCCCGCGTCCATCGGACCAGCGATTCAACCTGTCACTCTATTTCACTGACACCTTCCCTCGCCGCGACCGTTGGAAGATGTCTCTGCGTTGTTCTCTGGCCGATGGTCTGCCCTTCGGCCCCGCACGTAAAGGAATAGAATCAAGAGTATTCAGAGCCCCTGCTTACAAACGTGCCGACATAGGACTCTCATACAAGGCATTTGACGGAAGTACCCGCCCGCATTATTACGGGAGGACATCTTTCCTCAAGGACTTATGGATAGGTGTGGATTGCTTCAACCTGCTCGGAATAAACAACGTCAACTCCTACTATTGGATAACCGAGATAGGCGGAGCCCAATACGCCATTCCCAACTACCTCACCGGTCGCCAGCTCAACCTCCGCATCCTCATCAACCTGGAACAATAATTCCACTCAAACCTGCTCCATAGACGAGAGAAGGGTAAGGCAAATACGAATTATTGATTCATTTTTGGCTATCGTACACGTAATAATATTCATAAATATTGTATTTTTGCCTCCCGATACGGTGATATCGTCACCCGCGGTGACGATATAGAGGGAATCCGGTGAAAATCCGGAACAGTGATATGTTAATTATAGCGGCACTTATCTTAGTGCTGTTTCTGCTCAATGTACACCATTCAAATAGAGTCCCTCAGTACGGGATACCGTGGCAAGAACAATGTCACAATAGTTGCTCATGATATCAATGCCACCATTCACGGCGGTGAGCTGACCTGTCTTCTGGGCCCCAACGGTGCAGGCAAATCCACATTGCTCCGCACTCTGTCGGCTTTCCTGCCGCCAGTAAGCGGTAATATAACAATTATGGGCCGCAACCTGCGTGACTATTCTGACAAGGAACTCTCAAAAACTATCGGTGTTGTGCTGACAGAGAAGACTGACCTGCGCAATATGAGCGTGGAGGATCTCATCGGTCTGGGCAGAAGCCCTTATACCGGATTCTGGGGCACATTGCATCAGAAGGACCATGAGGTTGTGGCCAAAGCCATTGAGATGGTTGGCATTGAGCCGCTTAAGGACCGCATGATACAGACCCTGAGTGACGGTGAACGCCAGAAAGTGATGATTGCCAAGGCACTTGCACAGGAGACTCCTGTCATATTCCTTGATGAGCCCACAGCATTCCTTGATTTCCCCAGCAAGGTTGAAATTATGCAGTTGCTTCACAATCTGTCCCGTTCCACAGGCAAGACCATATTCCTGTCCACCCATGACCTGGAACTAGCCCTTCAGATAGCCGATACCATCTGGCTGATGGACAAAGAGAAGGGTGTCATGATTGGAACTCCTGAGAAACTTGCATCTGACGGTTCCCTGAACAGTTTCTTCTCACAGAGAGGAATAGAATTCAATATACACAATGTAGAAGGTTTCCTCTGCATTATCCCCAGACTGAAATAATAGGATATATGAGCCATAATCCGTTATTGCCATATCTTGTTGAGGGCCGGATTGAGGCCGGATGCGATGAGGCCGGACGCGGCTGTCTGGCAGGACCTGTTTATGCGGCAGCGGTGATTCTGCCTCCTGATTTCAGCAATGAACTGCTCAATGACTCCAAGCAACTTACAGAGAAACAACGATATGCTCTCAGACCGATAATAGAGCGCGAGGCTTTGGCATGGGCTGTTGGCGTAGTCGATAATCAGGAGATTGACAAGATAAACATACTCAAAGCATCATTCACAGCAATGCATCGGGCTATTGACCAGCTTAAGGTGCGTCCGCAGCATCTGCTTATAGACGGGAACCGTTTCGTTCCGTATCCCGATATTCCGCATACCACCATTGTAAAGGGTGACGGTAAGATGATGTCAATTGCAGCCGCATCGGTCCTGGCCAAGACGTATCGGGATGACTTCATGAATAAGATTGCTGAGGAGTATCCGCAGTATGACTGGCTTGAGAACAAGGGTTATCCCACCAAGAAGCACAGGGATGCTATCAGGCAATTCGGAACAACTCCTTACCACAGGATGTCATTTAATCTTTTGGGTGACGGCCAACTCTCACTAAACTTCTTATGATTATGGTAAAAGGAAAGAAGCATGGTATATCTCCTCCATTTTAAGGAAGTTTTCCTTTTTATTATAAGGTAAATTAAATACCTTTGCAAACCTAAAATAATGTACAAATACAACTAACAATAATTACACAACAATTATGAAACCTACACACATTGAGCATCTCGGCATAGCCGTTACCTCACTGGAGGAGACAATGCCGTTCTTTGAGTTTTTGACAGGCAGCAAGTGCTACAGCATTGAGGAGGTAGCCGACCAGAAGGTCAAGACCGCTTTCTTCAAGGTCGGACAGACCAAGATTGAGCTCCTGGAGCCCACCTGCCCTGAATCAACAATCGCCAAGTTCATTGAGAAAAACGGCGGCAAAGGTGGCATTCACCATGTCGCATTCAATGTCGAGAATGTAGCTGAGGCCCTTAAGGAAGCCGAGGCAGCCGGTATCCGTCTGATTGACGTTCAGCCACGTAAGGGAGCCGAGAACCTGATGATAGGATTCCTGCACCCCAAGAACACCTGCGGCGTGCTGACAGAACTTTGTGAACAACCCAAATAAGTGATATAGAAAATGGATAACAGCAAGCTTCAGAAGCTGGTGGACAAGCGTGCCCAGGCAATGGCCGGCGGCGGCGCAGCTGCTATAGAGAAGCATCATGCAAAAGGCAGCTACACTGCCCGTGAGCGAATAAACATGCTTCTTGACGAGGGATCATTTGAGGAAGTCGATATGTTCCTGACCCACCGTTGCAATGACTTCGGTATGGATAAGAAGGTATTCCTGGGTGACGGCGTTGCCGTAGGTTCAGGTACCATTGACGGCCGTCTTGTATTTGTATTCGCACAGGATGCTACAGTAATAGGCGGTTCCCTGTCCGAGACTATGGCGCAGAAGATATGCAAGGTGATGGATATGGCCATGAAGATGGGTGCTCCCATCATCGGTCTGAACGATTCAGGCGGTGCCCGTATCCAGGAGGGTGCATGCGCTCTGGCCGGTTACGCTGAGATTTTTGAGCGCAACATTCTGGCATCGGGCGTAGTTCCCCAGATTTCAGTCATATTCGGTCCCTGCGCTGGTGGTGCTGTATATAGCCCTGCCCTGACTGACTTCATCATGATGACCGAACAGAACTCATATATGTTCATCACCGGACCAAAGGTTGTAAAGAGCGTTACCGGTGAGGACGTTACAGTTGAGCAGCTGGGCGGCGCCCGCGTTCACGCCACCAAATCCGGTGTGACACACTTCGTAGCCGCCACTGAAGATGAGGCTATGCAGGAGATCCGCCGCCTTATCAGTTTTATCCCGCAGAACAATATGGAGGAGGCTCCCGTAAAGGAGTGCAAGGATGATCCCGCACGCTTGGAGGATGCACTGAACTCTATGGTTCCCGATGACCCCAACAAACCTTACGATATGAAGGACATTATTTACGCTATCGTTGATGACGGTGACTTCATGGAGGTTCACAAGGATTATGCCAAGAACGTGATTTGCGGTTTTGCCCGTTTCAACGGCCGTTCAACCGGTATCATAGCAAACCAGCCCAACTGGCTGGCAGGTGTGCTTGACTGCGACGCTTCACGCAAAGCTGCCCGCTTTGTCCGTTTCTGCGACGCATTCAACATACAGATCCTCACCTTGGTCGATGTACCTGGATTCCTCTGCGGTACAGGTCAGGAGTATGCCGGCATCATTGATCACGGCGCTAAGCTGATGTTCGCTTATGGTGAGGCCACAGTCCCCAAGGTAACAGTTACAGTACGTAAGTCTTACGGTGGTTCACATATAGTAATGAGCTGCAAGCAGTTGCGTGGTGACCTGTGCTACGCTTGGCCTAACGCCGAGATTGCAGTTATGGGTGCCAGCGGTGCCGTTGGCGTTCTTGAGGCCAAGGCTCTCAAGGCCATCGAAGATCCCGAAGAGAAGAAGAAATTCATTGCCGAGAAGGAGGCTGAGTATAAGGACAAGTTCGCTTCACCTTACCAGGCAGCCAACCGTGGCTATATTGACGATGTAATCGAACCCAGATATACTCGTGCCCGTATCATCCGCGGCTTTGAGCAGTTGCAGACCAAGCGTCTCACCAACCCGCTTAAGAAGCACAGCAACATTCCACTCTAAAGCAAAGAGTCTATGATGACACCATTAGTTATAAACTGGTCACATGTCTGGATGGTAACCGGACTGGGATTCTGCATGGTCATCGCGCTCCTTGTCGTGCTTATCTTCATTCTGAAACTGCTTGGCACAGTTGTAAGCAATGCGGTGAAGGCACCCAAAGCAGCACAACCCAAGACAGTAGCCGCTCCAGCCGTCCACGCCACTCCGGCAGCAGTAAAGTCATCGGCCGATGATGACCTTGCCGCCATAGCTATAGC